>CANJMY010000022.1 GCA_947475315.1 Pseudomonadota bacterium | reverse complement strand
TGATCGCGGAAGAAGTGCACGCCGAGATGAAGAAGCTCGACGGCGACGACGCCCCGTTCGTCCCGCGCGCCGAGGACGTCGACTTCACGAAGTGGCAGGAGCTTCAGGACCTGGACATCCGGCTGGACGGCCTGAAGATGATGGGGCTGCAGAACCCCTACTTCCACGTCCACGAGGGCACGGCGCGCGACACCACGTCGGTGGCGGGCCGCGAGCTGGTGAACTTCAGCTCGTACAACTACCTCGGACTCTCCGGCGATCCGCGCGTGCTGACGCGCGTCGAAGAGGCGATCCACCGCTACGGCACCAGCGTGTCGGCGTCGCGCGTGGCGAGCGGCGAGCGGCCCTTCCACCACGACCTGGAGGCGCTGATCGCCAAGTGCCAGGGCGTGGACGACGCGATCCTGTTCACGGCGGGCCACGCGACCAACGTCACGGCGATCGGCCACCTGATGGGCAAGGAGGATCTGATCCTCCACGACGCGTACATCCACGACTCAGCGCTGCAGGGCATCAAGCTGTCCGGCGCGCAGCGGCGCGCGTTCGCCCACGAGGACCCCGACGATCTGGAGCGCCAGCTCAAGGCGCTGCGCGGGCACTACCGGCGCTGCCTGATCATCGTCGAGGGCGTGTACTCGATGGACGGCGACCTGTGCGCGCTGCCCCGCTACATCGCGCTCAAGAAGCGCTTCGGCGCGCTGCTGATGGTCGACGAGGCGCACAGCTTCGGCATCGTCGGCAAGACGGGCTGCGGCATCGGCGAGCACTGGGGCATCGACGGCCGCGACGTGGACCTGTGGATGGGCACGCTGTCCAAGTCCATGTCGAGCTGCGGCGGGTGGATCGCCGGCTCGTCCGCGCTCGTCCGCTACCTCAAGTACACGTCGCCCGGGTTTGTGTACTCGGCGGGTCTCACGCCCGCGAACGGCATGGCGGCGCTCGCCAGCCTGGAGCTGATGCTCGAAGAGCCCTGGCGCGTGAAGAAGCTGCAGGACAACGCGGCCTTCTTCCACGCGGCCTGCCTCAAGCACGGCCTGGACAACGGCCCGGCGACGGGTGGTTCGGGCGTGGTCCCGGTGATCACCGGCAACTCGCTGCACGCGCTCGTGCTCTCGCAACGGCTCCAGACGGCGGGCATCAACGTCCAGCCGATCGTCTACCCGGCGGTGCCCGACGACGCGGCCCGCCTGCGCTTCTTCCTGTCGTCCACCCACAGCGAGGCGCAGCTCGCGTGGACCGCCGACACGGTGGCGAAGACGCTCGGCGAGATCCGGATCGAATTCCCGATGCCGTGAGGCGGTGGATCGGGGCGTTCATCTTGCCTCGATCGGTGACGCTCACGGCCGGGCGACCGAGGTGTCGCTCAGCCTGAGCGTGCACCGCGCTAGGCCGGCAGGTGCTCGCCGAAGAAGGCCTCGATCTTCGACCACGCGGCCTCGGCGCGCTCCGCGTCGTACGCGACGTTCATGAGCGGGCGCGTGAGCGCGGCCAGGATCGGGCGGTCGCCGTCCGTGAGGTAGGAGTGGCCCGCGTCCGGGTCCAGATGGAGCTGGTGCGGCACACCCCGCTCCTGGAGCAGCTTGCCCAGGCGCCCCGGCACGGAGGCCATGGAGTGATCGCGGCCGCCGTAGCAGCCGATGGTCGGCGCCATGCCGTCCGGCAGCAGGTTGCGCGGGATCTCGCCGTAGTTCGTAGAGACCACAGCAAAGTCGCCGCCGAGCGCGAGCGCGAAGCTGCCGCCAAAGCAGAAGCCGATGATGCCGATCCGGTCGGAGGGGATGCCCGTCATGGCGGTGAGCCAGTCGCGGGCCGCGATCACCTTGTCGAGCGACGGGCCGGTCCCGCGCCACAGGTCGACCACGGCGCGACGGATGCACATCGCCTTCATCCCGTCGGAGAACAGGTCGGGCGCGACGGCGGCGTAGCCCATGCGCTCGAAGCGCTCGACGACGCGATCGATCTCCGGCGCACGGCCAAAGATCTCGTGGATCACGACGACACCGTGGCGGGCGCCGTCCGGGGTGGCGGCGAACGCGGGGGTGGCGGTGCCCCCAGGCGGGGCGGGCAGGACGACGTCGCGGCCGGGCATGGGCGCTCCATGGAACACGACGCCTATGATCGCGACGGCGGACGTGTCGAGCGGCCCACGGCACCCGGGTGTCGGGTCCTCACCCTTCACGCTCCGTCTCGATCGCGCGTCTCCCCCGCGCCAACCCGCTAGGGGAGATCTTGGCCTGGAGCTCCCGTGTTTCGCTTCGACAACACCTACGCGCGCGACCTGGAAGGCACCTTCGAGCGCGCCCTGCCCGCCACGCCGCCTGGGCCCGCGCTGGTCGTCCTCAACGAGCCGCTCGCGGCCGAGCTGGGGCTGGATCTGGAGGAGCTTCGCCCGGTCGCCGCGCAGGTGCTGTCGGGCGCCATGGTGCCCGAAGGCGCCGACCCGATCGCGCAGGCCTACGCCGGCCATCAGTTCGGCGGCCTGTCCCCTCGCCTGGGCGACGGCCGCGCGCTCTTGCTGGGCGAGCTGATCGACCGCAACGGCCATCGCCGCGACCTGCAGCTCAAGGGATCGGGCCGCACGCCCTTCTCCCGCGGCGGCGACGGGCTGGCCGCGCTCGCGCCCATGCTGCGCGAGTCGATCATGGGCGAGGCGATGCACGCGCTGGGCATCCCCACCACGCGCGCGCTCGCCGTCACCACCACCGGCGCCCGCGTCGCGCGCGAGGGCTACCCGCCCGGCGCCGTGCTCGCGCGCGTGGCCGCCAGCCACATTCGCGTCGGCACCTTCGAGTACTTCGCGGTGCACGGCGACGACACGCGCGCCGCCCTGCTCGTCACCTACGCGCTCGACCGCCACTACCCAGACGCCGACCGGACCCGCCCCGCCCTGTCGCTCTTTGAGTGCGTGCGCGACGCGCAGGCCGCGTTGGTGGCACGCTGGATGGGCGTCGGCTTCATCCACGGCGTCATGAACACCGACAACGTCACCATCTCCGGAGAGACGATCGACTACGGGCCTTGTGCGTTCATGGACGCGCACGATCCGGCCACCGTGTTCAGCTCGATCGACCACGGCGGGCGCTACGCCTACGGCAACCAGCCCGCGGTGATGGGCTGGAACCTGAGCCGACTCGGCAGCGCGCTCCTGCCGCTCATCGATCCGGATCCGGACGTGGCGCTGCCGCTCGCGCAAGCGGCGCTGAACCAGTACGGCGCGGTGTACGCCAAGGCGTGGCGCGCCGAGCTACGGCGCAAGCTCGGGATGGTGAGCGAGGACGAGGGCGACGACGCGCTGCTGGCCGAGCTTGAGGCGCTGCTGGCGGCGCACCACCCGGACCACACGCGGTTCTTCCGCGCGCTGGCGACGGCGTTGCGCGGGGACCTGGCGTCGCTGACGGCGCTTGTGCCCGACGCCGCGCCGCTGCTGGCGTGGACCGAGCGGTGGCAGGCGCGCGTGGCGCTCGACGGCGCGCCCCCCGAGCGAGCGGACGCGATGGATCGGGTGAACCCGCGCGTCATCCCACGCAACCACCGCGTGGAGGAGGCGCTGGCCGCGGCGGTCGCGGGCGACCTGGGGCCGCTCGAGCGGCTGATGGACGCGGTGACGCACCCGTTCGAGGTGCGCGACGGCGACGAGGCGTACACGGGGCCTGCGTCGGAGGAGTTCACGGCGGGGTTTCAGACCTTCTGCGGCACGTAAGCAGAGGCGGGTCGGGTCACACGTCCGAGCCTGTCTCTTCCGCTTGACACCCATCGCATGCCACGCGACACCCCCCAGATGCGCACACGCACGATCGCGGACAGCTCGAAGACGCGCCAGCGGCTCAACCGCTGGCGGCGCCTCGCGCGCGTCGTGCTCATCCTGCTCGTCATCCTGGGCCTGACGCCGGGCGGTGAGGCGTTGGTCGAGGCGGCGGGTCACCTGCTCCACGACGGACACCTGCCGCACAGCGCCGCGCACGAACAGGTCGCGGCGTCTGAGGACCACGCGGGCAGCGGGTCCTGCGCGGAGCACGGCTGCTCCCCGTCACAGCACGTGTGCCAGTGCTGCAGCTCGCTCCCCATGCTGCCGCCCGAGCTGTCGCTCCCGGACGGCCCCACCTTCCGCTACGCCACCGTGCGCGTGCGCGTGCCCGACCCTGCGTCGCCGGCGCTGCACAGCACGTCGCCGCCGGTGCCCCCTCCAATCGCCTGAGTGTCCTCACGCCGTGGTCTGCGACGAGCTCCGTCGCAGGCCTGCGCTCGCCCGCGAGCGCGCCCCCGTGAACCCACTCCTAGGTGAACCCCGTGCTCTCCACGCTCCGTGGGGTCGCCGTGCTGCTCGTCGTGTGGCTCCTGCCACCCGTCGCGCTCGCGGCGCCCTTGTCCGCCGATGCCGTCGTCCAACATACGCTCGCCCACCACCCTGACGCCGTCGCGGCCCGCGCCTTCGTCGACGTCGCGGCCGCCGACCGGCGCGAGGCGTCGGTGCTGCTCTGGAACCCCGACGTGGAGGCCACGGTCGGGATCCGGGGGAGCACCGAGGTCAAGGTCGCCCAGCCCTTCTCCCCCTCGGGTGAAGGGTACGCCGCGCGGAGCACCGCCACGCTCGAGCGGCGGACCGCCGAGCTCTCCGAGCGGCGCTCGCGGGTGATGCTTGCCCACGACGCGCGCGTCGCCTGGGTGGACGCCGCGACCGCCATCCTGCGCACCCGGCTGACCGACGAGGTGCTGACCCAGGCGCACCACCTGCGGGCCGCCGCCGAGGCGCGCGCGGCCCAGGGCGAGGCGTCGGACCTGGACGTGCGGCTGGCGCGGCTGGACGAAGCGCACGCGCTGTCCACGGCGCTGGACGCGCGCCGCGACGAGGCGGAGGCCCGCACCGCGCTGGCCGCCTTCCACCCCGACGCGCTGACCGCCGAGCTGGGGGACCCGCTTGAGGGCGTCCCGACACCGACGCAGCCCTCTGGCGAGCGGGTCGACCTGACCGCGGCCCGGCGGGCGACCGACGCGGCGCGGGCCGCGCTGGCCAAGGCGCGCGCGGCGGTCGTCGACCCGATCTCGCTCGGCGTCGCGCTCGACGTGGGGGACGGCGCCGTGGACGCCCACCCCTATGTGGCGTGGACGCTGCCCCTGTGGACGCGCAACCAAGGCGGCGTCGCCCGGGCGCGCGCCGACCTGGCGGTGCGCGAGGCGGAGGTCGTCCAGATCGAGCGCGTCGTCACCGCCAATCAGGCGACCGCCGATCAGCTCGCCCGCAGCGCGCACGCGGACCTGTCGCGCCTGTCCGACATCGACGCCGACGCGCGCGCCGCGCTCGCGGCGATCGAGGCCGGCGTGCAGTCCGGTGAGCTCGACGTGTCCACCGCCGCCCTGCTGCGCGCCGAGGTGCTGGACGGCTGGACGAGCGGCCTCGACGCCCGCGCCACCACCGCCAAGGCCACCCTCTCCCAGCTCCTCGCACACGATGACCCCGCGCTCTTTGGAGGTGTCGAATGATCTTCCTGCTCCCGCTGCTGCTCACCGCCTGCACCTCCGCCACCCCTGCCCCTGCGCAGCCCGAGGCCGAAGCGCCCTCCGTCGCTGAGGTGACGTTGCAGGGCGACGCGCTGACGAACGCCCGGCTGCGCGTGGAGGTCGTCGAGGCCCG
Source organism: Pseudomonadota bacterium (assembly GCA_947475315.1). Taxonomy (GTDB): domain Bacteria; phylum Myxococcota_A; class UBA796; order UBA796; genus CAIOSP01. The sequence goes on along the minus strand of CANJMY010000022.1, from coordinate 39,682 downwards.
CTCGCTCGAAGGCGAGGTGCGGGTGCCCGCGCGCATCGCGCTCGATCCACGCCAAGAGGCCCGCGTGGCCGCGGTCACCGGCGGCACCGTTGAGCGCATCCAGGTGCGCCCCGGCGACGCGGTAACGGCTGGGGCCTCGCTCGCGGTGGTGCTCTCGCCCGACCTCGGGGAGGCGATCGGCGCGCACCTGTCGGCCACCGCGCGCCTGGAGACCGCGCGCGCCAAACGCGAGCGCATCGGCGCCCTAGTCGGGGACGGGTTCGCGTCGCGCTCCCAGCAGCTCGACGCCGACGCCGAGCTGACCGTCGCCGCCGCCGACGCCGAGGCCGCCGAGGAGCGCCTGCGCGTGTTCGGCGTGTCACCGGAGTCTGTCCGTCCGGAGAAGGGCCAGCACTTCTCGTCGCGGGTGTCGGTGCGCAGCCCGATCACCGGCAGCGTCTTGTCGTTCGACGCGTCGCTCGGCGCGTCGGTGTCGTCGGGCGACCCGTTGTTCCACGTCGGCAACCTCGACGAGGTCTGGCTGATCGTGGAGGTCTACGAGAGGGACCTGGCCTCGGTCCGCAAGGGCGCGGCGGTGTCGTTCACCGTCGACGCCTACGGCGACGAGCGATTCTCTGGGGTCGTGGACGCTATCGGCGACTGGCTGGATCCCGACAGCCGCACCACCGAGGTGCGCGTCGTCGTGTCGAACGCAGACCATCGCCTCAAGCCCAACATGTTCGCGCAGGCCAGGCTGAGCGTGGGAGACCCAGGCGTGACCGGCCTGTCCATCCCCGTGGAAGCCATCCAGACGATCGCCGGACAGGCGTCGGTGTTCGTCGAGACCGCGCCGGGCCAGTTCATCGTCACCCCGGTGCAGACCGCGCCTGTGGCGGGCGGCCGCCTCCATGTGCTGTCCGGGCTTGAGCCCGGCGCACGCGTGGTGGTCGAGGGCGCGTTCACCCTGACGAGCGAGCTCGGCAAGAGCGCGCTGGAAGGTGAGTGAGATGCGCCTCGAGACCACCGACCGAGAGCTCCTGGACGTGCAGGGTGTGTCGCCCCTGGACCGCCTGGTGGCGCTGGCGCTGCGAAACCGCTTGCTGGTGGTGATCGCGCTCCTGCTGTGGATCGCCGCGGGCGTCCACGCCATGACCCGCTTGCCGATCGACGCCGTCCCCGACGTGACCAACGTGCAGGTGCAGGTGCTGACCGACGCGCCTGCGCTGGGCCCGCTGGAGATCGAGCGCTTCGTCACCACGCCTGTCGAGCAGTCGATGGGCGGCCTCCCCCACCTGGAGGAGATGCGCTCCGTGTCACGCTTTGGCTTGTCCGCCGTGACCGTGGTGTTTGAGGAGGGCACCGACATCTGGTGGGCGCGCCAGGTGGTGGGCGAACGCCTGATCGAGGCCAAGGAGTCCATCCCCGACGGCTTTGGCGAGCCAGAGATGGGCCCGGTCAGCAGCGGCCTGGGCGAGATCTTCCAGTTCGAAGTGCGCGGCCTGAAGGGCCAGAGCCTGATGGACCTGCGCGACGTGCTCGACTGGCAGATCGCCCCGCGTCTGCGCACCGTGGACGGCGTGGTGGAGGTGAACGCGTTCGGCGGCGAGCTGCGCACGTTCGAGGTGCGCGTCACGCCCGAGGCGCTGGCCGCCCACCACCTCGCGCTGGCCGACGTGTTCGACGCGCTCGACCGCAACAACGTCAACGTCGGCGGCGGCTCGATCGAGAGGGGCCGCGAGCAGGTGCTGGTCCGCGGTGTGTCGCTGCTCGACACGCGCGAGCGGATCGCCGACGTGGTGGTGTCGACCACCCCCGAGGGCACGCCGATCACGATCGGCGGACTGGGGTCCGTGGTGTTCGCGCCTATGCTGCGGCAGGGCGCGGTCACGCGCGACGGCCATGGTGAGATCGTGTCGGGGATCGCCATGATGCGCCTGGGCGGAAACTCCCGCACCGTGTCCGTGGCGCTCCAAGAGGCCGTCGACGATCTCCAGAAGACGCTCCCCGACGTGAAGATCGACGTGTTCTACGACCGAACCGAGCTGGTCGACCGCACCATCACCACGGTGGCCGAGAACCTCATCGAGGGCGCGCTGTTGGTGGGCTTGGTGCTGCTGCTCACGCTCGGCAACCTGCGGGCCGCGCTGATCGCCGCGGCGGTCATCCCGTTGTCGCTGCTGTTCGCGCTGATCGGCATGAACCTGCTCGGCGTGTCGGGCAACCTGATGAGCCTGGGCGCCATCGACTTTGGGCTGATGGTCGACGGCGCGGTGGTGCTGCTGGAGAATGTGCTCCACACCGTTCACGTGCGACGACAGCGCGGTGAGGTGGTGGATCGGGCGGTGATCCTGGGCGCGGTGCGACAGGTCACGCGACCCGTGGCGTTTGCCGTGGGGATCATCATCCTGGTCTACCTGCCGATCCTGTCGTTCACGGGCATCGAAGGCAAGATGTTCCGCCCCATGGCGACGACGGTGGTCCTGGCGCTGACGGGGTCTCTCCTCGTCACGCTGACGCTGGTGCCGGTGCTCGCGTCCACCTTCCTCGTCGGCGCGCGCGACGGCGACACATGGCTGATGCGCCTGCTGGATCGGGTGTACGCGCCCACGCTGGCCGCGGCGACCCGGCTGTCTCCGCTCCCTGCCCTGCTCGCGGTCGCCGTGTTCGTGGCGAGCCTGGCGGCCGCGCCGTTCCTCGGCGCTGAGTTCGTACCGTCGCTCGACGAGGGCGCGCTGGCGATCCAGATCCTGCGCCCGCCGTCCGTGTCGCTGTCAGAGTCCATCCAGCAGGCGAGCGACGTCGAGCGTGTGCTCCTGGCGAAGTTCCCGAGCGAGATCGACACCGTCGTGTGCAAGACCGGCCGCGCCGAGATCGCCACCGACCCGATGGGCGTCGATCTCTCCGACGTAATCGTGCAGCTCAAGCCTCACGATCAGTGGAAGGACGCCGCCGACAAGGACGACCTGATCGAGAAGATCCAGGCCACCCTGCTCGCGTCGGTGCCCGGCGTGAACTTCAGCTTTGGGCAGCCGATCGAGCTGCGCGTCAACGAGCTGATCGAGGGCGTGCGCTCCGACGTGGCGATCGTGCTGTACGGCGACGACCTCGACACGCTCAAGTCGACGGGCGACGCGCTGGCGGCGGCCGTGTCCAAGGTCGAGGGCGCGTCGGACGTGAAGGCCGAGCAGGTCGCCGGCCTCCCCATGCTGCGGATCGAGGTCGACCCGTCGCGCATCGCGCGGCTCGGCATGTCGGCCCGCGACGTGCTCGACGGCGTCGAGGCGATCGGCGGCGCGCAGGTGGGTACGGTGGTGCAGGGTCAGCGGCGCTTCGCGCTCCAGGTGCGCTTCCCGCCGGAGGTGCGTGGGGACCGCGCCCGCTTGGAGGGCATCCTGGTCGGACGTGCAGGTGGCGCGCCGGTGCCGCTCGGACAGGTCGCGACGATCGTCGACGAGGAGGGCCCGCTGCAGGTGAGCCACGACCAGGGTCGTCGGCGGCTGACCGTGGAGGTCAACGTGCGAGGCCGCGACATCGCGGGCTTCGTCGCGGACGCACAGCGGCGCATCGACGCCGAGGTCCACCTGCCTCCTGGCTACCAGATCGAGTGGGGCGGCGCGTTCCAGAACCTCGCCGAGGCGTCGGCCCGGCTGGCCGTGCTGGTGCCGGTGGTGCTGTTGCTCATCTTCGTGCTGTTGCAGGCCATGTTCGGATCCGCTCGAATGTCGCTGATGGTGTACGCCAACGTCCCCCTCGCTGCGACCGGCGGGATCTTCGCGCTGATGGCGCGCGGGCTGCCGTTCTCGATCTCCGCGGGCGTGGGCTTCATCACGCTGTTCGGCATCGCGGTCCTCAACGGGATCGTGCTGGTGTCGCACATGCGGCGCCTGCAGGAGGAAGGGCGGACCGCCGCGCAGGCGGCCGTGGAAGGCGCGCGCGACCGGCTGCGCACCGTGACGATGACCACGCTGGTGGCTGCGTTTGGCTTCCTGCCGATGGCGCTCGTGCGATCCGCGGGCGCGGAGGTGCAGCGCCCCCTCGCCACCGTCGTGATCGGCGGGTTGGTGACGAGCACGCTGCTGACGCTGTACGTGCTCCCGTCCCTCTACGCGTGGGCCATGCGTGAGGCGGACTCGCCAAGTCCAACTGGCGCCGACTGATCTCTCGCCGTGCACGCGACGCTCGGGCGGTGGCCCGGCGTCGCGCACGGCGCGCGGTTAACGCCACATTCCTCGCAGAGACCCGCGACGGAGAACCCATGTCCAACGCTTCGCACACGCTCGCCTCGTGCGCGCTCCTGATTGTGGTCGCGTGCCACACCGACCCCGCCCCCGACGACACCGACGTCGCCACCACCGCCGACCCGCTCGTCACCTGCACCACCGGTGACGCCTGCGCCGCGACCACGCCGTCGTCCGCCCACGCCAGCTGGCGCAAGGACTGGTTCTACCCGTACGGCCCGGGCGCGCTGAGCGAAGACCCCTCCAAGGTGTTCGGCACCGACGAGGCGCCCGCCTACCCCGAGGCGTCGATTCCGGACCCCACCTCCGGCGGCCGCCTCATGTTCGTCGCGACCTCCGCCGTGACTGGCACGCTGATCCCCGCCGCGACGGCAGGCGCCGCGCGCGCAGCCGCATTTGAGGTCGAGATCAACGGCACGTCCGCGACGGAGCTGCTCGACGCGGGTGAGCTCGACTGGATCCGCGTCTGGCCGAACGAGGTCGTCGCGGGCGAGCCGGTGTGGGTGTCGATGCATGTCCGCGCCGCGCACTTCGACACCGACACGTCGATCCGGGTTCGTCTGCCGACCGACCAGGGCGACGCGTTCGACGCCACCGTGCCCTACGCGACCACGCCGGTGCGGCTCACCTCGGTGGCGCACGGCGACGCGCTGGACCGCGTGTACGTCCACCTCCACAACGACGACACCGTCGCCCACACCGTCTCGCAGGTGATCGTCGACGGACGCGATCAGACCGACGCCGCCTGCCTCGCGACGCCCACGCTCGCGCCCGGCGCGTCCGCGATGATCGAGGTGCCGCTGTGCACGCCCACGTCCGTGGGTGACGCGTGGACCGTCGCCGTCACGTTCGACGACGCCACCGAGGCGGTCGCCGGCGGACGGGTGACGATGCCGCTGTGGCCGATCGAGAGCTGGCCCAACGACAGCGACTGCCCCTTCCCCGGCGTGAACGACGCCAACTTCAAGCTGCACCAGGACGCGGGCTTCGACACGTTCTTCCTGCGGCAACGACGCCCGGCGGACGCTCCGCAGTGCGCCCAGCGCGACGCGGAGAGCCTCGTCGACGACGAGTTCCGCACCGCAAACATCTACGCCTTCGCCGACGACGGCGGCTGGGCCATGCCTGAGGCCGCCTGGGACCGCACCCCGGCGCGTATGCTCGGCGACGAGGTCGACAACAAGTCCCTCGACGAGCTCCGCGACACCCAGAAGATGCGTCAGATGGCGGAGGAGTCCACCTACTGGGCCGTCCGTGAGCGCCCGATCGTCACCTACATCGGGGCGTCGCGGCACCGGTTCACCGGCATGTTCGCCGGGTCCGCGGACCTCCAGGGCATGGACTTCTACACGTCCGCCTGCGCGCCGCACATCACCGACTTTGGCGCCGCGCCGCCGCTTCGTGGCGCCTACGACTATCTGCGCGCCACCGTGCGGAACCAGGAGCCGCTGCCGACCTGGCTCTACACGCAGGGGCTCGGCGGCTGGTTGAGCGAGCCCTCTCCGTCCGAGGCGCGTGTGCAGGAGCTGTCGGTCGTGGCGGCCGGCGGGCGCGGCCTGATGTTCTTCCAGACGGCGCTGCAGTTCAAGCCCGACTGGGAAGACACCTGGGCGGCCTTCGCCAGCCTCAACCACGATCTGCGCGGCGTCCGCAACCTGCTCCGGGTCGGCGCGCCCACCGGGGCCGCCCACACCGACGCGCACGCGATCGTCGAGGCCCTACGGGTGCCGGGCGGGCTCGTGTTGGTGGTCATCGGCCTCGACACGACCCAAGGCCCGACCGACCTGGACTGCGCGCTCCAGCGCAACATCCCCTACGCGCTCGCCGACCAGACGATCGACGTCTCGATCGACCTGGCCGACGATCTCGGCCTCGCCGACGCGTTTGAGGTGCTCAACGGCTCCCTGAACGACGTCGAGGCGACCGTGACCGGTCGGACCCTGCACCTCACGACCACCACCTCCGAGGCCGTCGCAGGCAGGCTGATCGTGCTCGCTACCGACCCCGGCCTGCGTGAGGCGGTCCAGGCTCGTCTCACCGCGCCGTAGCGCTCGGCGGGTCGACAAGGCCCGCCGACCGGGTTCCTCCCTCGCGTTCGGTGGTGCATGCCCGACTCCTCGATGACGCTGCTCGGGTTGCTGGAGGCGCTGACCGCGGTGGCGCTGGTCGGCGGCGCAGCACTCGGCGTCCGGGGGCTACGCGCCTTGGACCATCGAGGGAAGGTCGGCGTCGCCTTGCTGTTCGCGCTGGCGCTGGCCTTGCGTCTGGCCGCGCCCGCGGGTCCGCACGACATCAACTTCCGCTCGTGGGGACCGTACAGCGAGGGCGCGCTGGAGATCGAGCGCGGCTACGGGTTCACGGCGTTCGCGCGGCTGCTCCACCCGTTTGTTCCGGGCTGGCAGCACAACGACGGCTGGCTGTTCGACGCGGTGGCCGGCGTCGGCGCCGCAGCCCCGCTCGCGCTGCTGGCCTGGCTCCTGACGACGGGCATGGCGGCGACCGGCGCGTGGACCGCCGCGCTCCTGCTCGCCGTGGCAACGCCCCTGGTGCGCTTCGGGCACACGGACGCGCAGCAGGTCCCGGCGCTGACTCTCGGGCTGATCGGGCTGGCCACGTGGGCGGAGCACGCGCGGCGACCATCGTGGGCTGCGGCGCTGGTGTCGGGGGCCGCGCTGGCCGCGTCGGCGTCAGGGCGGATCGAGTGCGTCGCGCTGCCGGCCTGTGTCGCCCTGCTCGCGCTCGTCGATCGCGCCAAGGTGCCGTGGCGACACCCGGCGACCTGGGTCGCGACGGTGGGATCGGTCGGGGTGGCCCTCTGGCACCTGCACGCGCTCACCACCGACAACCCCGCGTGGGAGGTCGCCTCGTACGGACGCCAAGGCTGGGATCTGTTCGCCCGTCACTCGCTCCGCGCCTACGGCTGGCGCCACCTGATCGTGCTCGACCCGGCGTACACGGCGCCGCCGGTGGCGTTGGCGATGCTCGCGGGCTTGGTGGCGGGCGCGCTGCCCGTTCGAACCCGCGCGGCGCTCGCGGCGTCCGTGCTGGTCACGTCGCTGGTGGTGCCCGTGTGGTCGCCGATCGGCGCCGCGTCGTGGGCGATCGCGCGCTACCAGCTGGCGGCGCTGCCGTTCTCCGCGGCGCTGGTGGGGGCGGCGGTCGCGCGCGCGGCGCAGACGCTCGACGCGGGCTGGATGCGCGCCGTGCTCGTCGGCGCGGTGGTCGCCGCGGGCGGGTCTCGGCTCAAGCTGGACCTGGCGCCGACCACGCAGAGCGCGGAGTACGCGTTCGTCCGAGACACGCTGCCGACGCTGCCGGCGGGCTGCGTGGTGCTCTACGACGTGTGGGCCGAAGACCTGGGCCTCACCTTCCCCACGCACCTGCGCGACATGGCGAAGCTGCCGCTGGAGCTGCGCCCGACCGACGCGTGGACGCCCGACTTCAGCCGGTGTGTGCTGTACTACCGGGCCGCCACCTGCTCCTCGCGATCGTTTGCCCACCCCGACGGCGGCGCCGATCCCAAGCTGTGCGTCGGCCCGGGCTACGCGCTCACGCCGCGGGTCGAGGCGACCCTGCCTGCGCGGAGCTGGGTCTACGACAGCTACCCGACCGACGCGGTGTCCGTGGGCTTCTACCAGGTCCAACCTTGAGCTCGCCGCCGGTCTTGGTGAGGGGCACGTCGGCGAACCGAGGACACGAGCGGGCGATCTTGCCGCGGGGCCGCCCATGACGGCGCCGCGGCGGGAGCGGACAACGCAAGCGGTATCGCTTACCCGACGACGGGGCGGAGGTCGCGTGCGCGCGCTCGGGCTGGGCCTGCTGCTGTTCGGATCCGCGTGCGCCACCGCGCCCGCGCCGCGCCTGCCTGACGATCCGCCCGCGTGGACCGTGGGACCCGCGCTCGCCCCGCGCGCGGACGGGAGGGCCTCACTCGTCGTGTACGTGACGCTCGACAAGCTGCCCGTGCGCGCCGTGGATTCACTCGCGCCAAACTACAATGGGGGCCTTGTCCGCCTCACGTCGCCCAACGCGGCGCGGGTCATCGTGAAGGGTGCCCCCGCGGCGCCGTCGTGGGTGGTGAGTCGCTTTGTCGCCGCGTCCGTCCACGCGCTCGCTGTGGACCGCGCGGGCCTCGACCGCCTGGGACTTGGCGAGACCGGCGCGTGGATCGACGCCGACACGCTCACGTTCACCGCCGCGGCGTCTGTTGGCCCGGAGTGGCTCGCGGCATTGAACCTGGACGTGCCGATCGCCGCCTTCGCGCACCGGCCGTGGATCGCGATGAAGCCTGGGGTCTACGTGCCGCACGCGCGCGACGACGCGCCCGGCGAGCATGGCCCCGGCGGCATCGGCGAGGTCTTCCCGCACCCGGCCCCGACGGGCGTCGCGGGGGACGGCTCCCCCGTTCAGACCGCGGAGGCGCTGCGCGCGAGCCCGGCCGCGGGCGAGGCGCTGACCAGCGCGGCGATGGTGACGCTCCGCCAAACCCAGTCCGGGCGGGGCGACAGTACGGACCTGCTCGTCTTGTCCTACGACCAGCTCGGCCACGTCGTCGAGGGCTTCTCGCCGGACTCCTGGGAGACGCTGGACGCGCTGCTGCGGCTCGATCAGTCGCTCGCGGCGCTGTTCGACCACCTGGACCGCGCGGTCGGGAAGCAGCGCTGGTCCGTGGTGCTGTCCACGTCGCCGGATGCGGACGGGCACGCGCTGTGGCTCATGTGGGGCGCGGGCGTGACGCCTGGGGTCACCGCGGGTGACGTCCCGGTCGACGCCGCGCCGTCTGCGATCGCGGCCGCCCTGGGCCTGCCTCCGACCTAACGCTCGGCTAGGCGATCTCGCCCTTCTTGACCTTGTCGACCCAGGTGCGGATCTCGGCCTCGATGACGTCCAGCGCCTTGTTCTTGAACGGGCGCAGCAGGAACGGCACCTCCAGCTCCATCGAGATCTCGCGCGGGTGGATCTCAAACAGGCCGTTGAAGGACATGCCGGTCACGTGGAATTCCACCGTGGCCTTGGTGGGCTCGGTCCACGTGACCGTCGGCCGATACTGCGGGAAGCGCTCCTGGTAGGACGCCAGCGCGTGGTCGGCGGCGGAGCGGGCTTGCGCCACAGAGAGGTCGTGCGGGACGGTGTGTTGCATGCCTCAAGCGTAGTCACATCGCGGCGCGCTGTCACCGGGTCGGGCGCTGGCACCGGGATCACCCCGTCCGCGTCGTAAGGGCGTGCGTGTGGACGGTGTCATCCTCGTTGACAGTGGGTTGCGTCAATGGCATGGTGCACCCCGACCCGTCAGGAGCTCCTGCCCATGATCCGCTCCAGCCTCGCCCTCCTCCTCGCGCCCCTGTTGATGACCGCCTGCAAGACGGAATTCATCATCCCGGAGCCGGAGCCCGAAGTCCCGTCCGACCCGGCCCCGCCCGACGCGGGCACGTGGCTGTCGATGGGCACCGCGCCCGACGGCCAACGCCTGGTCATCTCGTACTACGACCGTGAGCTTGGCGGCCTCGGCTTCGCCACCGGCACGCCCCAGGCGGATGACACCATCTCCTGGTACTACGAGCAGGTCGACGGCTACGGAGACCCGAGCACCGGCCTGGACTCGGGCGATCGCGGCAAGTACTCGTCCATGAAGGTCGCGCCGGACGGCACCGTCTGGGTCACCTACTACGACGCCACCTTCAAGACCCTGCGCTGGGCGCACCGCACCGGCGGCCCCAAGTCCTGGGTGACGGGTGTGGTGGACGCGGGCCCGAACGTCGGCACCTGGTGCTCGCTCGCGCTCGACTCGACCGGCAAGCCTGTGGTCAGCTACCACGACGACGCCAACGGCACGCTCAAGCTCGCCAAGCTCAATGACGGCGGCAACGAGATCGACGGCGCCACCTGGACGGCCGAGACCATCGTGACCGGCACGCCGTTCTCCGGCGTGGACGCGGCCGGCGCGGACATCTCCCGCCCCGCGGACGTCGGCACCTTCTCGCGCCTGCTCATCACGGGCGGCACCGAGTTCGTCGCCTACTACGACGCGGGTCAGCAGCGCCTCGGCTTCGCTTCCCGCACGGGCGCGGGCACGTTCAACGCGTCCGACATCAGCCCCGAAGGCACGAACATGGGCCAGTGGCCCTCCATCCTGCGCGATGGTGAGACGCTCTACATTGCGTACCACGACGTGCAGAACCAGAACCTGATGGTCGCCAGCGGCACGCCCAGCGGCTGGCTGAACGAGATCGCCGACGCGGGCGAGTTCGTCGGCGCCGACACCGAGGTCGTCAAGCGCGGCGGCAACATCGGGGTCATCTACTTCGACGGCATGAACAACGACATGAAGTACGTGTCCAAGCAGGGCACGGTCTGGGTCGCTGAGACCGTCGGCAGCAAGAAGGAGCCGGTCGGCTTCCACAACGAGATCGTGAAGCTCGGGAACTTCTGGTGGGTCGCGTCCTACGACTTCGCCACCAAGACCCTGTTCACCAAGAAGCTCGCCGACGAGTAGTCGTCGCGCGGCTCACGCCTCTAAGAGGGCGGCCTTCGGGCCGCCCTCTCTTGTTTTGAGGCGGACAGTTCACGCCCGTCGCCTCGCGACCGACCTGCGCGCACCGCGTCAGCCACCGCGCGCCCCCGAGGTCGGCCGACACGTCGCCCCCGAGGGCAAGGCGGCTAGCGTTCGTCGTCGAGCAGCGAGGACCAGCCGGCGTCCTGCTCGATCGGGACGATCGGCGCGGCGGCCTCCTTGGGCGTGCCCTTGGGAGGCTTGGTGCGGACCGACTTGACCTGTGCGGGGCTGGCGCGGTGCGCGACGAACGCGTCGTAGCCGCGGTCCTCGAGGATCTCCTCGGTGTTGTCGTCCTCGACGGGCTCCTCCACGCCGCCGAAGCCGGCGAGCGAGGACACCTTTCGGAACGATCCGGTCTCACCCGCGGCGCCGTCGTCGTCGTCGAGGCCGCGCGAGTCCACGCTGGAAGATACCCAGGCCGCCAGTCGGCCGTGCGGGTCGTAGACGCCGCTACGCGCCGACTTGGGTCCGTCACCCGGATCCACCGCCATGCTGACCGAGAGCGTCGCCGGCACGAACTTGGTCTCCTCCTCGCCGGGCTCGGGCAGCGCGCGGACCTGCTCCTCGGCGGCGATCGGCGCGTACTTGCGGGCCACGGCGCGCGGAGACGAGCCCGCGAGGACGCCGAGCACGTCAAGCGCACCCTGAGCCGTGGCGAAGCTGGACGCCCGCAGGCCAAAGCGCTGGAGTGTGGGCACGATCTGCTTCTGCAGGTGGGTGCGCGTCTCGTCCAGCAGCTTGTCACGCGACATGGAGCCGAGGGCCTCGACCACCTCAAGCGGCGCCAAGCGCGCGTAGTGATCGCGCACTTGGAGCGCCTGCGGCAAGTGACCGCCGACCAGCGCCGCGCGCGCGAACGCACCGGCGAGGAGCGGACGCGCCAGGCGCTGCGCGGAGAACACCTTGATCACGACCTTGAGCACGCGCCCGAGGCCGTCGACCGGATCGACGCCGCGGTACACGCGCCAAGCGCCCTCCGCCGCGATCTGCGCGAGTTCGACGTCCCCGGCGGCGGCGCCGTGCTCAGCCAAGCGAAGCAGCGCGAGCGCGAGGCCCGGGAAGTGCCCGGCGTCCAGCAGCAGCTGGGCGCCTGCGAGGAGCGGCCCCTCGCCACCCTCCCACTTCTGCCGCCCCAGCGCCAAGAGCGCGAGCCCGGCCGTGGAGCGGTCGCCGACCTTCACCGCGGCGTCGCGCGCGAGCAGGAAGCAGTCGAGCGCCGTGGCGCGGTCGTCGACCAGCAGGCCGCGACCGAGCTGGATGCGGGCGTAGAGCTCCAGGCGGCCGCCGTCGCGGGCCATGGTCGCGCCGTGGGCGAGGGTGCGCTCCGCGCCGGAGCTGTCGCCGCGCTCCTGCCGCAGGCGCGAGATCTCCAGCAACATCTCGGCGTGGCCGCCGTGGTTGCCGGCCTCTTCGTAGCGGGCGATCGCCTCGCGGAACGCGTACTCGGCGCCCGAACGATCGGTGCGCCGGGACGCGATCCGGCCCGTGGTCGCCCAGCCCTCGGCGCTGCGCTCGTCGCCCAGGCCGTCCAGGACCTCCAAGGCGCGCTCGAGCATGCGGTTGCCACCCTCGGCCTGACCGCGACGCTCCAAAAGCTCGGCCGCCAGCAGCAGCGCCGCCGCCTCCCCTTCTTGCGCGCGGGCTCGGTAGATGGGATCCAGGCGCGCCACGTCGCGGTACACCGACACCGCGTGCTTGAGGTGCCCGTCCGCGGCGCTCAGGTCACCGTCGCGCGCGCAGAGCTGGGCCAGACCGCGCCACGCGTGCGCGACCTCCAGCGCCGGACGCTCGCCGCCGTCGGCCACCACCTGCTCGAACCGGAACCGCGCCACGCCGCCCTGGCCGGCGTCCAGCGCGCGCATGCCGTCGATGAGGCGTGAGAGCGGTCGAAGATCAGACGAGTCCGCCACGTTGAACCTCCCCGGAAATAGGCCGATGCGCCGCGCACCATACCCCATCTGGCGCGGCCGGGCCGCCGCGTCAGGCGGGCGTCACGAGCCGCAACGCCCCCTCCACCGCGTGGACCTTGTGTCGTCCCACGTGCTCCAGGGTGTAGGTGCGCCACGAACCGAGTGGGACCTGCGCGAGCGCCGAGCACACGCTGGCGAGCAGCATCTGATGGCTCACCACGACCACCCGCTGTCCGGGCGCGTGCGCCGCGGCGATCGCCTGAAGCGCCCAGAGCCCGCGATCGCGCACCTGATCCAGCGACTCTCCGCCCGGCACGCAGACGCCGGTCGGGTCCGCACGCCACGCGCGCAGGAACGCGCCGTGCGTCCCAAGCGCCGAGGCAAAGTCCAGCCCTTCCAGATCCCCCTGCTCCATCTCGCGCAGCGCGGGCACCAGCGTGACCGGGCGACCGAGCGCCCGCGCCGTGTCCGCCGCGCGGGAGAGCGGCGACGCGTACACCGCGTCGATCTGAGCGAGGTCCGGGTCCTGCGCGAGCGTCGCAGCCTGCGCCAACCCGACCTCGTCGAGCGCGATGTCGCTTCGGCCCAAGAAGCGCCCCTCGGCGTTCCACGACGTCCGGCCATGGCGGATCAGGATCAGCTCGACGCCGTCGCGCATGCAGGACCTCCGGGGGTGACCTATCCCGACGGAACCGCGCCCGAACGTTGCGCCCGTGCTAGGCGCTGGCCCGAACGGAGCGTTGAATGTCCCAGCCCGCAGATCCGCGCGAGCTCGCCCGCAAGCTGGCGGAGGACGCGAAGGCGAAGGCCCTCGTCAAGAGGCAGGCCGACGAGGCCGAGGCCGCTGCCAAGAAGTTGGCCGACGAGGCCGAGGCCGCCGCCATGCAGCTGGCCGAGGAGACCGCGGCCCGCGAGGCCGAGGAGGCTCGCGCGCGCGAGGTCGCCGCGAAGGCCTCGGAGGAGCTCGATCACAAGGCGCTCGCCAAGCGGCTGGTCGAGGAGGCCAAGGCGCGCGTCGCCGCCGCCCACGCGAACCCGAACACGCTGCACCATACGGCGCCGCCGATCCACGCTCCGACGCCGGCGCCCGTCGCCGCGCCCGCCCGCAAGCTCTCCGCGCTGGAGGCGATGCGTCAGGCGATCGAGAGCGAGAAGACCGCCGCGGCGGCCCCGGCGCCCGCGCCGCTCCCCTCCGGCCCGCGCGAGCTGGTGGCGCTCAAGCTGCCCGGCTTCACGATCGTCGACGTGCACGCGCTCACCCGGCGCGACACGTTCCGCGCGCTGTGGACCGCGCACCGCATCCGCGCCGCGTCCGACGGCGACGCGCGCATGTTCGTCACCGCCGACGTGCTGATGGACGCCGCCTCGCGCGTCCCGGCCGGATCGATGTTTGGCCTGCACGTGCGCTACGCAGGCCAGGACCACGCCTTGTTCGTGGACACGTCGCACGGCGTGCTGATCGGGCTCACCGACCGCCCCGAGCTGTACCTGGCCGGCCTGTAAGGCCCGCGACCTACGCCTCTACGATCCGGCGCGCCAGGATGGCCTGCAGCGCGGGCACGTCACGGTGGCGGACCTCGGCGCAGAAGTGGCAGCGGACCTCGGCGCCGCCGTCCTCGTCGATCATCGCCTGGAGCTCGGTCGCGCCCAGGCTGGAGAGCATGCTGTCGACGCGGTCGTCGGAGCAGCGGCAGCGAAAGCGCAGCGTGCGGATGTCGAGCACGTCGATCGGCTGACCGTCGATCTTGCCCATGGACAGATCGGTCGCGAGCCGCTCAGCGTCCATCGCGCGAATGCGCGACGTGGCTTGGACGAACTCGGCCTCGGTCAGCTCGGCCGCGCCGGTGGCGCCCGGCACGCGCTCGATCATCAGGCCCAACACGCGGCCGCCCTGGTTGGCGTCGATACGGACGAGCGCGCTGACCTGGTCCGAGGTGCGCAGGTGACGCTCCAGCGCGGACGCGATGGTCTCGCCCTGGATGGCGGACACGCCGCGGTACATCTCGCGCTCGCCGTCGGCCTTGATCGCCAGCAGCATGCCGTCGATCGTGCGGCCGACGCCCGGAATGCGGTTGGGGGTCAGCTGCCCGCGGAACGCGCCCTGGGCGTCCGTCTCGCCGAAGAACGAGAGCTTGGGCGACTCAGCCTGCACCTGCAGGGTGACGCGCTCGTCGCCCTTGATCCAGGCGGACATCAGCATGTTCGCGACGGCGAGCTCAGCGCCCAGCAGCGCCGCGCGGCCGGTCAGCGTGTGGCGATCGACCAGCTCGGAGGCCGCATCAGAGGCCACAACCCAGAGAAGGCGGGCCTGGTCGTTCCAGAGCATGGCGACGGTAAGGCGGTCTGCGAGAGGCAGGCCGACGTCTTCTTCCAACGCTACCGTCATGGGTTTGAGACGGCGTGGACCGTGGGGACGATGTGCACGATGGCCTCGATGGGGGTGCGCGACGCACCGAGGCAGCGGTGCGCGGCGCACCCGTGGACCTCCCCTTCGAGCGACACAGGGAACAGGCCGGACGCGCCCATGGACGCGGTGACCGGCACGGTGAGGGCGACGCGACCGGCGTACTTGGCGTCCAGCTCGTCGTCGTCGCGGCTCGGCTCGACCGGCGGCAGGGTCACCGCACCGAACTTCAGGCCGTGGGCGTCCTTGATCTCAAGCTGGATGTCGCCGCGGCGGACGTTGAAGCCGTCCGGCACCGACAGCTCAACCTTGAGGAAGCCGGTCCCGCCCGCGGGGAGCGACACGGCCGACGCAGACCAACGGAACGCGGGCTCGTCGGGGTTGGGGGCGGTGGGCGCGTCCGAGCCGCCGCTGCCCTCAGAGAAGGCCCACGGCGCCACGCCGCACGAGCACGTGAACCCGCTGACAGCGGAGATCCCGAGCGCGCGCAGCAGCTTGCGGAGAGCGACCAACGTCTGACCTCGACCCAATGTCAGCGCGATAACGCCGTGCGCGTCTGCCGCCCAAGCATGGCAGCGGGACGTGATTCACGGTGACACGCTCCGACGCAGCAAGATCATCGCTGCGATGAGCCGCACGATCCCAGCGGGTTACCGGCTTGGCCGTCGAATCCCCGTGTCACGTCTCCCCCGCCTACCCGCCCTCCGGAGCCTCCATGCCGCGTGTCGAAGCCGCCCCCGAAGCCCCTGCGCACCTGCACCTCATGGGAATCTGCGGCACGGCGATGGGCGCGATGGCCGGAATGCTCAAGGACGTCGGCTACACCATCACGGGATCGGACACGTCGATCTACCCGCCCATGTCGGACTACCTGGCCGGGCTCGGGATCCCCGTCATGCAGGGCTACGTCGCCAGCAACCTGGACGACACGCCGGATCTGGTCGTCGTCGGGAACGTGATCCGCAAGGACTACGAAGAGCCCACGGCGATGCTCGAGCGCGACCTGCCGTACACGTCCATGCCCGCGCTGCTCGGCGATCGCTGGCTGTCGCGCGCGCACACCGTGGTGGTGGCGGGCACGCACGGCAAGACGACGACGACCGCGATCACCGCCCGGCTGCTGGACGCGGCGGGCCTGGAGCCCGGCTTCTTGATCGGCGGCGTAGCCAAGAACTGGGAGCGCACGGCGCGCGCCGGCAAGGGCACGCACTTTGTGGTCGAGGGCGACGAGTACGACACCGCGTTCTTCGACAAGCGCCCGAAGTTCGTGCACTACCACCCGCGCACGGCCATCCTGACCAGCGTGGAGTTTGACCACGCCGACATCTACGCGGACCTGGACGCGGTGAAGGCGTCGTTCCGCCTGCTCACGTCGTCCATCCCCGAGGACGGCCTGCTCATCGCGCGCTGGGACGACGAGAACGTGCGCGACGTGAGCGCCGACGCCCGCTGCACCATCTGGAAGTACGGCCCCGCGCAGAGCTGGGACGGGCGCATCGACTCGATCGACACGTCCACCGGCACCATGACCTTCACCGTCACGCGCGACGGCGTCCCGGTCGGCACGTTCACGTCGTCGATGGTGGGCGAGCACAACCTGTACAACCAGGTGGCCGCCTGCGCCGCCGCCGTCCGCCAGGGCGCGACGCCCGCGCAGATCGCCGAAGGCTTCGCCGGCTTCCAGGGCATCAAGCGTCGTCAGGAGGTGCTGGGATCGCCGGGCGAGGTCACCGTCCTCGACGACTTCGCACACCACCCCACCGCGGTGAAGGTGACGCTGCACGCGCTCCGCCAGCGCTTCGGTGGTCGTCGGGTGTGGGCGATCTTCGAGCCGCGCTCCGCCACGAGCCGCCGCGCCGTGTTCCAGACCGCCTACGCTGAGGCCTTCGGCGAGGCCGATCGCGTGATCCTCGCGCCCGCGTTCGACACCAGCCGCATCGACGAGGACAACCGCTTCTCCACCGAGCAGCTGGTCCACGACCTGGTCGAGCGGGGCGTCGAGGCGAGCTTGGGCGGATCGGTCGACGACATCGTCGCCACCGTGGCCGCGCAGGCGCACCCGCATGACGTGGTCGCGGTGCTGTCCAACGGCGCGTTCGGCGGCCTGCACAAGAAGCTCCTCGACGCGCTGGCCGCGCGCTTCGGCGCCTGATGCCCGCTCTCCTCACCGGCGCTGACCTGCCCGAGCTGGTCACGGAGATCCCCGGCCCCGCCTCGCGCGGCTGGATCGACGTGCTCGCTGCCCACGAGTGCCCCGCGATCACCTCGCGCCGCGCGCGCCGGGCCGCGGCGATGGGTGCGGCCCACGATGACCCGTTCGTCTGGTCCGAAGCGCTCGGCGCCAACGTCCGCGACGCCGACGGAAACACGTTCGTCGATCTGACGGCGGGTTTTGCGGTGGCGCTGCTCGGGCACCGCCCGCCGTCTGTGGTCGCAGCCGTTCGTGCGCAGGCCGACACGCTGCTGCATGCGATGGGCGATGCGTGGCCCGACGTCACGCGCATCAAGCTGCTGGGGGCGCTGGCGAAGCTGGCGCCCGCGGGGCTCGACGTCGCGCTGCTTGGCCTGTCTGGCGCCGACGCGATCGACGCGGCGATCAAGACCGCGCGCCTGGCGACCGGGCGCAGCGGCGTGCTGGCGTTCGAGGGCGGCTACCACGGGCTGGCGCTCGGGGTGCTGGGCACGCAGGGCTACAAGGCCGCGTTCACCGATCCGTTCCGCGACATCACGCACGGCGCGGTGACTCACCTGCCCTTTGGTTGTGACGCGGACGCGCTGGACGCCGCGCTGGCGTCGGGCGCGGTGGGCCTGGTGCTGGTGGAGCCGCTGCAGGGCCGCGGCGGCGTGCGCGTGGCGCCCGACGGCTGGCTGGCGACCGTGGTCGAGATCGCGCACCGCCACGGCGCGCTGGTCGCGTTCGACGAGATCCAGTGCGGGCTCGGCCGCACCGGCAGGATGTGGGCGGCGGGCGATGTGACGCCCGATCTGCTCTGCGTCGGCAAGGCGCTCGGCGGCGGGCTCCCGCTGTCGGCCTGCCTGGGCACACGCGCGGTGATGGACGCGTGGGGTGCGAGCCAAGGCGAGGCGCTGCACACGCAGACCTTCCTGGGTCACCCGCTCGGCTGCGCGGCGGCGCTGGCGGTGCTCGACACGATCGTCCGCGAGGACATCCCGGGCCGCTGTGAGGCCGTAGGCGCCGCGCTCACGGGCGCCCTCACGGCGCGTGGGCACGCCGTTCAAGGCCGCGGGCTGATGCTCGGCGTCACGCTCCATTCGACCGACGGCCTGACGCTCGGCGGGATGCAGAACTTGGCCGTGTGCCGCGCGCTGCAGCGGCGCGGGTTCATCGTGCTGCCGGCCGGCATGCAGGCTGAGGTGTTGTGCCTCACCCCGCCGTCCACCATCACGCCCGCGCAGATCGACGCGTTCGCGGCGGCGCTGGATCAGTCGATCGCCGAGGTGATCGCATGAGCCGGGAGTCGCTGGTCGCGCGGGTGCTCGCGTTCCAAGATGGCGCGCTCCAAGGACGACCGCCCGAGAGCTTCGACGCGCTCGCGTGCGATCTGCACGCGTGGCAGGCCGCCCATGATCCCGTGATCGCCTCGCTGGTCGAGGGGCCAGTCACGACGTGGTCGCAGATCCCCGCGGTTCCGGTCGACGTGTTCAAGCAGCTGCGCGTCGGCACGGTCAAGGACGACAAGGGCGTGCTGTTCCGCACGAGCGGCACCACCCAGGGCGTGCGCGGCGTGCACCGCATGCGCGCGACGGAGGCCTACGATCACGGCGCCGTCCTATGGGCCCGTCGCTTCCTGCCCGACATGCCAAAGCGCATCGTGGCCCTGCTGGATGACCCGCGCCGCGCGACCGACAGCTCGCTCTCGCACATGGTCGGGCTCTTCTCCGACGACGCGTCCTGGCACGTGACCGACGGTCGCGTCGACACCGAGGCCGCCAACGCGGCGGTGCGGGCGTCGGACGCGCCGGTCTTCCTGTGCGCCACGGCGTTTGCGCTGGCGATCTGGCTGGAGGGTGAGGTGCCGCGCCTGCCGGACGGATCGATCGTCATGGTCACCGGCGGCTTCAAGGGCCGCGTGGTGCGCCTGTCGGACGACGACCTGTACGCCGACGCAATGACGCGCCTTGGGCCCAAGCGCATCGTCACCGAGTACGGCATGACCGAGCTCTCGAGCCAGATGTGGGGGTCGCCCGAGGACGCCTACCGTCCCCCGCCTTGGCTCAAGGCGCTGGCGGTCGACCCCGAGTCCGGCGCGCCGCTGGAGCCCGGGACGCCCGGCCAGCTGCGCTTCTTCGACCTGGCGAACATCGACGGCAGCCTGGCGATCGAGACGCTCGACGAGGGCGTCGTGCTGGGCGACGGCGCCGTGCGGCTGCGCGGTCGGCTGGCGGGGGCGCCGGCGCGCGGCTGCTCGCTCACGGTGGAAGACGGCTGGGTCGGCGAGGACGCGCCGTGAGCCTGGAGCGGGTGCGCGCGTGGCGGGATCGGCTGCGCGCCGATCGCGACGCAGCGCCCGACGTCGGCCTGTCGACTCAAGGTCGAGGCCTGGTGATCGACGACGCGCTCGACTCGCTCACCGACGACGCGCTGGTGGAGGCGCTCTCCCCCGCCGGCGCGCCGTTCGAGCGCGCGGTGGTGGTGGCGGCGCGCACCGTGGTGAGCGCGCCGATCGAGTGGCTGGCGCTGCTGCTCGCGCGTGGGACAGACGTGGTGCTCAAGCACCCGGCAGGCGCCGCAGGCCTGGCACCGTGGTTTGTGTCCCACGCGGAGGCGGTGGGCTTGCCGCTCGTCGCGACGGAGGACCGCGGGGCCGTGAACGACGCGCCGCTGGTGGTGGCGATGGGCGACGACAACACGATCGCCACGCTGCGCGCCTCGCTGTATCCGACGACGCGCTTCCTAGGCTTTGGGAGCCGGTTCAGCGTCGCGTGGTGGTCCAAGGGTTCGACCGAAGCGGACGCGCTCGCGCGCGACCTGGCGGCGCATGACGGCCGCGGCTGCATGTCGCCCGCGATGATCCTCACCGACGATCCGGACGGGCTGCTCGCCCTGCTCCCCGACGCGATGGCGCGCGCGCAAGCCCGTTGGCCGCGCGGCGAGGTGTCGGCGATCGAGCACGCGACGTCCCGCTCCCGCGCCGTGCTCGCCCGCGCGACCGGACGCGCGATCGTGGGCGAGGGCTGGGCCATCCACCGGCTGCCCCCCGCGCACGCGTCCAAGGTGTCGCTGCCCCGCGCCGCGCAGGTCATCGGGGTCACCGACGTGGACGCGGCGCTCGCGCTGGTGGCGAAGGACGCGCACCGGCTCTCGACGATCGGCGTCGCAAGCCAGGGCGCGGCTGTGTGGGCCACCACCGGCGCCCCGCGCGTGGTCGCGCTCGGCCAGATGCAGCGCCCGGTCTTGGTGCGGCGGCACGACGGCGTGCCGCACCTGACGTTGCTGGTGCGCTGAGAGCACGCCGCGTCGGTCGACGCCCGGCACGCAACGCGCGGCGCCCGGAGCGGTCGCCGCCCCGAGCCGCGCTCGTGCCTAAGACACCTTGCGGTCCCGGATCCCCGACTGCTCGCGCAGCCGCGCCAGCGCCTCGCGCTCGATCTGACGCACGCGCTCGCGCGACAGGCCCATCTCCTTCCCGACCATGGAGAGCGTGCGGTACTCGCTGTCATCCAGGCCGTAGCGGCGCGTGAGGACGTACTGCTGACGCTCGGTGAGCACGACGTGGAAGGCGTCGCGCATGCGGTGCAGCTCCTGCCCGCCGATCACGGAGCCGTCCGGGAGCGGCGTGTCCATGTCCACCATGAAGCCTTCGAAGCTCCGGGGGCGCGGGCCGTCGTCGACGGGCTCCTCGATGGAGATCGTCTTGCCCTGGGCGAGCAGCAGCGTGGCGCGCTCGGTGTCGATGCCGGCCTCCTGGGCCAGATCGGCGACCGAGTAGTCCAGGCCGTCGTCCTCGAAGTGCTTCATCGCCTTGCGGAGGTTGCGGGTCTGCTCGACCGCGCAGCCAGGCAGGCGGACCGGGCGGCCGGTGTGGTCGATGGCGCGGGTCATCTGCGCGCGCACCCACCAGCGGGCGTAGGTGGAGAAGCGGATGCCGCGATCCGGATCGAAGCGCTTGGCGGCGCGCAGCAGGCCGATGAAGCCCTCCTGCACAAGGTCTTCTTCACCCATGAACGGACCCATGAGCTTGCGGGCCTCGCCGTGGGCGATCCGACGGCCGGACATGGCGAGGCGCCAGCGAAGGTCCTCGGCCTCGGCCCACGAGGCGCGCGCGGTGCGGGCCCGGTCACGCAGGCTGTTGTCGGTTCGAGAGCGCTCCCAGAGCGCCTCGACGGCCTGCTCCAGGCGGTCCACCGCGCCCGCCTTGGTGCGCTCCTCACGGCCGGGGCGGCGCTTGAGGATGGAGTCCGCGAAGTCGAGCTTGTCCAAGGCCTTGCGGGCGCGCTCCTCGGCCCCGCGAATGGCGTGCGCCATGTCGCGCTCCTCGTCCGCGTTCAGGCGCTCACGAGGGCGGCGAATTCGTTCCCGAAGGTCGATCATCCGAGGTCTCCTGATGCTGGAAGGCAAGCCGAGAGGAAGACGCGAGCAGGCTCGAACCTTCCCCTGGAATCGTGCAAGATCGGGCGTCTGCGCGGGTCAACACTGCGCAAACACCGCGAGTCGGTGGCGTGTCGGGCCGTGGCAGAGGCGCCGCGTTTTCCACTGCTGTGGATTGAGTTCCGTTCCCCGTCTACTCCTCGGGCAGGACCACCAACCTGTTGATGCGGAGGGGCGGCATGGGTCCGGGAGCAGACGGGGGGACGGAGGGTCGGCAAGGGGCTCCGCTGTCCGACCGGGACGCGGGGACCAGGGCCGGCCACTCCCGAGTGTAGATCGAGCGAGGCGCCCTGTCCCCCGGCCGACTGTCCCAGACGGTCACAGCGGCCCACAAGCGCGATTGGACCTACAGACTGCCGAGTTGTCATTTCGCCGGGGACAGCCCCCCACCCCGACCGGGGGCCGGGCGCGGAGGCAGATCCATACCGACGGGTCAGGGTGGACAGCAGGGGCGCTCCAGCGGCACTCCCAGGCTACGCGCCACCCCGCAAAACGTCTCTCCGCCGCTACGATCCGTGACGAGGCTCGACGTCTTCATACGGAGCGCGGGACAGGCCGGAGGCCAGACGCTCCAGCGCACGACGGTACGGGGTCTCAGGGAAGCGTGACAGCGCCTGCCTCGCCGCCCAGTGCTCCTGGGCCATGCGCTCGCGGGTGCCGCTCACGGCGCGCACCGCGTCGAGCCGCTCCATCAACGCGACCGCGTCCGCCGGATCGGTGTGCTCGACCAGCCGACGCCAGCCGACCGCGACCTCGGGGTCTCGCTCGGCGGCCACCGCGACAGGCAGCATGGGACGCCCGACCAGCGCGCGCCCGACGAGCTGTTCGGCGGCGTCCTCGCCCTGGAGGAGCACGACGTCCTCGGCCAGGTGCCACATGCGCCCGATGTGGCGGCCGTAGCGTCCGAACGCCGCGATCTCTCCATCGCGGGCCTTGGAGACCCGACCGCCGGCGCGGCAGCAGAACGAGAAGAGCGCGCCGGTGTGTCCGTCGGCGTGGGCCTTCCACAGCGCGTCGGTCGGGACGCCCTCTGCGAGCAGCTGGGCGGCGACCTCCTGACCGCCCGCGAAGGAGCCCAGGGTCTCGAGCAGGTCGTCGAGCACGCCCGGGACCGGCGCGTGGCGGGCGAGATCCATGGCGCGGAGCATGACGCGGTTGCCACCGAGCCAGCCCACCGAGCGGAGCATGCGGCGAGCGACGCGGTGGCGACGGTTCTTCTCGGGGCCGATCGCCAGATCATGCAGTGTCAGGGCGACGTGCAGCAGCTCGGCCGCGTACTGCAGCTCCGGATCGACCGAGCCACCGCCGGACGCACGCGCCGCCAACACCACCAGCACCGGGCGCAGTCGAGGCAGGCGCGAGGCGCGCAGCAGGTCGGCGACGTCGAGGTCGTCTCCCCCGCCGCCCACCAGATCGCTCAGCCGGGACGCGTCGGCGATGTCGTCGGTGACCAGGGCGTCGACCGACCCCAGCCAGCCGTCGTGCATCCCGCGGCGCGTGCGCTCAAAGCCGTCGATCACGTTGGAGACCTCACGGGCAGGACCATGCCGCGAAATCCAGGTCCGCGCGAGCCGACGACTGCAACATCGCGTCATCGCGCCCTGCAACATCGCGTGGGGTTGGCCGAGTGCCTGTGGGTGCGATAGCGTGCCCGGCCTTACGGAGACGGCGCATGTCCGAGCCCCAGACCTCCCAGAACGACTGGCATCCCTTCCACTTCGCGCTGTTGATCGTTGGCGGCCTGTCCTTGGGCACCGGCATCATCAACCTGTACTACAGCTTCGGCTGGACCGGCGGGGACCTCAACAGCAACCTCCGCCTCGTCGGCTTCTCGGGCCTGGACAACATCGGCGCGCTGCCTGACTCCAGCTTCGCGGTGCCTTTGGTCGTCATCGGCGCCATCTGCCTGATCCTGGCGAACGCGAACGCGTGGCGCCACACGGACGGCTACTGAGCCGCTAGTCTCCCGCCTGGTCCATCGGATCGGGCGCGGCCGCCCTCGCCTGGGGTCGCATGGCGGCCCCTTGGAGCTCCATTGCTGAGCTTCTCGCGCCGAACGATGGGGCCGTACTGGCACTGGTACGCGGGTGGCACCCTCGCCTTACTGGCGACGAACTTCCTGTCCGTGACCATCCCTCTGCATCTGGCGACGGGCGTGGACGCGCTCGCCAAGGGCGCGGCGGGCGCGCCAATCGTCGCGCACGAGGCCGCGATCGTCGCCGTGATGGGCGTGTCCGTGATCGCCGTGCGGACCCTGTCGCGCGTGCTGTACTTCACCCCCGGACGCTACGTGGAGCAGAACCTCCGGCGCGACCTGTTCGAGGCGATCCTTCGTCATCAGCCGTCGTTCCTGGTGCGCTACTCCACCGGTGACCTGTACAGCCGCCTGTCGTCGGACGTGGGCACGGTGCGCCTGTTGGCGGGGTTTGGTACCCTGCAGTTGGCCAACGCAGGCATCGCCTTCGCGATGGCGGGCGCGCAGATGCTGCGGCTGTCGGCACCGGTGGCGTGGTGGCTGCTGATCCCGGTCGCGGTCGCGCTGCTGATCGTACAGGTCCTGATCCAGCGCATGTACAAGCTCATGCGGCGCGGTCAGGAAGAGCTCGCCGCGCTGTCCGGGCACGTGATGTCGACCTACAAGGGCATCGCCGCCGTGCAGGGCTTCGTCGCCGAGGACGCGTTCGTCGCCGAGTTCGACAAGCAGAACGACCAGTACCTGCGCACCACCGTGGAGCGCACGCAGGTGCGCGCGGCGCTTGGTCCCATGCTCAGCCTGGCCTCCGACCTCAACGTGTGGGTGTTGCTGCTGCTCGCGGGCCCGCGCGTGATCGACGGCACCATGACCGTAGGCCAGCTGGTGGCGTTCACCACGCTGGTCGCGTTCGTGACCGGCCCGCTGCGCACGTCGAGCTTCTTGTGGTCCATCGTGAAGCAGGCCCAGGCGTCGATCGAGCGCGTCGAGGCGATCCTGTCCTTGCCGCCCGATCGCCCCGAGGGCGCGAACGGTCAGCCGTCGCCGTCCCATGCGCCGCAGATCGAGCTCCGCAACCTGACCTTCACGTGGCCGGGCCGCGACGCGCCCGCGCTGAAGAACGTGTCGGTGACGGTGCCTGCGGGCAAGTCGCTCGGCATCCTGGGCGCCACGGGGGCGGGCAAGTCCACCCTCGCGTCGCTGCTGACCCGCTCCTGGAACCCGCCGCGCGGCACGTTGTTCATCGATGGCGTGGACGTGCTCGACCTGGATCTGGACAGCTGGCGCAGGGCCGTGACCCTGGTGCCGCAGCGCCCGTTCCTGTTCGGCGAGTCGATCGCGGACAACATCCTGCTCGGCCGTGAGGACCACGGCGCGCTGGAGCAGGCCACGCGCCTGGCCGCGCTCGGCCCGGATCTGGCGGCGCTCCCGCAGGGCAAGGACACGATCGTGGGCGAGCACGGTGTCCGGCTGTCCGGCGGCCAGCGTCAGCGCACGGCGTTGGCGCGCGGCCTGATCCGCGACCACTCGGTGCTGATCCTCGATGACGTGCTGTCGGCGGTGGACCACGCGACCGAGGTGGAGCTGCTCGAGAACCTGCGCGCCTTGGGCGAGCGTGGCGTCACCACCGTGCTCATCGCGCACCGGGTGAGCGCGCTGCTCCACACCGACCAGGTCATCGTGCTCGACGAGGGTCAGGTGATCGACGCGGGCACGCCCGCAGAGCTGCTGGGTCGCCCTGGCCGCTTCCGCGACACCTGGGACCAGCAGCAGGCCGGGGAGGCGTCGTGAGCCCCACGCCCGTCGACGCCGACACCCGCTCGCTGCGCGCCACCTGGGCGGGCCTGTGGCCCTACCTGCGCCAGGACCTGTGGCTCTACGGTCTGGCCCTGCTGTTGGCGCCGGCCACCGCCGCGTCGACCATGATCCAGCCGTGGATCCTGCAGCGCGCGATCGACCACGCCATCGTGCCCAAGGATCTCACGGCGCTCGGCGTCGAGGCCACCACGTTCCTGGCGGTGGTGATCGGCGGCTTTGTGTTCCAGGTCGGGCACACGCTGCTGCTGTCGCTCGCCGCGATGCGCACGATCACCCGACTGCGCCACGCGATCTTCCAGCACACCATCACGCGCAGCCAGGCGTGGTTCGACCACCAGCCGACCGGGCGCCTGCTGACCCGCGCCACCAACGACGTGGAGACGCTGGGAGAGACGCTGACGGCCGGCGCGATCACGATCGTGCTCGACGCGCTGCAGGTGGTGGGCGTGCTCGGCGCGATGTTCTGGTTCGACGCCAAGCTCACGCTGACCTTGTTGCTGGTCGCGCCGCCGCTGGGCCTGTTCCTGGAGTTCGTGCGGCGCCGCCTGCGCGGCCTGTTCGACGCGGTCCGCAACGCGCTGGCCGAGATGAACTCGTACATGTCCGAGCGGCTCGCGGGCGTGGAGATCGTGCAGCTCTACGCGGACGAGGCGCGCACGCTCGGCCAGTTCGAGGCGCGCAACAAGGCCCACGCGGAAGCGAACATTCGCACCAACGTCTACGACGCGCTGCTCTACGCCACCGTCGACGGCGTGACGTCGGTGACGCTGGCGCTGATGCTCTGGTACGGCAGCGGCGGGATCCTGAGCGGCGTGCTGACCGCGGGCATGCTCGCGGCGTTCATGGACTACGTCGGCAAGCTGTTCCGCCCCGTGCAGGAGTTCTCGTCCAAGGTGGCGGTGATCCAACGCGCGGTCGCGTCGCTGGAGAAGATCCTCGGGCTGCTGGAGGTGCAGGACGCGGTGGTCGGTGGCGACGTCACCCTCGCCCACCCGACGGGCCACGTGAAGCTCGAGCACGTCAGCTTCGCCTACGGCGACGGGCCGACCATCCTGCACGACGTCAGCCTGGAGATCCGGCCTGGCGAGGTGGTCGCGCTCTGCGGTCGCACCGGCAGCGGCAAGACGACGATCGGCAAGCTGCTGACGCGCATGTACGACGGGCACGACGGCACCATCCTCCTGGACGGCGCGCCGATCGAGACACTGGCGACGGGCGCGGTGCGCCGCATGGTGGGCTCGGTCCAGCAGGACGTGCAGCTGTTCCCCGGGACCGTGCGCTCCAACCTCACCCTGGGCCACGAGATCGGCGACGACAAGCTGATGGCCGCGGTGCGGATGGTGCGCGCCGAGGACGTGGTCGCGCGGCTAGGCGGCCTGGACGGACGCGTGGACGAGGGCGGCAAGAACCTCTCGGGTGGCGAAGCGCAGCTCTTGTCGTTCGCGCGGACCATGGCCCATGACCCCGCCGTGGTCGTGCTCGACGAGGCGACGGCGTCGGTGGACTCGCTGACCGAGGCGCGCATCCAGGAGGCGACGTCGGCGATCCTGTCGACCAAGACCACGCTGGTGATCGCGCACCGCCTATCGACGATCGTGGGCGCGACGCGCATCGTGCTGCTCGACCAGGGGCGCGTGCTGGAGACCGGCTCGCACCACGCGCTGATGGCGCAGAACGGGTCGTACGCGGCGCTGTTCCGCGAGCAGTTCCACGAGCTGGCGACCGACTAGGCGCTACTGCGTGGACAGCGAGTCCTGCGTGCGATCCCGCTCCAGGTGCAGGCGCGCGCGCAGCGGTCGGTGGTCCGAGAACATCGACGGCGCCGCCGTCTGGGGGTCGTCGTCGTACTCCACCACCACCACCGCGTCGGTCACGATCTTCCAGCCGGAGCCGCCGCGAGCCAGGATGTGGTCGTAGCGGTGACCGTCGCCGGGGTAGGTCGCCTCAGTCGCACCGAAGCTGTCGGCCAGATCGACCAGGCCCGCCGCGCGTAGGCGCTTGAACACGCCCGCGTCCTCGGGGAAGGCGGTGTCGACGTTGAAGTCGCCCACGAACACGATCGGGCCGTCCAGGTCCTGGGTCCAGCGCAGCAGCTGGTCGACCTGCGCCTCGCGGACGCGGGCGTTCGCCCGCCCGTAGCCGGCCTGCATGTGCGTCACGACCACCCACAGGTCCGGGCCCCCGCGGGTGTGGACGCGGCCCCGCATCGCGCCCTTGGCCTTGAACATGTCCCAGCCGCGGGCGTGGTCGAAGTGGAGCGTGGCACGGTCCGTCAGCGCGGCGCGGCCGGCGATCGCCAAGCCGTCGTCGCCCGACACGGAGCGCCGCTGCACCGGCATGGGCAGGTACGCCGTGGAGCCGCTCCACAGCTCCTGGATGGCGACCACGTCCGGGTCCACGTCCTGCAGCCAGCGCGCGATGCGCGGCAGCCGCTCGCGACGGTGCGGTGCAAGGGGGGACGGCAGGCCCCACGCGTTGAGCGAGACGATCTCGATGGCGTCGGAGGCGTCACCAGCCACGGCGGTGGCAGGAAGCGCCGCGCCGATGCAGGAAGCGACGAGCGCCCGCTTGACGAGGGCAGCCACGGGGCCCACGATGCTCGCTCGCGTCGTCGGCATGGAAGGGTCTCCTTGGTTCATCCTACACGAATGATAGTCACAGTCGCGCTGCTCGTGTTGAAGGGTGGATTGGCTTTGGCCTGGGAAACCGATCAATTGACGGATCGTGGCGCATCGCTCGGCGACGCGACCGCCGCGGGCAACGCGCGGATGGACGCCCTGCTCGACCGGGCCGCGGCCCAGTCCAACCAGCGCCTGGGCCGACACGCGAGCCCCGAGCGGGTCGCGGCCGCCGTGGCGCGATCGGTGCGCCACCAGACCGCCGCGCGCACCCCGGTGAGCGGTCGCGGAGCGCTGCGGGCGATGGGCTACGGCACGTTCTCGGCGTGGCTGGAGACGGCAGACATCCCCCGGCAGGCCTTCCTCGAGCGCACCGACGTGTACGCGGGCATCCCCTTCGTGACGGCGCCGATCCTGGCTGCGGCCGGCACCTGCTCCACGGTGAACCTGGGCGGCGTCCGCATGGGCACCGACAAGGTCGACCACTTCCTCTCGACCGGCTTTCGCTACTGGAACCGGGCGCGTCACGCGTCCGACGAGGCCGCCGTCCGCTTCGGCACCCGCACCGAGCGCACCTACCTGGGCCTGCAGTCCTCCGACGCGTTCAGCTTTGCCGACCTCCACGCCAATTGGCGCGGTCAGGCCTTCTACGCGTCGCTGCTCGACCCGGACATCGGCCTGTTCGCTTGGAAGGACGGACAGGTGGAGCGCGTCCGCGACTTCGAGTGGCGTCAGTGGGCGGACTGGCGCTGGGACGAGCTGCTCGACCCCAACGTCTACACGCGCGGCGTTCAGCGGTGGCTGGACCAGACCGTCCCCGAGCGCCTCGACACGCTCTGCGCGGGCGTAGAGTCCTGGGGCCCAGAGGTGGAGCTGGCCCACGCGACGATCGCGTCCGAGGCGGCGCCGTGGGTCGACCACACCGCGCCTGCGCACATCGACCCGTTCGACCTGCCGGAGCGCTGCCTGGCGCGCGCCGCGACCGGCGGCGACGCCCCCGCGCAGATCCCGCCCTAGCCGTCCCGCTCGGCCTGCATGCGCTCGAGGAACATCGACTCCATGCCGCCCGGCGGGAGAGACGCGACGTCGACGTCCGCGACTACGCGCCCGTGCGCGAGCATGACGACGCGGTCGGCCACCGCCTCCACCGTCTCGACGACGTGGGTGGAGAGCAGCACGGTGGCGCCTGCGTCCACGCGGCGTCGCAGCTCGGCCTTCACGACAGCGGCGGAGGGCGGGTCGAGGCCGTTGATCGCCTCGTCCAGCACCAGGACCTCGGGCTCGCCGAGCAGGGCAGCGGCGAGCGCGGTCTTGCGGCGCATGCCCTGGCTGTACTCGCGGATCAGGCGGTCGGCGTCCTCGCCCAGTCCGGTGATCTCCAGCGCGGCGTCGAGGCCGGACGCGCCGCGGACGTCGGCGACGAACTGGAGGAACTCGCGCGCTGAGAGGTGATCGAAGAGCGCGGGGTTCTCGGGCACGGCGCCCAGGTGGCGGAGCGCGCCGCGCGGGTCGACGTGCACGTCCACGCCGCACACCAGGATCCGGCCCTCAGACGGGCGCAGCAGTCCCGTGAGCATGGCCAGGCAGGTGGACTTCCCCGCGCCGTTGTGACCGATCAAGCCGACGAATGCGCCGCGCGGTAGCGTGAGATCCACCCGGTCGACTGCGCGCACGCGGCCGTAGTCCTTGCGCACCCCCTCGAACACGATGGCTGGCGCGCTCATGCGACCCTCCCCAAGAACCAGGCGGCGGTGGCCGCGGTGACCAGCAGGCCCGCGGCGACAAACGGGGCGATGCCACCCCGACGAGAGACGACGACGGCCGTGACCGCCGCAGCGAGCGCGACGCCCGCGAACCCGAGCGCCGCGGTCGAGGCGGCGGACGCGACGCCGTGACGGAGCAAGCTGGCGGCCGCGCCGACCAGAACGGCGCTCGACGACCAGCACAGCACCGCCCACGCGGCGCCCAACGCGCGCGACGTGTCCGCTCGGTCCAGCCACACCACCAGGAACGCGGGCTCGGACTGCGTGGACTGCAACGCGACCAGGCCCATCACCCACCCCACAGCGCCCGCGATCAGACCCGCGCGCAGCGGCGCCGTCAGGTCTTCGCGCCAGGCCATGGCGAGCGCCGCGAACGCGATCAGCCAGCCGACGGAGAGCACGCTGCGGCGCACGCGCCAGCCGTAGCGCAGCACGCCGAGCGCCTCGCGCGCGACCGGCGCAGGCAGGCGGCCGAGCGTCCAATCCCATGCGACGCGGCGCGCCTCAAGCGGATCGATCACCGACTCGTATCGGGCGCGGATGTCGGCCAGCACTAGGCTGGCGCGGAACCAGTTGCGCGACGCGACGCGTGGGACCATCGGCCAAGCCGCGGCCGCCACGACCCACGGCAGCGCGGCCGCGAGCGCGCCCGGCGCGAACACCGGACCGCCCGGGGCTCGCCACAGCTCGGCCGCCGCCTGCGCCGCCTGCATCGACGTCCACCCGGCGACGATCGCCACCGGGACGAGCGCGTACATCAGCGCGGCCTGGGGGCGCGGGTTGTTGCCGCGGAGCTGGTCGAGGACCGGCGCCCACCGGGGGCTCTCCGCGGCCTCGACCGCGCCGAGGAAGGCGACCGTCGAGGTGGTGAGCGAGGCCAGCGAGGCGCCGAGCACCAGCCCGACGCCCACCGCCCACGCGGACCAGCCGACCGACAGCCCGATCGGGGTCAGGAGGATGCACAGGCCCAGCAGGATCGGGAGCTGGCTTCGCAGCGCGGCGCCCACCTCTTCCCGAACCACCGCGACCGGATCGACCGGGTGGAGCTGCAGCACCGCGCGCGCACCGCCGCGCAGCACCGTGCCGTGCACAGCCAGCCCCATGGACACCAGCGCCACCGCCGACGCGCGGATCCACACCTCGCGCAGGCCGTCCGCCGTGGGGATCTCAGGCTGGTCGAGGAAGCCCATGAACACGGGGCGGACCAGCGGCACGAGCGCCGCCGCGACCCCGAGCGTGAGCGCCAGCGTGCTCCTCGTGGTGCCCGCGGAGCGCGCCCGAAGCGTGGCGTAGAGCCGCGTGTAGGGCTGCCCCATCAGGCCACCGGCGGCAGGTCCGACACGAGCGTGCCGTCGCGCTGGAGGCGGCGCAGGCCGAGCGCCGCGCAGGTGATCAGCGACACGCCCGCCGCCGTGAACGACACGGGCGCCGATCCGTCGAGCGCGATGTACGCCGCGACCACGCCCAGGCCGTTGTTGAGCATGTGGATCACCACGCCGGGCCAGATCGACCCGCTCACCCAGCGCACCCAGCCCAGCGTGAACGCGGTGATCAGCAGCGCCGACGACTGCGCCGGATCCATGTGGTAGAGCGCGAACAGGAACGAGCTGCCGACCAAGGCCAGCCGCGGCGATCCCATGCGGCGCAGCGCGTCCCACATGAAGCCGCGGAACACCAGCTCCTCGACGACCGGCCCGATGAGCACCACCGCGACGATCGCCACCAGGCGCGAGAGCAGCGGCCCCTTGGTGAGCGTGTCGTTGATCAGCTCGACCGCACCCTGAGTGTTGGGGCTGAACGAGCGGATCTGCTCGGCGATCCAGCCCGGCAACATGCCGACCGTCAGGCCGATCACGATCGCCGCCGCGAAGGACTCCCAGGAGGTGGCGCGCAGCGCGAACACGCCGGTCCAGCCGTCCGGGCGCGCGACGAGGGCGGGCCGCGGGCCGTACCAGAACCAGCCTACCAGCGCGTGCACCACGAACACCAGCGCGAGCATGCCGGGGAACTGCACCGCGAGCGTGAGCGACATCACCCACGCCGGAAGGCCAGACATGTCGCCCGCGTTGAGCTGCGTGATCACGCGGCCGATCGCCTCGGGATCCGCGCCAAACTGCGACGCCCAGGACACGGCGACGGCGAGGACGACCACCATCACCACCAGCGCGAGCACGCCGATCCACCCGAAGCCGAAGCACACGAGCAGCCAGAGGCCACCCAGATCCCTGCGCGCGGGCGCGGCGTAGCTCACGCGATCAGCTCGCCGCGAGCGGTGTTGGTGAAGCCGCGCGTGACGCGCACCCGCGCGGTGCGACCGACGAGCGACGGGTCGCCCGGGAAGTTGACCATGAGGTTGCCCGAGGTGCGACCGCACAGGACCGCGGGCTCGTGGCGGGACGGGCCCTCGATGATCACTTCGACCTCCTGGCCTTCATGGCCGCGGGTCCAGGCGAGGCTGCGCACGCGCTGCGCGACCTGCCAGCGGCTCAAGCGCTCGCTGGCGACGTCGTCGGGGACCGGGTCCTTGAGGCGGAGCGCGGCGGTGTCCGGGCGCTGGCTGTACTTGAAGCTGAACGAGGTCACGAACTGCGCCTCGTCGAGCAGCGCCATGGTGGCGTCGAAGTCGTCGTCGGTCTCGCCGGGGAAGCCGACGATCACGTCGGTGGTCAGGGCCAGATCCGGGCGAGCCGCGCGCAGCTTGTTCACCACGTCGAGGTAGTGCTCGCGGGTGTAGAAGCGCTTCATGCGGCGCAGCACCGCGCTGGATCCAGACTGCACGGGCAGGTGCAGGTGCGACGCGAGCGCGGGCAGGTCGCGGTAGGCGGCGACCACGTCGTCGCCCATGTCGCGCGGGTGGCTGGTGGTGTAGCGGATGCGCGTGACGCCAGGCACCGCGGCCACCTCGTAGAGCAGCTGCGCGAACGTGACCTCGCCCGGCGTCTTGAGGCCGTAGCTGTTGACGTTCTGGCCGATGAGCGTGATCTCCTGCACGCCCTTGCCGACCAGGCCGCGCACCTCGTCGATCACCTGCGTGCTTGGGCGCGACGCCTCAGCGCCCCGCGTCGCCGGGACGATGCAGAAGGTGCACTTGTTGTCGCAGCCCTTCTGGATGGTCACGAACGCGCCGATGCCGTCGACCGAAGGGTCCAGGTCGGACACAAACGGGTACGCCTCCAGGTCGAGGAAGTCGGTGTCGAGCACACGGCGGCCCGAGCGCGCCTCCTCCACCAGCTTGCGCACGTGCGGCACGCCGTCCGGCCCGAACACGAGGTCCAGGTCCGGGTAGCGCGTGAGCAGCGCCTGCCCTTCCTGCTGCGCGACGCAGCCGGCCACGCCGATCACGACAGGCTGCCCCAGGCGCTTGAGGCGCCGGTAGTGCCCGAGCGCGCTGTCGACCTTGACCTGCGCCTTCTCACGGATGGAGCAGGTGTTGAGCAGGATGAGGTCGGCCTCGTCGGGGGCGGCCGCGTCCTGGTAGCCGTCCATCCGCAGCTGCGCGCGCATCTTGCCCGTGTCGTACTCGTTCATCTGGCAGCCGAACGTGTGGAACCACACCCGCTTGGGCGTGGCGTCGTTGGGCTCCGCGGCGGGCGCGGGCGGGGCAAGCGTCGACAGGTCGATCAAGGCGGCACTCCGAGGCCGCCCCTAGCCGATTCGGCGCCGCTTGGCCGCGCGGGGCGGTGGCCTCAGTCGCAGACCAGCCCGCCCGCCATGTGGCAGGTGACGTGAGCGCCGGCGCGCACGTCGATGCGGTTGGTGCCGGGCCCCGCCAGCGACACCTCACAGCGCACCGGTGGGACCATGGGGATCAGCACGCTGGTCTGCGATCCGGGCGTGATCGGCCCCTCGGTCAGGGGCGGCGGCATGGAGGTGGATGGACAGCGCAGCGCCCAGGCCCGGTACGGGTGGCCTTCCGGCAGCCCGATGGTGGCGTCGGCCGGGCGCGGCGGGGGCGGCTGCGGCACGTGCTTGACCTCCACGACCTCGCGGGCCTCGTTGCGCAGCGAGGCGAGCGCAGCGACCACGTCCTCGGGCATGCCGCCGGACGCCACGGCGGACGGGTCGACCACCGGAGGTGGGGGCCAGAGCCCGATCACGATCGCCGCCGCCACGCTGAGCAGGACCGCCGCCGTGCCCAGCGCGAACGCGCCGACCGCGCGGAGCGTGCGCTGCTCCGACGTGGGGGCGCCGGCGGTGACGGCGACCGGAGAGGCCGCGACGACCTGCGGGACGGACGGAGCCGCCACGCCGGGCGCGGCCGAAGGTGCTGTGGTGGACGGGCCGGACGGGGCCGAAGCCACCGGTGGCAGCGCGCCAGGGAGGCGCCTCCCGGTCGGGGCCGCGTCGTCGCGTCGCTCGGTCATGGTCCGCCCTCCAGGCCCAACCTACAACGTGCGTGTGAGAAGGTCGACGGGTGCGCTTTCCCCCCACGCGTCGAGACGCTATGCTCGCCACAGAATGGAGGCCGCGGTGCGCGCTTTGCGCCTGATGTCCCTGCTGATGCTCTCCGCATGCTGGAAGCTCGACAACCCCGTGGTGGACACGGGCCGCGTGGCGTTCTCGCCCGTGGTCGGTGCGCCGGACGACTGGTTCGTGGAGTCGTTCGACATGTCGCTGACCTGCCCCGACGGCACGGCCGCGCGGTTCTGGCTGGTCTACCCGGAGCAGGCTGACTACCGCGCCCACCCCAACGTGGGCTCCATCCCCACGGCGGTCGTGTTCCACTCGGGCGCGTTCGACTGGGTGATCGCCCCCACGTCGACCAACCCGTTCGGCACCGACACCTTCCAGGAGACGCAGGGCCTGTCCCGCCGCCTGGAGCTCGACTGGGCCGCCCAGCAGGTGTTCGCCACGCTCGGCATGTACCCGTCCTACGATGACGCGGAGATCGACGCCGGCGCCCTCCCCGCCGCGCTCGCCACCAAGGGCATCGCGATGCTCTTCCCCAGCAACTGCTGGGGCGACTGGTGGCACAACCGCAGCAGCGTCAACGAGAACGACTTCAGCGCGGACCTGTTCTTCCGCGACGGCCGCACGGCGGCTGAGTTCGGCTGGCTGCACGCCAATGAGCCGTTCCCGCCGGGCAACCCGGTCACGCTACCCATCCACGTCGACACGTCTCGCATCTTCATCGTCGGCCTGGGCGGCGAGGGCTCGCGCGCGGCGTCGGAGTTGTTGTCCATCCGCAAGCAGGATGGCAGCTTCGCCTACAAGTCCGAGGCGGTCGTGCTCGACTCGCCGGTGGATGACCTGCGCGTGCTCTACGGCGCCACGGTGTCGCCGGACCTGCAGCCGCTCCGCAACGGCCTGAACCGGATCTTCCCGGGTGGCAACGGCACGGCCGCGCCGCCCAACATGATGGTCGGCGCCGCGTCGCTGCTGCCGCAGGGCAACATGCCCAACCGTCTGGGCATCCTGGCGAGCAGCGCGGACCCGCGCATCCCGGCCAAGGCGAACGACGCGCTGTTCAAGCGCTTCAAGGACTCCGCGGGGAACGTCTGGGCCCCGACGCGGACCGAATACCAGCACGTCCTGTCGAATTCCAACGTCGGCCTCGCACGCGCGGTCGCGGACTTCCTCGCCGATGGCGAGGCTGGAATCGATCCCGGTGATCTGGACTGACGACGCGACGCGTCGCGAGGCATCGATGCAAACTGGTGAAGTCGTCACCTCCGCCCGTGGAGATTCGGGCGCCACGACGTGGCGTATCGAATCGGAGCTTGGCCGCGGTCTGTGGGGCCGTTCGTACGCCGTGGTGGCGGCCGACGGCACCAAAGGCGTGCTCAAGGCGCCGCTCTCCATCGACGATCTGGCCGGCGTCACCGACGCGGGCGCCCTGGCTGCGGCGTGCGCTGCGGCGGCGGACGCGTTCCGGCGCGAGCTGGAGTCTCACCGGCACGCGTTCCTGCCCCGCCTCCTGGGCGCGGTGACGCTGCCCGACGGTCGCCCGGCGATCGTCACCCCGCGCTTTGCGGGCACGCTTGAGACGCGGCTGGCGAGCGGCCTGCCGCTCTCCGAGGCGATCGATCTGGTCATCCGCATCCTGCACAAGCTGGACACGGCGGCCGCCGTCGGCGTGGCGCACGGCAACCTGCGCCCGACCAACATCCTCCTCGATCCGTCTGACGAGATCGCGCTGGCCGACCACCTGGTTCCGGCGCTCGTGCCGGTGCGCGCGGCGCTGGAGAAGGCCGCCACCCGCTCGGTCTACCTGCCGCCCGAGTCCACCGGGACGCCTCGCGCCACGTGGGACACCTGGTCGCTGTGCGTGGCGCTGTGGCGGGCGTGCAGCGCGCCCGGCATGGCCGACGACGGCTCGCGCCGCCTGGACCTGCCGACCGAAGGCCTGGGTCGCGTGCAGCTGGCCACCCTCAAGGACGCCGCCGTCGCCCGGCTGCGCGCCGAGCACGTGATCGCGCGGTTCGCCACCAAGGCCACCACCCGCCTGGGCTCCACGCTGGAGCGCGCGCTGTCGGGCCCCTCCACGCCGTCGCCGCCTTACCGCTTCGATCGCGTCGACGAGCTGCGCACCCGCCTGGTCGAGGTGCACGAGCTGATCCACCCGACCGTGAAGAACGTCTCGAAGGTCATGCTCGGCACGTCCGCGCGCGACAACGTGTTCGAGGGCGCAGGCCCCGCCGAGTTCAGCGTGAACGTGGAGACGTCGTCGGGCTGCGCGGCCGACGAGGACGTGGCGGTCGGCCTGCTGCTGCGCGATCAGGACGCCCCCGGCGACGGGCGCGTGCGCATCCACGGTTCGCGCTTCACGGTCGAGCGCTACCCGTCGGGCCGCTGGCGCTTCAACTTCACGCTGCCGGACGTGCCGCCCGGTCGCTACCAGATCCGCACGGCCTTCTCGATCAAGGACGCGCGCGGCGAGGCGTCTGTCTCCGAGGGCAAGTTCGAGGTGCGCCCGCGCCCCGGCTACGTCCCGCCGGCGGTTCCGGTCGATGTGCCCCAGCCCATCCCGATGACCCGGCCGGCCTCACCGACGTACAACTCCGACCAGGACGACGGCGACGTCGTCGAGTTCGGCGGCGCCCGCAAGTCCCCGCCGCGGCCGATCGCGCCGCCCACGGACGACTACGCCCGCCCCGCCGAGGCCGAGCCGTCCACCTTCGACGACGACCTGGCGCCGATGCCCGCGTCGTTCACGCCGGAGCCGCGCCGCGGCGGCGTGCCGATCGCGTCGCTCCCGGTGGCGTCCCTGCCCATCCCGTCGTCCATGTCCAACCCACCGACGCTGCCGTCGATCGCCTACGAGCCGATCACGACCACGTCTTTGAGCCACGACGGCCTGGACATGCCGATGCCGTCCGCCCTGCAGGCCGACGACAACTACCACGACTACGCGCCCCCCGCGCCGATCGGCGGCGACCTGCCCGCCTACGACATGGGCGACCTGCCGCCCCGCTTCAACCGCCTGGACGGCCTGCGCACCAGCGTGCTGGCCTTCTTCCAGGATGATCCGTGGTCCGCCTTCATGGCCACCATCGCGGGCGGCTTTGTGTTCATCGTGCTGGTCGCCTCCGTCCGTTCCTGCTGATCCCCGCCTCGCGAACCTTGTCTCGCCACCCTTCGGAGCTGTCATGGATGTCGTCTTCTCTGCCGTCGATGCCCTCAACGTTGAGGTCGACCTGCTGGCCGTCGGCATCACCGGCGACGGCGCCGCGGATCTGTCGCGTACGCTCGGCGCTTTCGGCCACGACATCGCGGGCTACCTGAAGGATCGCAAGTTCGAGGCGAAGGGCGGCGCGTCGCTGCTGGTCCCCACCTTTGGCCGCGCCAAGGCCAAGCAACTCGTCATCGTCGGCCTGGGCGACCGCGGCACGAACGATCGCACCCTGGCCGGCGCCAAGGTCGGCGCCATCTCCCGCGGCGAGAAGGCCATCACTGCCGCGGTCGCGTTCGGCGCGCTCGACGGCGCCACCGCCCGCGACGTGCTGGAGCTGGTGTCGGTCGGCAACTACGCGTACGACCCCTACCTGCCCGAGGCGCAGAAGCGCCCCTCGCTCAACACCCTCACGGTGCTCGACAACGGCGACGGCGCCGCGATCGCCGGGGCCGCCAAGGCCGCCGGCGTGCGCGCCGCGTGGCAGCAGAAGGCTCGTGACTTGGTCAACGCGCCCCCCGCCGACATCTACCCGGAGTCGCTGGCCGCTGAGGCCCGCAAGCTCGAGTCGATCCCTCACGTGACGGTGGAGGTCTGGGACATCAAGCGCTGCGAGGCCGAGGGCCTCGTCGGCATCGTCGCCGTCGGCCAGGGCTCGGCCCGCCCCGGCGTGATGATCCGCGTCTCGTACCGCCCGCCCAACGCCAAGGACCACGTCGCGCTGGTCGGCAAGGGCGTCACGTTCGACTCGGGCGGCCTGTCGCTCAAGCCGACCGACGGCATGCTCACGATGCGCTGCGACATGGGCGGCGCCGCCACGGCCCTCGCCGCCACGGGCGCCATCGCCGAGCTCGGCTTGGCCGTCGCGGTCGACACCTTCCTGCCCTGCGTGGAGAACATGCCGAGCGGCACGTCGTACAAGCTGGGCGACATCCTGCGCTACAAGAACGGCGTCACCGTCGAGATCCAGAACACGGACGCCGAGGGCCGCCTGATCCTCGCCGACGCGCTCATCCTGGCGTCGGAGGTCCCGGGCGTCAGCCGCGTGGTCGACCTGGCGACCCTCACCGGCGCCATCCTGGTCGCGCTCGGCCCCGACTACACCGGCCTGTTCACCAAGGACCAGGGCCTGGCCGACGAGCTCACCGGCGCCTACGCCGCCGCCAACGAGGCCGTCTGGCGGCTGCCGCTGGTCGACGCGTACAACCGCTTGATCAAGGGCACCTGGGGCCAGATCAAGAACACCGGCGGGCGCAACGGCGGCAGCATCACGGCGGGGCTGTTCCTCGGGTACTTCGTGAAGAAGGACACCCGCTGGGCTCATCTGGACATCGCCGGGTCGGCGTTCTACGACGGGCAGGTGGACCCTTACGTGAAGGGTGCCACGGGCCAGTCGGTGAGGACGTTGGTGAACTGGGTCGAGAAGCTCGGGGCCTAATCGCCATTGCCGGCGGGCAGACGCCTCCGGCGGGGCCGCTAGGCGACCGCGGGTCCACGCCTTCGGCGGACCGCTAGGCTGACCGCAGCTCGACGCCTTCGGCGGGCCGCTCGCCGCGGGGGCCGGCTACTCCGAAAACGGGCTCTTTGGCCCGCTCAGACTGTCGCGGCGGCACGCCCTTGGCCTGGCCTGATCGCCGGGGCTCCACATGGCTGCCCGCGGGTCGACGCCTTCGGCGGGCCGCTCGCCGCGGGGGCCGGCTACTCCGAAAACGGGCTCTTTGGCCCGCTCAGACTGTCGCGGCGGCACGCCCTTGGCCTGGCCTGATCGCCGGGGATCCACATGTACGGGCCTACAACGGCCCGTACATGCGGACCCCGTCGCGGCCGGCCAAAGGCTTGTCGTCACGATGGGGCGGCGGGCCAACGAGCCCTTTTGGGAGGGTACGGGGGTTGGGTGGTGGTGTGGGCGGTGTCGGGCGCCCGGGCAGCCCCGGCGGTGCGGGCGTGCCGGACAGCGTGGGCAGCACCGGCAGTGTGCCACGAGCGGACGGCGTCGGGGGTGCGGACGTGGCGGCGCGGGCGGCACGTGCGGCACGGGCAGGACGGGCAGGACGGGCAGGACGGGCAGGACGGGCAGGACGGGCTGCTCGACGCGCACCATGGCTCAGCTCACGCAACGCCCCCGGGACCGACGCCGCTACCCGCGTCGGCGCCCTACCCCCACCCACTCCTGGCCCCTCCGACGAGGGACCGTCGGTGCGCTCG
>CANJMY010000021.1 GCA_947475315.1 Pseudomonadota bacterium | reverse complement strand
GCGCAGGGATCTGTCGCAGCGGACCGTTTCCAGGTCCGCGGAGGCAGATCCCTGCGATCAGGCCTGCCGGAGCCGGACGTCGCCGCAACCTCCCGACGGGCGCGCCACAGGGCCCGCTTTCCCGGGTGACCGGCCGAAGCGGCGAGCGTCGCGCCGCAGGCCGGGTCTGCGGGAAAGCCCCGCCCTGCAAGGGCGCGAAGTGGGACGCCCCCACAACGAACCGAACCCTCACGGGAATGGCGAGCGTCGCGCCGCAGGCCGGGTCTGCGGGAAAGCCCCGCCCTGCAAGGGCGCGAAGTGGGACGCTCCCAGAACTTATCGGCGTACCCGAACCTCAACGCTGCCCAAAACGGCGTTCCCCGTCACCCGAATCCAGGGCTCCCCCGCCCTCTTCAAGCCCCCCGAAGATCCCTCAAATGAACCCAGGAACCCCGAACCCGCGATCTCGACAAACAGCCCCTGCGGCACGGTGATCTCGATCGATCCAAGAAACGCGCTGCAGTGCAACTCCGTCATCCCGGGCTCCAGCACCGCGCTCGACAGGTCGAGCTCGACGCTGCCCATGACGGCGGCGACCTCGGTGTTCGACTCGGGTCGCCACGCGCCGGACCGCACCTGGGACGACAGGACCGCGACGATCCGTGGGGCGGAGGGGGCGGTCAGGGCGGTGGTCGTGGGCGCGGGGGGCGGAGGTGCGACGACGACGAGGGGCGCGGGCTCGTCGGGCAGGCCGCGGAGGGCGTCGAGGATCTGGACCGGGCTGTCGGCCACGCGCGCGACCGACATGCGGCGCTCGTACTCGCCGACGTTGATGCGGCTGGCCTCGAAGTCCTTGCGCAGCCGCGCGTAGGCCTGCTCGCGGGAGAACGGGACCGAGGCAGGCGCGACCGGTGCGCGGGCGGTGGCGGCGGGCTGGTTCAGCGTCCACCAGGCCTCGGCGGTCTCCTCGGTCCAGGTCGACTCCAGGCCGGTCGCGGCGAGGGCCCGGGAGAACTCGCGGATGGTGGGGCGCGCGGCGGGGTCCTTCGCGAGCGCCGACGCGACGCTGGCGGCGAGCGGCGCGGGGATCGGGGCGCCGGAGGCGTCGACGAGCGGGGCCGGGGCGCGCTCCAGGTGGCCGACGATCACCTCGATCGCGGACGCGCCCTCGAACGGGAGGTGCCCGGTGAGCAGCCAGGTGGCGACGCAGCCGAGCGCGTACACGTCGGCCTTGTCGGTGGGCGGCTGACCGCGGAGGACCTCCGGCGCGAGCGTGGCCGGGGACCCAGGGATGCCGCCGGTGCGGGTCAGGCTCGGGTCGCCGCCGTCCGTGCGGCGGGCCAGGCCAAAGTCGAGCACCTTCACGAAGTCCACGCGCGTGCCCAGCCGACACAGGAACAGGTTCGACGGCTTCACGTCGCGGTGCACAAAGCCGAGCGAGTGCGCCTCAGCGAGCGCGTCGGCGGCTTGGCGAAGCAGGCCCACAGCGCGCCCCGCGGGCACGGCCCCAAAGCGCTCGACGAGCTGACGAAGGTCCAAGCCGTCGAGCAGCTCCATCACCTGGAAGAAGGCGCCGTCCGGCGTGACGCCAAAGTCCTGGAGCTGGATGGCGTGGGGCGAGCGCAGCGCGGCGGCGACGTGGGCCTCGCGCTCGAAGCGGCGCAGCACCTCGCGGTCGGCCTCAACCGACTCACCGAGGGTGCCCGCGCGGATCAGCTTGACCGCGACGGCCTTCCCGAGCGTGCGGTGCCGGGCGCGCCACACCTCGCCCATGCCCCCCTGCCCGATACGCTCAAGCAGCTCGTAGGCACCCAGGCTGGTCGGAGGAGGCGTCATGCAGATCCGCGGCGGTGCGCCGACCTTGACCCGCCTAGGGGCTCACGTCCATCGCCGCCGACACCATGAACTGGTCGATGTTGTCGATGGAGAAGTGGATGTTCGCCGCCTGAAAGCCGCCGTGCGACAAGGAGGTGGACTCCCAGTGCCACAGCCCCTGATGGTGCGCGCCGCGAATGGTCGTCCACCCGTTGGGCAGGCGCGGGTAGCTCGCGGTCTCGAAGTTCTGGTAGGACAGGTCGCAGTCCACCACAAGCGCCGGGTTGGCGACCGACGCCAAGCAGACGTCGTCGATGTACCAGTTGTCGGCGTTCGAGGCGTCATAGCGAAACGCGACGCGGAAGCGGGTCCATCCGGTCGCCGACACGTCGGGGCCGAGGTCGAACACCTGCCGCTCCCAGCCGTTCCCCATGGAGGACGCCTGCAGCGTGCCGTCCGTCACGACGAGCACCCAGGTGCCGTCCTTGGGATCGGTCGACGACTCCGGGCCAATCCACACCTCGTGGTGACCCTTGGACTGGTAGTCGTAGAAGTAGTCGAAGTCCTGCCAGAAGCCGAGCGTGACGACGACCGCGCTGCCGCCGCCTCCCCCGCCGCCACCGCCGCCCGAGCCGCCGCCGCCACCGGCGGGGACATCCGTGTCCGCGACGTCCGTGTCGGGCCAGCCGGTGTCGCCGCCGCTGACGTCCGTGTCGCCGCCGCCGCCGCCGCCCGAGCCGCCGCCCGAGCCGCCGCCGCCGCCCGAGCCACCGCCGCCGTCGATGTCCGTGTCCGAGGCACCGCCCCCGTCCTTGGTGTAGGGCGAGAACGACGGCAAGCTGGAGCAGGCCGCGAGCAAAGCCGTGGCCACAATGGGCAGGGAGGTGCGCATCCTCGCTTTCTAGCACGGATCCCTGTCCCCCCGTCAAGTCCGGACGTTCCAACCTTGCGATTCGTCGACTCCAGGCGTTGCAGCCGCGCCCCACCGGGGGCTGTGCGATACACGCAAGCGGCGAAGCGGGCCCGACCCCTGCTCCGCGGAGGCGCGCGTGCGCTTTCGAGCAGGCCCCCCGAAGCTCCCCGAGGTCTGGGAGGACGCCCTGGTGGACCTGATCGACGGCCTGTTCCGCCGACTCTGGGGCGCTCACGGCGGATCGCCCCGAACGCAGACCGCCGGCGCCGCCGACGACGGAGAGTTCTGGCTCGCCTTCGCAGACGAGTTCGGGATGCAGGCCGACCTCGACAGCCACGGCCGGGTCATGCTGGCCTGGGGCCGGCAGGGCATACGCTTCTCCGGCGGACCCGACGCACACGGCGCACACGGCGCACGCAGCGCGGGCCCGATGCGGTTCGCTGCGGCCGGTCGGTCCGTCGAATTCAACGTGATCGCCGTAGAGGGCGCGCCCAAGGGTCGCCGTCGCACGGGCGACCCCGCCTTTGACGGCCTGTGCGCCTGCTACGGTGATCCGAACGTCATCACGACGAGCCTCACCGCGCCCGCGCGCGCGCGCATCGCCGACCTGATCGCCAGAGGCGGCGAGCTCAAGCGCGGCGTGGCGAGCCTGACGTTGCCTGTGCCGGTTGCCAACCCCGGCGAGGCGGCGGAGGCACTGCAGTGCGTGGTCGACGCCGCCACCCTGACCGACCACGCCCCGACCGACCGCCTGGAGCGGCTGCTGACGGTGGTGGACGCCGACGGCGCGCCGGGCGTGCGCGCGCGTGCGCTCAGCGTGGCCGCCCGCACCTGGCCCCACGCCGAGCGCGTCCTCGCCGGGCTCGCCGCCGCGCGGGAGGACCACGAGCCGCTGCGCCGGATGATCGGGCTGCTCCACGGCGAGGCGCCCGAGGCGGCGGTCGCGCTGGTCCGCGCCTGCGACGCGCCCGCCCTGGTCGAGCTCGTGGTGGACACGGCGAGCGACGACCAGCTGCTGCCCATCCTGGTGGAGGCGTCCAAGCGCACCGACCTCCGGCTGCTGGAGGCCGTCGCGGTGGGCGCGCGCCGCCTGCCCGTGGCAGCGCGCCTCCAAGTCCTGGCCAACCTGGGCACCCACACGCGTGACGCGACCTCCGAGGACGGGGTGACCAAGGCGACCGGCGACCTGCTCGCGTCCACCTTCCCGTCGGCGGACGCCGCGCCGCTGGAGGACGCCGCCTTCGACCTCGCGATGCTCGCCTTCGTCGCCCACCCCGACGACCTCCTCGCGCGGTCCGCGGCGCAGATGTTGGGTGAGCACGGCTCGTGGCGCAGCATCGCGCTCCTCCGCACCGCGGTCCCCAGCGTGTCGCGCCGGGCGCGCTGGCGCCTTGAGTCGGCCGCCAACGCCATCCAGGCTCGCG
This sequence comes from Pseudomonadota bacterium, assembly GCA_947475315.1. Lineage (GTDB taxonomy): Bacteria > Myxococcota_A > UBA796 > UBA796 > CAIOSP01. Next base: position 41,219 of record CANJMY010000021.1, on the reverse strand, counting down.
CCGGTGACGACCGGTCGGGCCACGTGTCGATCTCCGAACCCGACGCGCACGGCCGCGTCAGCCTCCACCGCGACATGCCAGACCCGGACGCATAGATCGGGCACATACGCCCCACTGTGCAAACAGCCCGCGATGCGGGCCGACAAAATCCGACGTGACCCGCGTAGTGGGCTTCGGTCCTAGCGGTTAAAGTCTATTCAAAGACTGTGCACCGCACAGAGGAGCCCCCTTGATCCGCCTCGTCACCGTGCTCGCGACCGCCTTCCTCCTGTCCGCCTGCGGCGATCCGGAGAAGCCGGTGCTCTCCAAGAAGCTGATCGGCTCCTGCGAGTACATCAGCCCGTTCACCAACGACCCAGAATGCCGCGACTACCTGGGCGACTGGAGCGTCGAGGACGCGCAGGCCGGCTGCGTCAAGCTCAAGTCCACGCTCAAGGTCGGCGAGCCCTGCCCTGACGAGCCCAAGCTCGGCGACTGCCTGACCGACGACAAGGGCGAGCAGCTCAACATCCACATCCTCGGCACCGACGCGACCAAGTGCGGGAGCAGCAAGACCGGCTGCCAGTTCTTCGGCGGCGGCTACTGGGATCCGGCGCCGATCTGCGGCGGCCCGAACGCCGACGAGATCGTGGTGAACGACAACCCGTTCCCCATGCCTGAGCTCATCTGCAAGGACCCGCTCCCCGGCGAGCCCGTCGGCCAGTCCGAAGGCGGCCAGGTCTGCACCTGGCAGATGATCTCGGGCGCGACTGAGGAGGGCCGCACCTTCTCCGACTACGCGTCGTGTGAGCCGGTCCGCCGCCAGCGCCCCTACTCGCCCGTCCCGCCGAATGACCGCTACAACCAGTCTGACTCGCGCATGACCGACCCGGACTATGTGGCGGACGTCGACTGGGTCCGCGAGCAGACCCGCGCCTCCGCGTGTGTGTGCTGCCATGACGCGAAGGCGCCCAATGGTCCGTCCGTGTGGGACATCGACGGGTCCGGCAACCTGCTCAACATGTTCAACGACCGCGGCATCGCCATGGGCGCGGGCTGGATCTCGACGGTGGGCTTTGGCGCCTACCCGCCCGAGGAGAACAACGGCTTCGCGCGGGCGGACCTGACCCACCCGAACGACTCGATCTTCCCCACCACCGACATGGCCCGCATGATCCGCATCTTCGAGGACGAGGGGGCGCATCGCGGGCTCAAGGAGTCCGACTTCGCCGACGACACCTACGGCGCGGGCCCCCTCGACGTGCTCCGTAGCTACCAACCCGAGGCCTGCACCTCCGAGGAAGGCATCGACAGCAAGGGCAAGATCACCTGGGCCCCTGGCCGCGCCCGCTACGTCTACGTCCTTGAGGAGGGCACGATCTCCCCGACCGTCCCGCCCAACCTGGACCTGCCCGACGGCGTGATCTGGCGCCTGGACCTGGCCGAGGGCGAGGCTCCCCAGAAGAACGACACGGTCACCTACGGCGTCGTCCCCGACACCATGGTTCAGCGCTTCCCCGCGTCGGGCGCGCCCGCCCCGCTGGTGAAGGGCCAGAGGTACTACCTGTACGTCACCGCCGACGTGGTCTACCCGATCTCGCGCTGCATCTTCACGGCCAAGTAGGCCCGGACGGCGCGCGGGGCGCGGTCAGACGCCCCGCTCGTCCTTGGGCCACACGACCTTGTGCATCTGGAGTTGGAACCGCACGTTCAGGTGGTCCTCCAAGATCCAGGCGACCAGGTCCTTGGGCACGACGGCGCCCCACACCGGCGAGAACAGCACGGTGCAGCGCTCGGCGATCCGGCGCGACACCACCTGGTCGCGCGCCCACTCGTAGTCGCGGCGCGACGCGATCACGGCCTTCACCTCGTCGCCCGCGTCGAGCAGGTCGAGGTTGGTCCACAGGTTGGACGCCACCTCGCCGCTGTCGGGCGGCTTGAGGTCCAGGATGACGTGCACGCCGTCCGGCACGTCGTCGATCGGCCGCGAGCCGGACGTCTCCAGCAGCACCTCGTGGCCGAGCGCCAGCAGCCGCTCCATCAGCGGGATCGCCGCCCTCTGCACCAAGGGCTCACCGCCGGTCACCTCGACCGTGTGCACGCCGAACGCGTGGGCCTCGGCGACCACCGCGTCGATGTCGCGCCAGGCGCCGCCGGTGAAGGTGAACACCGAGTCGCACCACGAGCAGCGCAGGTTGCACCCGGTCAGGCGCACGAACACGCAGGGCTTCCCCACGTGCGTCGACTCGCCCTGAACGGACAGGTAGACCTCGGTGATCCGCACCTGCTGGGCGCGATCGACGGACTTGGACGGCTCGGGGTTCAGGGCGGTCATGCGCGGCGATTAACGCACGCCGTGACCTTGGTCCTTGCGCTGGGGCGCGAACGGGATGACGATGCGCCCGACCGGAGGTCCCATGCACTCAATCCTGCTCACCGCCCTGCTGCTCACTGGCTGCGCCGACGAATTCGCCGAGGCCGAGAAGGCCAACACGATCGAGGCGTGGGACGCGTACCTGGCCAAGAACGCCGACAGCATGAACGGCATGCGCGCCAAGGACGCGCTCGACAAGCTCATGTTCGAGAAGGCCAAGGCCTCCAATGTGCTGGAGGACTACGACGCCTACCTCGCCAAGCTGCCCGCCGGGAAGTCGATCGAGCTGGTGAAGGACGCCCGCGAGGCGCTGCTGCTCGAGGCCGCCACCGCCACCGGCGACGTGCCCGCCTACAAGCGCTTCCTGGAGCTCTGCCCCGACGCCTCCACCAAGCGCCGCGGCGACGCCGAGCGCGGCATCGCCGCCGCGTCGTACGCGCTGACCGCCACCGACGTGGTCACCGCCCAAGTCAACCTGGCCGAAGACCCCAAGGGCCCGCTCAACGGCTGGGGCTTCAAGGCCCAGATCACCAACGCCGGCGACAAGACGATCGAGTCGCTGACCTACCGCTTGGACTTCCTCGACGCGTCCGGCAAGAAGGTCGGGTCGGTCGGCTACCCGCTCGTCGCGCCCGCCAAGGAGTGGCCGACGCCGGTGCCGGATGGCTGGATGGTCCCCATGAAGCCCGGCGAGGTCCGGACATTCGACTACACGACGGGCGACCTGCCGCAGGGCTATGGAGAGAAGGCGCGTCTGGTGCCGATGCGCATCCGGTTCGCCGAGGAGGGCTAGGTCATCGTCCGCGCGCGCGACAGGCTGGTCTGGCGGGTCCGCGCGCTCACGCTCGTCGGGCTGGCCGCGTGCACCCCGGATGTGCCGGCCGCCGTGGACAGCACCTGCCCCACCACGCCGCTGGGGCCGGGCGAGACCTACGCGTCGTCCATCGCGTGCAGCAGCATGCTGTTCGCGAACGGCGACGGCGACAGCCCCGACCTGTTCATCGGCAATGAGCTGTACCGAGCCGTGCTGCGCCACCCGCAGGCCTCGCTGTCGCTGGCGGGACTTGGCGGCGTGACGCTGGTCGACGCCGCCGCGTGGGGTCGCGCGGACTTCGTCTACGAGATCGCGCCCTTGGTCGGCGGCGGCTGGCTCGACGTGGACGATCTGGAGTTCGTCGACGACGGCATCCAGGTCTCCGGGCTGGTGCGCGCGCTCCCCGCGCACGACGCGACCGCCGCGGGCGATCGTCGCACCGTCACCTGGCGCACCGAGGCCGGGAACCCCTGGCTCCACGTCGAGGGCGCCGAGGGCTTCTGGATCGCCACCAACACCGCCGCCACGCGGGTCGACGGCTGGCTGATGGCCGACCCGGCGGTGATCGGGCATGGCGGCCATGTGGTCGAAGACCTCGGCGGCGCGATCGTGGTCGGGGGCACGTCGTCGCTCCTGTTCTCGGACACCGCGCGCGCGTGGGCGCTGCGCCCCACCGATCACCAGCACATCTCGGGCAACGCGCTGGGCGCGGCCGCCGTCGATCTGCTCAAGGGCGACGCGCTCGTGGGCCGCGTGCCGGTCGCTGAGGACGGCACCTACGACGCGACGATCGACGCCGCGGTCGACGGCCTGCGCGCCGTGATCGCCGGTCGCGCGTCCTCCCCGATCTCAGCACCCGGCGAGGCCGTGGAGCTCACGCTGGGCGCCGTCGCCGCGATCACCTTGCAGGCGGTGTGGCCGGCGGACGTGCGCGTGCGACCGGTCGGCGTGTCGTGGCGCGCGGCGGACGGTCGCAGCGGCCTGACGCGCATGGAGCCGGACGGCGCACGCATCGCTACGGGCGCGGGCGTGATCGATCTGACGCTGTCCGCGGGCCCCGCGTGGACGACGAAGACGCTGCGCGCCGAGCTGTTCGCGGGCGACGAGCAGACGCTGCAGGTGGCGATGATCCCCGCCATGGCGACCACTGGCACGCGGGTGCTCACCTCGCTCGGCTGGGAGGGCGGCCGCGCGCGCACGCAGGGCGTGTCGGAGTCCGATCGCTCCCGCGCGGCGGTCGTCGCCGGCTACGAGTTCGCGGTGATCACCGCCTTCGACGACGTCGCGACCACCGGCGCCTACCTCAACGACGCGGCGTGGATCCGCACCACGCCGGGCACCACGCTCACGTCGCCCGAGGGCTGGACAATCGGCGCGTGGCCGTGGGGCGAGAACGCGGGGCGCTCCGGCCACAGCGCGCCGCGCGTGCGCGACCTCGACCCCGGCGCCGTGCTCAACCTGGCGTGGGGCGGCCCGTCGATCGACCGCTACACGATCGTCGATCTGGCCGTGCTCGGCGCGCTGGACGCCGCACCTTGGTCGATCGAGGCCACGCCGTCCTTCGTCGCGCTCGACACGCCCGGCGGCCCTCCGTTCGACGCGTGGGCACCGTGGTTCCGCTGGCTCGACGCCGGACGCTTCGTGCGCCCGAGCGGCCCCGACGTGTGGCTCGATGTCGGCACGCCCAAGCGCTACGGCGTCGTCGAGATCACGCGCGCGCTCAACGTCGGTGAGCTCGGCTGCGGCAACGGCGCGTGGCTCAACCTGCGCGTCGACGGCGTCGTCCCCGGCGGCTTGGTACCCAAGTCCAAGCCCGACACGGACGTCGACACGGACGACACCGACGCAGCACCCACCGGCCCCGTGACGCACACGCTCGTCGTCGACCTGCACGCGGGCGAGTCGCAGATCAACCGCGTGTCGATCGTGTCCCAGGGGAAGGGCGTGCTCGGCACCTTCACGCCCGACTCACGCGACTACCGCTGGACCGCCGACCTGGAGCTGGGCGACTGGACCACCGCGATCGCGTGGTCGACCACGTCGAACGACTGGGCGACGGTGACGCCGGTGTGGACGCGCTCCCCCGCCGCGCTGCCCGCGGTGGACACCGACGCCACCCAGGACACGCCATGAGGCGCGCCCTCGCCGCCGCGCTCCTCGCGCTGCCCACCGCCGCGCACGCGGGCTTGGGCGATCGCACGGCGGGTGTGTACCTCGACGCGGCGGGCGGCCTGGGCGCCGCGTTCGAGATGCCGGTGGGCGTGGGCGCTGAGGTCGGCGTCGGCGGTTGGACCGGCAAGGTCGACGACGCGTTCTCGATCGGGCGGACGTGGTCGTTTGGCGTGCGCGCGCACACGGACTTCGCGTTTGAGCCGGACAAGCTCGACACGCGCACCGCGGTCACGCTGGAATTCCACCGCACGATCTACCTGCTGGTCGTCGCGCTGAAGTTCGGCGCGCAGGCGGGTCCGGTGCTGCGGTTGCCCGACGAGGTGAGCAACGGGCGCTGCGACAAGGTCGTGGACTGCGACGGGCTACGCCCCGCGTTGGGCGGCACCGCCCTGATCGACGCGTCGCTCGTCTACCGCTTCCACCGCGCGTGGGGCCTGCAGCTCAAGGGCGAGGTCGGCGTCGACGTCGGCGCGACGGGCTACCCGGTGGCGCCCGTCGGCGGCGTGCTGCTCGGCCTGATGTTCGAGGCGCCCGTGAAGCACAAGGTGGCGGCGGTGGTCCCGTTCACGGACCCGGTCGACGAGCACTGGTCGGAGCCGGAGGTGCCGCCGCAGGGCGAACCGACGACGCCGGGCGAGCCCGACGCGCCCGCGACGCCCGCGCTCCCCGACGGACCCGCGACGCCGGACGCACCTGCGACGCCCGACGGGCCTGTGACGCCCGACGCGCCTGCGCCCCCCGCCGCGCCCACCTTCCCCGGCGAGCCGGGCTAGGCGCGCGCGTCGTCGTGTCCGTCCGCAGGTCCTCCCGCGCGTCCATCCTCCCAGCAGGCCGCGCGCGCCCTCCGATCAGCCCGCGCGCGGCGCGCCACCTTCCGGCGCCACGACGACGCCTACGACCATCCCCAGCAGCAGCTCGGGGAGCGCGGGGTCATCGAGCTTGTCGGGTGAGAACTCCAAGATGCGAAACAGCGACCCACGCACCGCGTGCATCGCGACCAGCGCGACGAGCTCCGGGTCACGACCGCCCAACAGGTCCGCGTGCGCGCTCAAGATCGCGGTGGCGGCGGCGTGCGCGAGGACCAAACCCTGCCGCACCTCAGTCGTCTGCTCGAGCAGCGGCAGCACCTCGGCCACGCCTTGGTACATCGCGCGATCGCGGCGGAAGATGAGGACCAGCTCCTCGATCGCCACGCGCGCGGCGTCGAGCAGCGGCAGGCCCGCGGCGCGCACGCTGACGCGCTCCATCAGCTCGACGTCCTCCTGCAGTCTGCGCGCGACGAACGCGGTGATCAGCGCAACCTTGTCCGGGAAGTACTGGTAGAGCGACCCGATGCTCACGCCCGCGCGCTCGGCGATCCGCGCGGTGGTGGTGTGCTCAAACCCGCGCGCGCCGAACACCTGACCCGTGGCCTCGACGAGCGCGTCGACGGTCACCTTGGCGCGGGGCTGTGTGGGGCGGCGGGTGCGAGGAGGCATGGGCCGCGGGTAACATGAATGTGAGCGGACCCGATGAGCACCGGCCAATTCCGACCTTGCTTTGCCGACCATTCCCAGGCGCGAACGCGAGTGGGCGCGACCCGTCCACCGTGGGATGAAGGCATCACCCAGGAGGCCTCATGCCACCCCGCGTCCAACGCACCGCCGTCTTCCACTGCCCTCTGGAGCGCGCCTTCCTCTCGCCCATGCTCGGCGACATCCGTCAGGTCCACACCGGCTTTGGCCCCATGCCCCGCGTCACGCACTGCACCGACGACACCGGCTGGGCCAAGGTCGGCAGCACCAAGCGCGTGCACATGGCGCCCACGCTCGGGTTCGCCGGCGGCTACGCGTCGATCGACCAGGTCTTGGAGCGTGAGGAGAACGTCCGCTGGAAGATCCAGGTGTCCGACTTTCAGCAGTGGATGTTCGGGTTCAACCGCTTCGTCGGCGAGTGGGACACGCGCGAGCGCGCGCCCAACGAGATCGAGATCGTCTACACCTACACCATGTTCGCGAGCGCGCCGTGGCTGGCGCCGGTGCAGTGGGTGTTCGCCCACACGTTCTGGTGGATCTACATGGGCCGCGTGCTGGAGAACGTCCGCAAGATCGCCTACGCAAATCAGCCGTACCCGCACGTGTAGGGCGCGGCGGTCAGGTGGGGTTGAGGCGACGCAGCTCGGCGACGGACGCGCCCCTATGCCCGCAGCGCCTTCACGATCGCCCCCAGCGTGTTCCAGTTCCGCGTCGTCGCCGCCACGCCCAGCGCCTTCTCCACCACCGCGTTCGGGTACACCTTCGCCACCGGGCCGACCTTGCGCTGCACGCTCAGCGCGCACCGCCCGACCACGGCCACCAGCCGCACCTCCCACGCGTCGGTCGGGGGGCGATCGATCGGCAGCGACACCGCGCGCGTCGGCGCCTGCGGGAGCACGCTCAGGTGACGCTTGGCGCCCTCGATAGCGTCGACGCTGGCGAACGCGTCGGTGTCCAAGAGCGCCACCAGCGCATCGCCGTCGACGATCAGGATCTCCGTCTCGAACGGCAAGCGCCGCGCGATCTCAGCGCGCAGCGTGTCCTCATCGACCGCCGCGCGGATCACGAACGTGCCCGCGGCGCCCAGGTTCACGGCGTCCAAGTGCGCCAGCTCGCGCACGAACGCGGCGGGCGAGAAGGTGCGGTGTCCGCCCACGTTGGAGGCGCGCAAGAACACGACGCTCGACATGATAGCTCCCCGGACGAGCGTGACCCGGGGGTCACACCCGGTCCGGCGCCTAGCACGCGTCCCGCGCTGTCGCGATAGATCTGCCGCGCACCAAGGAGCACCTCATGTCGAGCTCGTACGCGAACCTGATGCAGATGAAGAAGATGCTGGGCAACCTGGACGCCTGGCTCACCAAGGGCGCCGAGTCCGCCGCCACCCGCGGCTTTGACCCCGCGCTGCTGCTGACCGCGCGCCTGGCGCCCGACCAGTACACGCTGCCGCGTCAGATCCAGGCCGCATGCGACGCCGCCAAGCTGGCCGCCGCGCGCCTGTCTGGGAACGAACCGCCCAAGCACCCCGACACCGAGACCACGCTCGCCGAGCTGCACGCGCGCATCGCCACGGTGACCGCCTACCTCGACAGCTTCAAGGCGTCGGACTTCGACGGCGCTGAGGGCCGCGCGGTGCCGCTCGGGTTCGCCCCCGGCAAGGTCATGTCGGGCGACGACTACATCCACGAGATGGCCACCGCGAACTTCTACTTCCACATCGTCACGGCCTACGCGATCCTTCGCCACAACGGCGTGGCGCTTGGCAAGGCCGACTACATCGGCGGCCTGACCTGGCGCGACGCGTAGCGTCTGAAGGGTTCGGGTCGGTCGACCGACCTCAGCCCTGCACGAACGCGGCGCGCGTTCACTCGCCCGCCATCATCACGAACGGGATGGTCGCGTCGCCATCGGGCAGGCCCTTGGCGGCCCAGCGCAGCGCCCGGGTGCGGACGCACGAAGCGACCTCGGCGTCGTCCAAGCTGTCGTCGACGATCTCCACGTCCGACACCGCGCCGCCCGACACGGTCAGGCGCACCGCGAGCCGCCCGGCCAGGTCCGGGTGACGCTTGAGCGACGCCTCGTAGCAGTAGCGGACCTGCCCGCCGTAGCGGCCCACCAGCGCGCCGATCGGCACTGAGGGCGCGCCCGGCGCCAACTGCGCCAGCGTCACGGTCGCCGACTGCAGGCGCGTGATGACCGCCGCGTCGACGTGCGCCGCGACGTCCGGCCCCACGGCGATCACGCCGATGCCTCGCTCACCGCCCGGATGGCCCTCGCCTGCCCGCAGGTGGGTGCCGGGCGCGCTCGCCGCGTCCGCGCCCACCGCCGACAGCCGCGCGGAGAGGTCCGACACCTGGGTCGCATCGACCGGCACCAGCATGCCGCCCTTTCCCTGTCCGAGCGTCGCCAGCAGCTGCAGCCCACGCAGGAGCGGCGACGCCAGCTCCAGCGACTCGTTCGCGGGGAGCGGGGCCGCGGCCTGCACGGGCTCGCGGCCGGGGGGGGCGGCGCGCTTCACGACCGTCGCCGGGGGTGCCGCCACCGGCCTTGCCGCGAGCACAGGCTGGACCAGCGCGATGGTGCCGACCACCTGGGCGAAGTCCGTCTTGGGCACGGTGGTGGTGGCCGCCCACAGCCCGACCGACGCGCCGAGCGCGTAGAGCAGCACCGCGAAGCCGACGAAGGTGGCGTCCTCGCGGTCCACACAAGACGGGCGGAAGGACGTCGACGAAGGGCGAACGGGGACGACTCGCATGGGGCGCTCCGGGCTCCCCTGGGCTGACCGCGGCGCGCGGGCGCGGTTCCATGAGGGCGCAGGCGGAAGTCCGGAGCCGGTGTCGAACCGGCCAGCCAAGCCCTGCACACGGCTCGCCAGACGCCGACGCGTCGAGGTACAATGTGCCCATGGAAGCCACCGTACGCCGCTACGTCACCGAGCAGGAGTTCCTCTCCTGGCCCGAGACCCACGAGCACGTCGAGCTGCTCGACGGCGAGGTCATCGTGACGCCCCCGCCGCTCTGGCATCACCAGCGGCTCGTGGGGTCGCTCCATCTGCTGCTCGCGGCCTGGGCCCACGGACGCAAGGACGCGTGGACCGTCGGCCTGTCACCGTGCGCGCTGCGCTTCGGTCGCGACCGCATCCTGGAGCCCGACCTGTTCGTGCTGCAGGGCACGCTCGACGATGCCGTGCGGCCGCCGATCCTCACTGTGCCCACGCTGTGCGTCGAGGTGCTCTCCCGCGACCGCGAGTACGACCGCCGCACCAAGCGGTTGGTCTACGCCGCCGCCGGCGTGCGCGAATTCTGGGCGGTCGACCCGCGCGGCGCCATCGAGCGCTTCACGGGCGCCGACCTCGCCGAGCGCGTGCAGGTGTCGGACACGCTCACGTCGCTCGCGCTGCCGGAGCTCACGCTGGACGTGACCGCGCTGATGCGCGGCAGCCGGTAGCGCTCCGCCCCTCACGCCGCGCCACGCGGTGGGACGAGCGCGATCACATCCCGACGCCCCCGTGCGCCACAGGCTGCGTGTCGACGATCAGCACGAGCGTGCTCGCGCCCGCCCCGGTCAGCGGCACCGACACCGTCCACGACCCGGCCCCGTTGTCGGTGACCGTCGTCGTCGTGCCGTAGTCCGCCTTCACGATCGCGCCGTCGCCGTCGAGCGCGGCGAGCGACAGGACGTGCGTAGCCGGCTCAAACCCGACCGGCGTGAACGTGACGGTGGCCGTGTCACCGTCCAGCGCGAACGCGGTCGGCGACGCGCCGACCTCCGGCGCGGGCGACTCCGACTCCATCAGCACACCGCCCCACACGCCCAGGCCGTCGGTCTGTGGGTTGCACAGGCCGAGCGTGCGCAGGAACACGCCGTAGAACGGGATGTCGCCGCAGGTGGCCGCCACCCACACCGACGCGCCGCCGACCGCGCTGCCGGCGTCGTCCAGGCTGGCGGCGATCCGGAAGTCGTCGAACGCCAGCGTGAGGCTCATCGCTTCGAGCTTCATGCCGCCGCGGTTGTGCAGCGTGATCGCGCGGCCGTCCGTCGTGAGGTCGAGCGGGAGGCGGACCTGCGTGAGCGGATCGACGTGGCCGTCCGGGAGCGCGCCCACCATCCACGCGAGGTCATCGAGCGCGGGCAGATCGGACGCGAGCGCGCCCACCTCGTAGTGCAGCGAGTCGAACCCGATCTGGTTGTAGCTTGGCAGCAGCGTCGGAAGCGGCGCGGCCAGGCGTCGCACGGCCCAGCGCGCGCCCGGCGTGACCTTGGACGCGGCGTTGGGGCCCGTGCGATCGACGTCGAAGGTGAACGTGTGCGAGAAGGTCGGCCCTGGATCGCCACCGGAGAACGCGAGGCCCGCGCGCGCCGGGTTGATCCGCGCCGTGCCCGACACCGTCACGCTTAGCGAGTCGCCGCTCCACGAGGACGGCAGGATCGACAGGAAGCGTCGGTCGGACGACACCACGACCTCGGCGTCGGTGGGCGGGTCGAACGTCACGTCGAGCGCGTCCGAGTCGAGCAGCGCGAGCTGCGTGTCGCCGCCGACGCGAGACACCAAGCTGAACGCCAGCGGCTCCATCGGCCCGATCGTCGTCGGCGGCGTGGCGTCCAGGTTGCCCCAGCGTGTGGTGAAGTACAGGTCGGTGCTGTCCGCAGGCAGGTCTTCGCCGCCGACGTAGCAGCGCGCGTCGGTGCCGCCGCCCTCGATGCACCAGTCGTAGGGCACGCTGAAGATCTCGCCCGACTCACCCGCGAGGATCACCGCGTGCACGCCGAGCGCAGGGCTCGCGTTCAGATCGTTGCGATCGCCGTCGATCAGCTGCATCGACCAGCGCAGCGTGCCATCCGGGTTGAGCACGTAGAGGCGACCGTCGCCGCCGCCGATGTAGATCCGATCATCCCCGCCCACCGCGGGCGACGAGCGGATCGGCGCCTGCGTGTCGAAGGCCCACACCAGCGATCCGTCGGCCGGATCGATCGCGTACACCGTGCCGTCCGCGCTCGGCTGGATGAGGGTGCCGTCGCCCAACGCCGCGGGCGACGAGTAGAGGTGATCGCGGGTGCCGAACGACCACAGCTCCTCGCCGTTCGACGCGTCGTAGGCGCGCACGAAGCCGTCGAAGCTGCCTACGACCAGGTGCCCGTCGCGCGTGAGCAGCGGGCTGGCCGCGATGGTGCCCAGGCCGCTGAAGCGGCGCCAGACCTCCGCCCCGTCGCCGTCGATGGCGTAGAGGTTGCCGCCGCGTGCGTCGATCAGGTTGTTGTTGCTCGCGTACAGGCGCGACGTGGCGGGGTCGACCGCGGGCAAGGCCCAGGTCTGATCCCCCATCGCGAAGCCCCACTTCTTCTCGCCGGTCTCGCGGTTGATGCCGTAGATCCGGAAATTGTCGTTGGGGGCGATCAGGTCGCCGTTCGGCAGCATGCCGACGTTGCCCTCGAACCAGTTGATGAAGCTGCCGATCGTCGCCGGGTCCTCGGCCTCAAACGTCCACGCCTCCGTGCCGTCGGCCCGGTTGCGGGCGTAGAGGTGCCCGTCGCCAGACGCGAAGAACACGTGGCCCGCGTCGTCGAGCAGGCCGGCGGAGTCGATGATCTCGCCGGTCTCCACCGTCCAGCGCACCGCCCCATCGTCGCCGATCGCGTAGAACGAGCGGTCGGCCGAGCCGACGTAGACGGTGCCGTCGCCGTCCACCACGGGCGACGCGAAGATGCCCTTGCCCGTGGGCACCACCCACGGCTGGCCGTTGCCATCCTCGGCGCGGGGCGTGCCGCGCGCGTCCTGGCGGGCGTTGGCGCGGAACTTGGGCCAAGGGCTGTTCGGGTCGAGGGGGAGCTCCGAGGCGCCGTCCGGATCGTCCGCGCCCTTCTGACAAGCCCCCACCGCAAGCAAGGCCACGATCAGTGAAACGCGCATCTCTCGCTCCCCAACGGCGCTTGTCGCCGCGCCGGAACCTCTCCGTCACCCGCCACGACGCGCCCCGGCCACAAGAATTTGCCCCGAAGGCGCCACTTGGTGTCTCGCGGACAAGGCGACCCCGACGCGCTAAGGGGCCCGCCACCTGGAGTCGAAGATGGCCTACCCGCCGCCGCCCACCACGCCGTTCGGCACGCAGTTCGCCCCGATCATGACCACCGCGTCGTTCAAGGGCGGCGCGTGGACGGAGACTGAGGTCGTCCCGGTGGCGCCCATCCCGTTCCACCCGGCCACGCATGTCTTCCACTACGGCAGCGCCTGCTTCGAGGGCCTCAAGGCCCACCGCGGCCTGGACGGCTCCGTCCGCATCTTCCGCCTGGACCGCCACGTGGAGCGCTTCCGCGGCTCCACCGAAGTGCTGATGCTGCCGGACCCGGGCGTCGAGCGCCTGACCGACATGGTGATCCGCGCGGTGCAGGCCAACGCCGAGCACGTGCCCGTCGCCCCCGGCTCGCTCTACCTCCGCCCCACGATGATCGGCACCGAGCCGAACATTGGCGCGGCGGGCTCGCCCTCCAAGGAGGCCATGCTCTTTGTGCTGTGCAGCCCGGTCGGTGACTACTTCGCGGGCGGCCTGCGCCCGCTCAAGATCGCCGTCGAGACCGAGCAGCCCCGCACCACGCCGATGTTTGGCCGCGTGAAGGCCGCCGCCAACTACGCGCTCGCGCTCGCCATCACCCAGCAGCGCAAGCGCGAGCTCGGCGTGGACCAAGTGCTGTTCGCCCCGCACGGCGACGTCGCCGAGACCGGCGCGTCCAACTTCATGCTGATCGACGACGACCGCGTGGTGACCAAGGCGCTCGACGACAGCTTCCTGCACGGCGTGACGCGCGACTCGCTGCTCACCATGGCGCGGGATCTGGGCTACCGTGTCGAGGAGCGCCACGTCGGCCTCGACGAGGTGATCTCCTGGGCCGAGCGCGGCGGTGAGGCGGCGCTGTCCGGCACGGCTGCGGTGCTCGCGCCGGTCGGTACGCTCGCCTACAAGGATCGCGAGATCCGGTTCGGCCAGGGCGACATCGGCAAGAACACGCTCCGCCTGCGCCAGGCCCTGGTCGACCTGCACGTCGGCGCGGTCGAAGACACGCACGGCTGGATCCGCGTCGTCTGATTCAGCGCGAGCACGCAAACCCGCGTGCTAGGATTTCCCCGTCGCGCACGGCATGAACTCGCGCGCGCTGGGGAGACACGCACCATGAGGAACAAGATCACGCTCGCGGCGCTGGCTGCGGCCGCGCTCGTCGGAGGGCTGTCGTCCACCGCCGTCGCCTTCGACCACGCCGACAGCCCTGCTGTCGCGGCCGACCCGTCCACGGACATCACCGGGCTCTACGCCTGGACCAGCGGCGGGAAGCTCGAGTTGGCGCTGAACGTGTCGCCGTCGGCGGCGGCGCAGTCCAAGTTCTCCACGACCGCGCTGTACGTGATCCATGTGAACCGCGCGGCGTCCTACGGCGCCGCCACGACCGAGACGACGGTCGTCTGCAAGTTCGACGCCGCGCAGGCCATCACCTGCTGGCCCGGCACCTCCACGGCGGACATCACGACCGGCAACGCGTCCACGACCGCCGGCCTGTCCAGCGCCAGCGGCAAGTTCAAGGTGTTCGCCGGCCTGCGCGCCGACCCCGAGCACGTCAACCTGACGGGCCTGAAGGACGCCCGCGCCGTTGTGCAGGGCGTGACGGGCGCGCTGATCTTCAACGCGGCCGGGTGCCCCACGCTGGACGCCTCCACGTCGAGCCTGTTGCTGAACAAGCTGCAGACCGATCCCGACTCGCTGCCTGCGGGCGGGGCGGCCAAGGACAAGTTCGACCAGCAGAACGTGCTGTCGATCGTGATGGAAGTGGACCTCTCGCTGCTGACCGGAGCGGGGGACATCCTCGGCGTCTGGGCCAGCACCAACTCGATCTAGAGGAGACACACCATGCACCCCCCCCTCCGCACCTGGCTGCCCCTCCTCGTGGTCGCCACCCTCAGCGCGTGCGCCGATGGCGACAAGTCTGACGACGACACCGACGTCACCTCTGACACCGACGTCGCCGCCGACACCGACGTCACCTCTGACACCGACGTCGTCGCCGACACCGACGTCACGTCAGACACCGACGTCGCGGCGCCCGCCAAGCCGCTGCTCGGCGCGCAGATCGACCGCGTCGGGCGCCCGGGCGTGTCCACCATCCTCGTCGATGCGTTCAACGAGGGCGTGATGGCCGACCTCACCCGCGACAACTACAACCGCGACGCCGCGACGTCCTCGTGGGCCTCCAGCTGGTCCGAAAAGATCCGCACGTCCGCGGCGATCTGGGACGCGATGGACACCATCTGCGGCAACTCCGCCGGGGCCTCAGGGGCGCCCGCGTCGGCCAGCACGTACAATGGGACCGCCGCGCTGTTCGCCGACGACCAGCTCTACGTGGACGCCGGGGGCACGGGCTGCACCCAGTACATGGCGGTCGAGCTGGCGTCGCTGGGCCAGTTCAGCGACGGCAGCTGCGGCGGGAGGATCCCCGCGTACGACACGACCGACGTGACGCTGAGTCTGCTCATCCTGGGCTCGGAGTCCGGGCTGGTCGACGGCGTGTCCCTGTCCGCCGGGTCGGAGACCTTCCCCTTCCTGGCCGACCCGTACTGATTTCTGGACATCGTCTTCGCGAACGCGACGGTGGCAACGGCAATCTCCTAGGCTAATTGGTGCTGTCGAGCCCCCCGTCCTGATCGGGCGGGTGGCTCACACGCATCTGGAGACGCCCCATGCTGCTGCCTACCTTGTTCGCGCTCACCGTCGCCCACGCCCAGGAGGCCCCTGAGGCCGACCCGGCCACCGGCCGCATCGTCAACGGCGAGGTGGTCAAGGGCGACAAGTTCCCCGCCGCGGTCGCGCTCGGCTTCGCGTTCGGTCGCCAGAACATGCAGATGTGCTCGGCGTCGCTGATCACGCCCCGCGTCGTGCTCACGGCCGGCCACTGCACCAAGGAGCTGGCCGCCCAGTACGGCATCTCCGAAGACCTCATCACCGCGAACATGCAGGTGTTCTTCGGCAACGACGTCAACGGCGCGAACGTCAAGGCCGTCGGCCTGTCCGAGGTGCACGTCAACCCTGGCTACGCGACGGGCTCCAACGGCTCGGTCGACAACGACATCAACGTGCTCGTGCTCAAGGAGCCGGTCGACTGGGTCGAGCCCGTCTGGTTCAAGGAGAAGCCGGTGAAGGCCGGCGCCGCGGGCGATGAGGTCATCTCGGTGGGCTACGGCATCACCAGCTCGGCCGCGCAGAGCTCCAACGGCGTCAAGCGCGACGCCACCCTGGTGCTCACCGGCGCGGACTCGTCGTTCATCTACACGAACGCGGTCACCAACCCCGGCAACACCAACATCTGCAGCGGCGACTCCGGCGGCCCTCAGTACGCCATGGTGGACGGCCACCTGGAGCAGTGGGGCGTGCACAGCTTCGGCTTCGGCACCAACCCCAGCGTGGACCTGTGCTTCCAGCAGTCGGGCAGCACCAACGTCGGCACCTACGCAGGCTTCATCTGGAAGCAGATCCATGCGGTTGAGGGCGAGGACTACATCCCGCAGTTCGCGGACTGGGACTACTGCGAGTCGCGCGGCATGTACCTGGACATGCACTGCGACCCGAACTGCGCCACGCCGGACGAAGACTGCGCGATGGACGAGAACGGCGACGGCGACGTCAGCGCCGAGGAGCTCGCCACCTTCGACCGCGACGGCGACGGGTCGGTGACCACCGACGAGTTCGACAAGGGCCCCAAGGGCTGCGACGACACCGGCGGCCTCTCCGCGCGGCTCGGGCTGCTGGTCGGCGCCCTCTCCGTCCTGCGCCGCCGTCGCGCTTGAAACGACGCGGGGCCGCCCTGCCCCGCGGGCGATAGGAACCCTGACCGCGCGCCGATGCGCCGCGCGCGGACTGTGAGCCTCCCGTGCCCTTCCGCCCCTCCATCCCCGCGACCGTCACCTCCGGGATCGCCCTCGCGATCCTGGTGAACTTGGGCCTGTGGCAGTACGGCCGCCACGTCGAGTCGTCGGCCAACCTGATCACGATCCACAAGCACCTCGACGCGCCGCTGGCGACCAACGAGGACCTCGCCAAGCCGCCCGCCGAGCTGGGCTGGCGCAAGGCCACGCTCACCGGCCAGTTCATCGACACCGCTCCCTACTTGGTGTCGGGCCGGTTTGAGTTCGGCCAGCCCGGCTACGATGTGATCGCGCCGTTCCAGCCTTTTGGCGGCGCGCCGACCATGCTGGTCAACCGCGGCTGGATCCCCGACGAGGGCTGGAAGGACGCGCTCGCGGCGGTCGCGCGCGACGCGCCCAGCGGCGTGCCCACCACGGTCGACGGTCTGGTGATGACCATCGACACCGCGGCGGACGTGTCGCCACTGGCCCCCACCGACGTCCGCCCCGAGCGCTGGCCGCAGGAGACCACCACCTACGCCGGCTTCGCGGCGCGCGTGGTCGGCCCGCCCTGGCACACGATCGCCAAGCGCGCGGGCGTCACCGCGGGCGTGTACCTGGTGGTCGGCCCCGAGCTCAAGCACGACCAGGGCAAGGCCCACAACCGCGTGCCCATCTCCGGCTACGTCGCCGAGCCCTACGCGATCGACCACCTGTCCTACGCCATCCAGTGGTTCGCGATCGGCGGGGTGCTGGTGGGCGCCTGGGCGTGGTCTGGCATCCGTCGCGGCCGCGAGGCCTAGGGCGGGAGCGCCTCGGGCCGCACGGGCGCCTCCAGCGACCTCAGGAAGGCCTTGAGGTCCTCGCGCTGCGCGGGCGTCAGGTTCAGCGGCTTGAGCGTCAGCTCGCGGTGCCCAACCACGGGCTGGGTGGGCAGGGCCGAGTAGAACTCGAGCACGGCGTCGAGGTCCTTCATGCCGCCGTGGTGCATGTAGGGCGCGGTGAGCGTGACGTTGCGCAGCGTGGGCGTCTTGAACGCGGACGGGAAGTCGAGGAAGTCCGGGTTGAGGTAGCGCAGCTCGGGGCAGTCGGGCGCGTCGGACCAGCCGCTCTCGCAGTTGAACTCCGCGGTCTTTACCGCGGACGCGCCGACGCTGCGGCCCGGATCAAAGCCACCGCGCGGCTCGGGCGTGCCGAGGTTGTGGAAGGCGCCGTCCGTGAACAGCGGGCCGTGGTGGCAGGCGATGCAGTTGCCGTCCCGCAGGAAGAGGCGCAGGCCGCGCACGGCCGCCTCGTCGAGCTTGCCCCCGCCGGTCAGGTCGCCGCCGTGGAGCGCGTCCACGTAGGCGTCGAACGGGGCGTCACCCGGCAGCACGGTGCGCTCGAACGCGGCGATGGCCTTGAGCCCGTTCACGAACATGCCCGTCACCAGCGTGCGGTCTGCGTCCGCCATGCCGCTCCACGCGATGGCGAGCGGCACCGTGGCGTCGCCGTCCGGACGCGCGTCCGCCGGGAAGCGTGCCGCGTCGGTCAGGTCCGGTGGCGGGCCGAACACCGCGGCGTAGGCGTCGCGGTGCGCGGTCGACAGCACCCGCGCCACGCGCATGCGGTCGCTGCCCATCTCCACGGGGTTCTCGAGCGGGCCCGAGGCCTGCGCCCACATCGAGTCCGCGCGACCGTCCCAGAAGAACCAGGGGCCGTGCTGGGCGCCCTCCACGGTGGGGGTGTGTCGCCCGGCGGTGCCCACGCCCTGCGCGACCGGCAGCCCGTCAGTGAAGTGCTTGGACGGGTCGTGGCAGGACGAGCACGCATACGAGCCCGACGGCGACAGCGACTTGTCGTAGAACAGCGCGCGACCGAGCGCGATCGCCTTGGGATCATCCGCCCAGGAGTTGGTCGGGTCCTTGGCAAGCCAGTCCACCATGCGCAGCTTGGTCAGCTGCGCGCGCTCGTCGGCGGTCCAGCCGGTGGAGGATGGGCGCGCAGCGGGCCGCGGCGCCTCAGTCGTGCACGCGGCGAGCCCCAGCGCTGCGATCCAGCCCAGGCGCATCACTTCAGCTCGTAGACGAAGGACGTCGAGTCCGTCCCGCTGGCGCCGACCACCTCGATCGTCACGGTCCACTCGCCGCCCATGTGGAACTTGAAGCCCTTCGTGCGGTACACGCCGCCCTCGTGCGGGCAGGTCCGGTCCTTGTCGCACGCGCCCGCGTCCTGCGCGGGGTCGGTCTCCATGCCGTGGCCGTGCTGCGGCATGCGCGCGTTGAGCGTGACCTTGCCGTTGACGAGCGGCAGCTTGGTGCGGCGGTCGACCACCGTCGCGACGACGTCAAACAGCGCGCCCATCTCGGGCGCGGGCGGATCGAACGCGACCGACAGCTCGTAGGTGCGGGACTGCGTGGTCAGCGTCTTCGCGGACGGATCGGCGGGCGCGGCAGACGGCGCGGACGGATCGACGGGAGCCGCAGAAGGCGCTGCGGACGGATCGACGGCGGCCGCAGAAGGTGCCGTGGCGGGCGTCGAACCGCATGCGCCGAGGCCGATCGAGAGGAACAAGACGTGCGCCGCGCGCATCATGACTCGGCCTGCGGCAGCGGCGCCGGGCTCGGCCGAACGCGCCGGTTCGCGGGCTCATCCTGCCGGTAGAAGACGAAGAAGGTGTAGCCGATGGTCACCCAGAACACGAGACCGCCGGGGAGCCACATGATCAGCCCGCCCGTGCGCTGGTCCGTCATCGGGTCGAGGCCGAACACCCGCGGCTGCTGCGCGTAGTACGGGTAGAGCACGTAGTCGGCCATGGTGAGCAGCGCGCCGAGCAGCTTCATCGGCAGGGTCTGGCCGAACAGGTAGGCCATGCGCCAGCCAGGCGTCAGCGCCGGGAGCGCCTCGCTGCGGTTCATCGCGGGCCACCAGAGGATCACGTACGCGGCCATGAAGCTCAGGTGCTCGACGATGTGCACGTTGTGGTCGTAGAGCGCCGCCTGGTAAATCCGCGGCACGTGCCAGCCGAACAGCACGAACAACGGGATGAGCACGCTCAACACAGGGCGCGTGAGGAAGCGGCCGATGGCCAGCGCCCACGGGTTGTCGGTGACGGGCTTCCACATCCAGCCGGGGATCCCGAGCAGGGCCATCGGCGGGAAGAACAACGTGATCAGCAGGTGCTGGATCATGTGCCCGGCGAATAGGTAGGTGTCGGCGAGCTCGTGAAGCGGCCCCTGGAGCGAGCAGAAGACGATCGCCACGCCGCCGTGGAAGAGGACGCGATCTCGTCGCGTGGGACCGACGGGAGAGAGGTTCCACTTCACGCGCCACGGGCCGGCCATCATCTCGTAGATCGCGCTGAACGCGACGCAGCCGAGGACGACGCTGGGGAAGAGCGTCCACACGATCCACGCGCCCGGCGCGAGGTCCGGGAGCTGACTCCAGTCGTACACGCCACGGACCGGCACGGCGCCGCCATGGGCATAGGCCAATCCGCTGAGCAGCCACAAGGCCAGCATCGCGCGCACCCTCCGGACCGCGCCCGATAACCCGGCGCCGCCCTCAAACGCTGGCCGAGCATCGATGCGCGGCACACAGAAAGACAAAAAACCCCCGGACATCCTTGCGGACGACCGGGGGTCGCTGGACAGGCGCCGGCTAGCGAGCCGAGGCGAAGTCCTTGGGCAGGATCACGCCGAGGGCGTTGCCCCAGGCGTTGCGCTCGTAGGTGGAGATCGCCGCGAGCTCGTCGTCACACAGGGCGACCTGCGAAGGCATCGCGCCGTTGTAGGTCACGCCGTTCACGACCATGGCGCCGGTACGGCCCTTGAGCATCGTGTCGATGTGGACCTTCGCGTCGGTGATGTAGTCCGACGCCGCGAGCGGGGGGAACGCGCCAGGCACGCCCAGGCCCGTCGGCTGGTGGCACATCGCGCAGTTGGTGCCGTACAGCTTCTCACCGGCCGTCATCAGCTCGGCCTTGACCGCATCGTCCGCCTTGCCCGTGAGGTCGAGCTTCAGGCCGCTGGCGCAGCCCGCCGCCGCGGATTGCGCAGGCGCCGTGTAGGCGAGCATGCGGTCCGCGTCGATCGCAGGCGACGAGCAGTACCAACGGTTGGACGTCGCGCTGCGAATCCACGCGTTGCACTGACCGCTGTAGTTGACCCAGTAGCGCTCCTGCATGGGGATCGCGTCCTTGCCGGGCGAGGGCATCCAGCCCCAGAACAGCACCATCAGCACGATCACCATCGCGATGGAGCCCATCAGCGCCGGCACGAAGATCGACGTGAAGACCCGGCTGTCGTCGTACAGGTGCATGAACAGCGCCACGACGACCACGAACTTCACGATCGACAGCGCGATCAGCAGCTCGCCGGGCAGCGCGTACAGCTTGAACAGGGGTCCGATCTCGAAGCCGGTGATCAGCGTCAGGATCGCCGCGATCAGGAGGTAGTGCCACACCGGCCGGTGGGCGTGCTCGCCATGTCCGTCGTTGTGGGCGCTCATTCGACGTACTCCATGAGGTAGACGAAGGTGAAGATCACGATCCAGACGATGTCGACGAAGTGCCAGTACAGACCGGCGACCTCAACGGCATTGCCCTCGTCCCCACGGATCCAACGCTTCCCGTAGAAGAGCGTCTGGATGAGGAGCCAGAGCACGCCGATGGCCACGTGCGTGCCGTGGAAGCCGGTCAGCACGTAGAACGTCGAGCCGAACAGGTTGCCCTGAAGCGTCAGGCCTTCGTGGTAGAAGTGGGCGAACTCGTACATCTGGAAGCCGACGAACGAGGCGCCGAGCACGGCGGTCACCAACAGCATGCTGATGGTGCCGGAGCGGCGGTTCGTCTTGGCGTACAGAACGGCGAGCGCCATCGTCAGGGAGCTCATCAGCAGCACGAACGTGGAGATCGAGGTGACCTCCACGCTGAACACGTCGCGCGGGTAAGGGCCGACGAGGCTCTGACCACGGTACGACATGTACGTGCCGATGAGGCTACCGAAGAAGAAGCAGTCAGAACCGAGGAAGGTCCAGAACGCGAGCTTCATGTGGTCGAGCCCGAGGCTCGTCCACGCGTGCTCGTCGAACTCCTCGTGGCCCGCATCCGCGTGCGCGCCAGCCGGAACAGCGTGTGAGGTCATAAAGGGACTCCTTTCGGGCGCGACTAGCGAGGGGTGTCATCCTCGCGTACCCACGCGAGGATGCAGAAGAGCATGGCCAGGGCGACGGGGCCCTGGATCATGACCTGCTTGAGGAAAGCGTCGTAGTTGAAGGCACCGCTGCCGCTGCCCGGCATGAAGGCCACGAACACGAGGCCCTGGAACACGGCGACGAGGATCGGCCAGTAGGACGACGGCGGCATCGCCACGTGGTGCGGACCCGGGCCCGCGATCTTGGCCTGGCTGACGGCCGGGCCGCCCTCGTGCTTCTCGTCCCAGAAGGGGCGATCCGAGTGGACGGTCGGCAGCTTCGCGAAGTTGTAGTGCGGAGGGGGCGAAGGGATCGACCACTCGAGCGTCGCCGCATCCCAGGGGTCATCACCGGCCAGCTCGCCGTGGCCCATCAGGCCGCGCGCGAAGTTGATGAAGCTCACCAGCACCGCGAAGAAGATGAAGAGCGAGCCAACTGTCGCCATCTGGTTGTACATGTCGAGGCCGGCGCCCGCCGGGTACTGCCAGGAGCGACGGATCATGCCCATCGCGCCCAGGAAGTGCATCGGGAAGAACGTGACGTTGATGCCGATGAAGAACAGCGCCCAGGAGATCTGGCCGAGGCGTTCGTTCAGCATGCGGCCGAACATCTTGGGCCAGTAGAAGTAGATGCCCGAGAACAGCCCCATCAGGGCGCCGCCAACCAGCACGTAGTGGAAGTGCGCGACGATGAAGTACGAGTCCTGCTGCTGCAGGTCGATGGGCGGGCTGGCGTGCATGACGCCGGAGAGGCCGCCGATCGTGAACAGGAACACGAACGTGATGGCGAACAGGTTCGGCGTCTTGAAGCTGATCTTGCCGCCCCACATCGTGAAGATCCAGTTGAAGATCTTCACGGCGGTGGGCACGGCGATGAGCATCGTGGTGGTCGAGAACGCGGAGTCCGCGACCGGGCCCAGACCGACGGTGAACATGTGGTGCGACCACACACCGAAGCCGACGAAGCCGATCATGATGCCGGAGAAGATGACGAACGGCGCGCCGAACAGCGGCTTGCGGGCGAAGACCGGGAGGACCTCGGAGACGATTCCCATGGCCGGCAGGATGAGGATGTAGACCTCAGGATGCCCGAACAGCCAGAAGAGGTGCTGCCAGAGGAGCGGGTCGCCGCCATTGGGCGGGAAGTAGAAGTTCGTGCCGTAGTTCCGATCGAAGATGAGCAGGATCAGGCCGACCGTGATCATCGGGAAGCTCATCACCACCAGGAACTGAACGACGAAGCTCATCCAGGTGAAGATGGGCATCCGGAACAGCGTCATGCCCGGCGCGCGCAGGTTCAGGATCGTCGTGATGAAGTTGAAGCCAGCCATCATCGACGAGTTGCCGAGGATCGCCAGGCCCAACATCCAGAAGTCGATCGAGTGCCCCGGGCTGTACTTGCTGCCCGTCAGGTTCGCGTAGCCGAACCAGCCGCCGTCCGGCGCCGCGTGGAACAGGAACGACGCGTTGATGAACAGGCCGCCGAACAGGAAGAGCCAGAAGGACAGCGCGTTCATGCGAGGGAACGCGACGTCACGGGCGCCGATCTGAAGGGGGATGAGGAAGTTGAAGAAGGCAGCAGACATCGGCATGATCGCGAGGAACACCATCGTCGTGGCGTGCATCGTGAACATCTCGTTGTAGAACTGCGCCGAGATGAAGTTGTTCTCGGGCCGGAACAGCTGCATGCGGATCATCAGCGCTTCAAGTCCGCCAAGGGCGAAGAAGAGCAGCGACGAGATCAGGTACAGCTTGCCGATTCGCTTGTGGTCAACCGTGGTGATCCACGACCACAAGCCGGTCTCTTCTTCGTGCTCGACGTGCGCGTGCGTCGCGACGTGCGTGGCAGCGGTGCTCATGACGAACTCTCGGGGAGTGGTGTGGAACTACTGGAGGGGAAAGGAGGAGGTCTGCGACAGCAGGTACGACACGATGGCGTCGACCTTCTCGGGCGCGAGCTCTTCCGGCTGAAGGATGCCGTCGCCGTTGGCGTCGGCAGGGATGTTCATGCCGTCGAGCGCGCGAGAGGCGTTGGCCGACTTGGTCGTGCCCGGCTTGATGGAGTTCGGGTCCGTGATCCACTGAGTGAGGACCGCGCGCGCCGTCGCCTGATCGGCGCGGCCATTCGGGTACATGTCCTTGATGCCGGCCGCGAGGAAGCGACGGTCACCGAGGAAGGTCAGGTTCGGGCCCTGCGTGCCCTTGGCGCCGGCGAAGCCCGAGATGGCGTGACAGCCGGTGCAGCCGGCGGCGGAGAACGCCTCCTCGCCCTTCTGCTTGATGCTGGCGTCGGCGAACGTCGGCGCGACCTTGTACTCGCTGACCCACTTGTCGAAGTCCGCACCGTCCAGGCCGAGGATCTCGAAGCGCATGAGCGAGTGAGCCTCGCCGCAGTACTCGGCGCACTCACCACGGATGTGGTCAGGCTGGCCCTGCGCGATGTCCTTGGTCAGGTTGAACCAGATGCGGTTCACGCGGCCGGGGATCGCGTCGCGCTTGCCGCCGATGCGGGGCGCCCAGAAGCTGTGGATGACCGTGTCGGACGTGAGGAACAGCGACACAGGGCGATCGTCGGGGATCGCGAACTGGTTGCTGGTGGCGATGCCTTCGTTCACGTACTCGAACTGCCACCACCAGCGACGACCGATGACCTTGATCTCGACCGCCGGGCGGAGCGGTTTGCCGTCCTCGCCCATGAGGACCTGGCCGTTCTCGTCCTTGGCGCCGATGGGCGCCGCGTCCTGCTGCAGGAAGATCGTGCGGATGGTCGGCACGATCAGGAACAGCACGATGCCGATCGGGGCGATGGTCCAGCCGATCTCCATCGTGATGTTGCCGTGGACCTGCTCAGGATTGCCTGGCGTGCCGCGGTCCGCGAACTTGATGAGCGTGACGGCGAGCAGGATGCTGACCAGCACGAACACCACGCACACCACCACCGTGATGGTCACGTAGATGTGCTGCGAGAGCAGGCCGAAGTCCGAGATCGGATCGGTCGTGGTGTAGGGGTAGCCATCCTTGGCAGGCCACAAGGTCGGCAGGGCGTCACAGCCCGCGAGCGAGGCCGCAGCGACGACGGCCATCGCGCGGCGCAGCCATGCGTGAACGGAGGAGGTGGACATCAGTTCGTCTCCCATGGGACCGCGAGGTCCACGAGCATCGAAAGGAACAGAATCGAAAGATAGGCGATGGAGCCCTTGAAAACGCGCCAGTCGTCGGCGTGCAGGTGGCTCCGCAGAGGACGCGCCACAAGCCAGAGAAACCACATGCCGAGCCCGAGGGCGGCGACGGCATAGACGCGGCCGAGCTGGCCAAGCCAGACGGGCAGGAGTGTCACGGCGATCAGCGCGAGCGTGTAGCCCAGGCTGCGCCAACGGGTGCCCTGGTCACCCACCGCGTGCGGCATCATCGGCAGGCCCGCCGCGGCGTACTCGCGCTGGCGGACAATCGCGATGCCCCAGAAGTGCGGCGGGGTCCAGAGGAAGATGATCGCGAACAGGATCCACGCGCCGAGGCCGATGTGGCCGTCCATGGCCGCGCTGGCGATCAGCGGCGCCGTGCCGCCCGCCGCGCCACCGATCACGATGTTCTGCGGGGTGCGCGGCTTGAGCCACATGGTGTAGGCGAACACGTAGAAGGCGATGGTCGCGAGGCTGACGAGCACCGGCAGCACGCCGCCCACCGCGTAGAGCACCGCGGACGACAGCAGCGTGAGCAGCGCGCCGTAGGCCACCACCGTCAGCGGCAGCACCGACGCGGCCGGGAGCGGCCGGTTGCGCGTGCGCGCCATGAACGCGTCCGAGTCGCGCTCGATGTAGGCGTTGAACGCGGAGCTGGCCGCGCCCGCCATGGCCGTGCCCGCGAGCACGGCGAAGGCGCGGCCCGGCGAAGGCCACACGTCCTTGCCCAGCACCAACGCCGGCAGGCCGGTGAAGACGACGAGCGCCATCACCTTGGGGCGCGCGATGTCGACATACAGGCGCACGTTCTCTGCGAACGAGCGAGCCTCCGGCGCCACGATCTCAGTGTCGATCAGGGTCACTTGGCCACCACGGCGCTGAGCGCGGAGGGATGGGCCGACGCGACGGGGCTACGAACGCCCTCCGCCGCCAGCCAGGTCGAAGAGAGCATGACGCACGCGGCGCCCGCGGAGTGCAGCAGGGTGACCTCCACCGGAAGCTGCAACAGCACGTTGGACACGCCGATGACCACCTGAAGGGCCACCGCGGCCAGCACCAGCAGCGCGGGCGCGCGCGTGGCGCCGCGCTGGACCAGGGCGTTGATCACGGCCACAACCGCCAACGTGTAGGCGACCACGCGGTGCGTGACCTGCAGGCCGACGAGGCCCGAGAAGGTCGGGAACCAGCCCGCGCCATTGCAGGACGGCCAGGCGCCGCAAGCCAGACCCGCGTGGCTGCCCGCGACCAGACCGCCGAGCGCCAGCTGAACGGGCACCAGCACGACCATGAGGACGGCCAGGTTGCGAACCAGCGGCGAGAGCGCCGGACGCGCCGGACGCGCCTCAAGCTCGCGGACCGACAGCGCAATCAGAAGAAGCAGGGCGCAGAAGGTGTTGCCCGTGACGAGGTGGCTGGCGACCGTCCACTCGGCGAGCAGGTGCAGCACCGTCAGACCGCCCAGGACCACCTGAGCCGCCAGCGCGACCGCGGCGAGCACGTAGAGCCGGCGCAGGGTCTCGGACGCGGCGAAGGCCCCGTTGCGCCAAAAGCGCACTGCCTGGCCGATGAACACAAGGCTCACCAGACCCGCGACCACCCGGTGCCCGAACTCCAGGTAGACATGGAAGTCAAATTCAGGGACCACGCGGCCAAAGCAGAGGGGCCAGTCCGGGCACGACAGCCCTGCGCCATGGGCACGCACCGTCGAGCCGAAGACCAGCAGAAAGCCAGTCAACGACACGAGCGCGAACGCCGTTCGGGATCCCAGACGAGGAGGCATGACGCCTAAACCGCCGCTTTTGCGATGTTTCTGTGAGCGCCACACTCACAGCGCGCGACATCTAGCCGCACCCCGGCGGTGGGGCAAAGGGACGAACGGTTGCAGTCGCGGACAACGGGGCCCGTTGGAACTGTTCGAGCGCCGGGGTACGGGTCTCGGCCGCACCCCACCTGGGCGCGTCTGGAGGCACGAGTGCGCTGGTCCCCTGCCCTTTTGCTCCTGCTGGCGAGCGCGGCGTGGCCGCAGCTGGCCGCAGCGAAGCCAATCCAGATCCCGCACGAGGAATTCACGCTCGGCAACGGCCTGCGCGTCGTGCTCGCGCCGGATCACTCGGCGCCCATCGTGCACACGCAGGTCTGGTACCACGTGGGCAGCAAGGACGAGGTCGCAGGCCGCACCGGCTTCGCCCACCTGTTCGAGCACGTGATGTTCCAGGGCAGCAAGAACACCCCGGGCGAGTACTTCACGCCCATTCAGGAGGTTGGCGGTACGCTCAACGGCACCACCAACACGGACCGCACCAACTACTTCGAGACGGTGCCGTCCCGGTACCTGCCGCTCGCGCTGTTCATGGAGGCCGACCGCATGGGCGCCCTCCTCGACGTGTTCGGCCAGGCCAAGCTCGACAACCAGCGCGACGTCGTGAAGAACGAGCGCCGGCAGCGCTACGAGAACCCGCCCTACGGGCTGGTCTGGGTGGATCTGAGCGCGGCGATGTACCCTGAGGGTCACCCCTACCACCACGCCACTATCGGCAGTCACGAGGACCTCGCCGCCGCCTCGGTGGACGACGTCTCCGCCTTCTTCCGCGCCTGGTACGTGCCGAACAACGCGACGCTGGTGGTCGCGGGCGACTTTGATCCTGCCGCCGCACGCGCGCTGGTCACCGAGCAGTTTGGCTGGATCCCGTCGGGCCCGACGCCCGTCCACGCGACCGCCGCGCCTGTGCACCTGACGGAGAGCCAGAAGATCGTCCAGATCCAGAAGGTGCCGGATCGCAAGGTGTGGATCGGCTGGCACAGCGCCGCCGCCTTCCAGCTCGGCGACGCCGAGATGGACATCGCGTCGAGCCTGCTGTGCGATGGTCAGGACAGCCGCCTGTACCGCCGCTTGGTGGAGCGCGATCAGATCGCCCGCGACGTCTCCTGCAGCCAGATGACCCGTCGCCTCGGCGGCATGTTCCTGATCGAGGCGACCGCCGCCGAGGGCCACACCACCGACGAGATCGTCGCCGCCGTCGACAGCGAGCTGGGCCACGTGCTCGGCGACGCGCCCCCCACCGCCGAGGAGGTCTCGAGCGCGGTGACGTCCTACAAGGTCGGCGCCTACTACGGGCTGCAGACCATCCAGGGCAAGGCCTCGACGATGTCGGGCTACATGGATCTGCTCGGCAAGCCGGACGCCGTACAGGACGATCTCAACCGCTACCTGAAGCTCAAGCCGTCCAAGGTGCTCAAGGCGCTCAAGCTCGTCCTCGACGCGCCGCGCGTGGAGTTGCACGTCCTGCCCCAGGCTGACGCGCCCGCCGGAGGTGCCCCGTGATCCTGCTCCTCGCCCTGCTCGCCACCAGCCAGGCCGCGCCCGAGCGCGCCATGCCCGCCCCGCTCGCCGCCGGCGACTTTGTCATGCCCGCCGAGCACACCGCGACGCTCAGCAACGGCGTCGAGGTCCGGCTCGTCGAGAACCACGAGGTCCCGCTGTGGAGCCTGCGCGTCGTCGTGCGCGCCGGTCCCGAGACGGATCCGGCCGACAAGATCGGCCTGCGCTCCGTCACCCTGTCCATGCTCGATCAGGGCGCGGGCGGGCTCGACGCCGCCAAGCTCGCGGCCAGCACCAAGCGCCTGGGCGGCAGCGTGGGCGCCGGGGCCAGCCGCGACACCTTCTGGGTCGGCGCGTCCGGCCCCACCGACACCTTCGGCGCGCTGCTCGACGTGTGGGCGAGCGTGCTCCTGCACCCGGACTTCCCCGCCGACCGCTGGACCATCCAGCAGCGGCAACTCATCGAGAACCTGGCCGCCGCGCGCCAGGATCCGGACGCCATCGCCGGTCGCGTGCAGCGCCACCTGGTCTACGGCGCGTCCTACGTGGGCCGCCTGGAGAGCGAGGCCGCCTACGCCGCCATCACCGCCCAGGACCAGCGCGACTGGTACAGCCGCTACCTGGATCCGAAGAACGCCGTGATCCTCGTCGGCGGCGATCTGTCGCTCGACGCCGTGGTCGACGCGCTCAACGCCCGCCTGGGCGGCTGGACGCGCTCCGAGTCCTCTCTCGCCGAGACCACGCCGACCCCGCTGCCGTTTGACCACGAGGTCATCTACGTGGTCGACAAGCCCGGCGCGGCCCAGTCGGTCGTGCGTACGCTGCTGCCGGTCGGGGACCGCTCCGACGAGAGCTGGTGGGGCCTGTACCTGGGCAACACCGCGTTCGGCGGCGCCTTCACCGCGCGCGTGAACATGAACCTGCGCGAGGACAAGGGCTGGACCTACGGCGCGCGCTGCGGCGTCGACGACGGCGCGGGCCCGTCGCTCTGGAACTGCTCGACCAACATCCAGACCGACAAGACCGCCCCCGCGGTCTCCGAGCTCCGCCGCGAGATCGCGGACGTCGTCGATTCGCGCCCGATCACCGACAAGGAGATCGCGTTCTTCGGCAGTTACCGGGTGAACGCCTTCTCCGGTCAGTACGAGACGCCGTCCGCGCTGCTGGGTCAGCTGCAGGACATCTGGACCTACCACCTGCCCGCCGACTGGGTGGCACAGTACATCCCGCGCGTGTCGGCCGTCACGCCGGACTCGGCGAACTCCGCGCTCCGGCGCTGGCTCCAGCCCAGCCACGTGTCGTTCCTGATCGTCGGGGACGTCGCGCGCATCGGGCCGGACCTGGCCAAGCTCGGCCTGCCGGTCGTGCAGCTCGACGTCGACGGAAACCCCCTGGAGCCCAAGCCGTGAAGCTGTCCGGACGCATCCTCCACCTCGTCGACGACTCGGCCCGGCTGCGCGCGCAGCTCGACGGCGCCGACCTGTCCGGCCCGTCGGGCGCCTACACCTATGGTGTGAACACCGACGCCATGATCTCAGGCCGCGCGTGCACCTACGGGTACACGGGCGAGATCCTAGGCCCCTACTTCCTGGAGTCCTTCCAGGAGGTCGTGCGCAAGGATGACGTCCGCTCGGGCGGCTTCCAGGTGATCGTCGGCGGCCACGCGTACGGCTCCGGATCGTCGCGTGAGGTGGCGGTCGTCGCGCACCAGGGCGCGGGGATCCAGCTGGTCGTCGCCGACTCCTTCCAACGCATCTTCCAAGAGAACATGGTGTACAGCGGCATGCCGTTCACCACCGATCGCGGCGTGCTGGACCGGCTCAACGCGGGTGAGGACGTCGACGTCCGTGGGTTCTTCGCGGACCTGCCCGACTTCTTCCGCACCGTGGCCGAGCACGGCGGCTTGCTGTCGTACGGCACCGAGCTGCTCGCGGGCCGCGTGCGCCCTGAGTACCCGCTCGACACCCCCAAGCGGCCGCTCAACCTGGCGGAGAAGATCATCGCGCAGCGCACCTGGCGTGGCCCCGGTCAGCGCGACGGCATCGCGTCCGTCGGCCCCGGCGACCAGGTCTTGGCCCGCTGCGGCTTTCGCGGCATGCACGAGTACACGACCGGCATGGTGATGTCGCTCTACGCGTCGGAGTGGGGCGCAGCGCCCCTGGATCGCCCGGAGCAAGTCGCCGCGTTCGAGGACCACTTCGTCCTCATCGCGCACGACGCCGTCCCGGAATTCGCCAAGAAGGAGCGCCTCGCCTCCGCGATGCAGCTCACCGAGGAGATGGTCGAGGCGTGCACGCGCAACGGCATCCGACTGCACGGCCCCGGTCGCCCCTTCCCGCCCGGCGTCTGCCACCGCATCGTGGTCGAGGACTACGCGCTGCCCGGTGACATCGTCATCCTGACCGACAGCCACACGCCCACCGCCGGCGTGCTCAACGCGTTCGCGTTTGGTGTGGGCAGCACGGCCATGGCGTTCGCGCTGCGCACGGGCTTGATCCCCGTGACCGTGCCCAAGGTCGTCCGCGTGGACGTGCACGGTCAGGCGCTCGGCGGCCTGTCCCCCAAGGACCTGATCCTGCACCTGATCGGCGACCCGTACTTCCGCGAGGAGCACTGGCGCACCGCGCCCACCGACACCTGCGTGGTGGAATTTGGCGGCCCGGGCCTGGCCCAGTGGAACGTGGACGAGCTCTCGGTCCTCACCAACATGACGGTCGAGGGCGGCCTGATGACCGGCGTCGTCGAGCCCTGCGCGCCGATCGTGGACTTCCTCCGCGAACGCCGCGGCGTCGACGTCACCGACCGCCTGGTGCACGCCGACCCCGGCGCCACCTACGAGCGCCTGATCCGCGTGGACCTGGAGCAGGTGCCCCTCACGGTCGCCACGCCCGGCGACAGCCGCAACCGCGCCCCGCTGAGCGCCCATGGCGACGTCGCGATCCAGAACGTGGTGATCGCGTCGTGCACCGGCGGATCGCTGGCGGACCTTCGGGCCGCAGCCGACGTGCTGCGGGGCCACACGCTGGCGAGCGGCGTGCGCCTCACCGTCACGCCGTCGTCCACCGACGTCGCGGCCCAGGCCGAGGCCGAGGGCCTGCTCGCGCTGTTCCGCGACCTGGGCGCCGTCGTGACGCCGCCTGGCTGCGGGTCGTGCATCGGCAACGGGCCGGGCATTCCCCTCCCCGACGAGACCACCGCGTCGACCACCAACCGCAACTTCGCGCGTCGCATGGGCGCGCCGGGCCCGGTCTGGCTGGTCTCGCCCGCCGTCGCCGCCGCGAGCGCCATCACCGGCAAGCTCACCGATCCGCGGAGCCTGTGACCGCATGGACGTCGCCACCTGGAACGTGAACTCGATCCGCGCCCACCTCGACCACCTGCTCAAGTGGTTGGCGGTGGCCAAGCCGGACGTGCTCTGCATCCAAGAGACCAAGGTCGTCGACGCCCTCTTCCCGCACGCTGAGCTCGAGGCCGCCGGCTACGTCCACCGCGCCATCCACGGGCAGAAGACGTACAACGGCGTCGCGCTCATCTCCAAGCGGCCAATCTCCGACGTGGCGCTCGGCTTCACGATCGGCGCGCCGGACGACCAAGCCCGGCTGGTGCGCGCCACCGTGGACGGCGTCGTGATCTTCGGCGCCTACTGCCCCAACGGAAACCCGATCGGCACCGAGAAGTACACGTACAAGCTGGCTTGGTACGAGCGCCTGCACGCCGAGCTGCTCACGCTGGACCCGTCCACGCCGGTGCTCGTCTGCGGCGACTTCAACGTCGCGCCCGAGGACGCCGACGTCTACGACCCGTTTGAGGCCGAAGGCCAGGTGCTGTGCACCGCGCCAGAGCGCGCCGCGTGGTGCAAGCTCGTCGACTGGGGCCTGGTCGACCTGTACCGCAAGCGGCACCCGTTCGGCAGCGACTACTCCTGGTGGGACTACCGGATGAACGGGTTCCGCAACAACCACGGCTTCCGCATCGACCACGTCCTGGTCACGCCGCCGCTCGCGGCCCGCTGCACCAAGGTGTGGATCGACCGCGCCCCGCGCGCCGTGGAAAAAGCCTCCGATCACGCGCCGGTGATCGCGTCGTTCACGGCCTGACGTGGCGACCCACGCGGTGACCGTCAGCCCGCTGCCCGCGTGGCTGGACCGCGCGCGGCTGCTGGGCGCGGGCGCGTGGACCCACGACGGCCCCACCGCCAGCGCCAGCCTGGACACCCGCGCCGCCGCGGACCTCGCCGCCCGCCTGCGCGGCCTGGGCCTGGACGGCGTTCCAATCGAGCTGACGGTGACGCCGCCCCTGCACCGCAACGTCGTCCGCGACGCCCGCACCGAGGACGCGCGCCGCCGCCGCGACACCACGCCGGGCTTCACCAAGTCCGGCACCCAGACCGACGACGAGGGGCGGTGGAGCCTGACGCCTGAGTCCCTCGCGCTGCGCACCGGTCAGGACGCCGCCAAGCGGCTTGGCCCCGGCGGCCGCGTGCTGGACGCCGGCTGCGGGATCGGCGGGAACAGCCTCGGCTTCGCGCGCGCGGGCCTGACCGTGCTCGCCGTCGACCGCGACGCGACGCGCCTGACGATGGCCCGCCACCACGCGCGCCTCTACGGCGTGGCCGACAAGATCACCTTCCGCGCCGCCGACGCGATGGACGTCCTGCGGGACAGCACGTTCGACCTGGTGTTCATGGATCCGCCCTGGGGCACGGAGTGGTCGCGCGCCTGCACGCGGTTGGCGGACCTGGGCGGGTTCGGCGCGCTGATCGAGCTGGCCCGCGCGCGCGCCAAGTACGTCTGGCTCAAGCTGCCCCCGTCCTTCGCCACCGGCGACCTCGGCCCCGCGGACGTGCGCGCCGTGTTCGGCGACGCGCCGGGCGACCGGGCGCGCATCAAGTTCCTGCTCGCCAAGCTCGACGGGACGCTCTGACGAGAGCCGCCTCGTTCGCGGCGCCCACGCTCCGTACCCAGCGCGCGCGCCGCCGAGCCCGGGTTGGTCCACGACCTACGCAAGCGCAAGGTGCTGAGAAAGAACGGCCCGGCGCACGCTCTCGCGCGGCCGGGCCGAGCTAGCCGACCGAGATCAGGCCGAGCGACGACGACGCAGCAGCGCCGCAGCGCCCAGGCCGAGCACCGTCCAGCTGCCCACACCGCCCGACTGCGAGTCGCAGCCGCAGGTGGAGTAGATGTCCGAGCCCTGCGACACAAAGCCGTTGTCGCCGTTGCCGAACGGATCCGTGCTGTCGGACGGGGGCTTCACGCCCTTGGCGCTGATCGGGATCTCGACGACCTCAGCGTAGGGGTCGTTCGAGCGCAGGCGCAGGATGCCGGTGAAGTCGCCCGAGCGCGTGGGCTCAAACGTCACGACGACCGGAACCTGAGCGCCCGCGGCGGCGAAGAAGTTGGGCTGCTTGACCGAGAAGGCCGGGTCACCGTCCAACTCCACCGAGCCGGTGAGGTCGAGGTAGCCGTCGTCGTTCACGGGGACGGTGAAGTCCTTGTCCGTGCCGATCTCCACCTTGCCGAAGTTGACCTGCTCCACCGCCGGCGTGATCATCGGCACGGGGTGGCTGTAGATCTGGGTCGGGAAGATCAGGTCGACCGAGTCGCTGAACAGCGGGAAGGCCTGGCCCCACAGCGGGATGTTGAACGGGAAGTTGAAGAAGCCGAGCAGGTCGATCTCGAAGTGCAGCTCGATGTCGAACACGTAGGCGATGACCGTGTTCACGTAGGCCTGGTAGGCCGAGACCAGACGCATCTCCGGCACCTGCTCGTACAGGTAGATCTGGCCGCCGGTCACAATGTCCGTGTCGTGCAGGGTGGCGAGCGCGACGCCGCCGAACACGGCGGTGGTCTGCGGGTAGCCCGTGATCTTGGGGCCGAACGAGACGTTCACGACGCCGGCGATCGGGATGTTGATGTACAGCGGCAGCACAAACGCCAGGTCGCGCGACACGGTGGACAGCGTCTGCGACGAGGGCGTGGAGCCCGGCAGCAGCCACGGGTCGAACGGGTCGCCGTCGAGCGCGAACTTGATGTCCTGCGACCACAGTCGGAACGACACGTACGGGTTGCCGCCGGCGCCGCCGTCACGGATGTCGAACGTCACGTCCAGACCGGCGACGGCCTTGAGGGCGGCCAGACCGGAGCCCGCGAGCGGCTGGATGTCCTGGTAGATCAGGCCGGGCGCGCCGTCCTCGTTGTCCCAGCGAAGGTCCGAGGTGCCCTCGACGTACAGGCCGAACTCGGCGTTGCCGCGCAGGGTCAGGGTCACGCCGATCCAGAACTGCGCGATGATGATGTCGAGGTCCACGCCGATGGGGACGACGTACGTGGAGTTCACGGCGGTGCCGGTGCCGTCGTACGTGATGTCCTGCTGATCGGATGTGAACTCCGTCGCAGAGGCGGAGGTGGCGGCCAACATCAGGACCAACGGAGCGAAGCGGAGCATGGTGACCTCATCGACAGCGGCGCTGATTAGCCGATCTGCGCGCCATCTTCCAAGCGGTTTCGTCGGACCTGCCCGGCATTCGCCGGATCAGGCCCTCTCTGGTGCCCCTACCATACAGGAGGAAAGGCAACGCCCGCAACGCCTTTCGACGTGAATGTCGTCGTCGGTCACGCCTCCGGCAGAACACCGACAACGACGGGCGTACCTCCATTCTCGAAGCGAAGCACGATCTCGATGCGACGGTCCAGACGGCCGAGCTTTCGGGGGTCCGCCGCCAGGAACGCGCACCGCCAGCCCGTCCAGCGCTCGCGGAGCACGTGGCCCCACCGGGCGTACATCCCGTCCAGGTCGGCGCCATCCGCGACCCGCTGGCCGTAGGGCAGGTTGGCGATCAGCAAGCCCTTGGCGGACGGTGGATCCAGCTCCTCCAGGGGAGAGGTGAGGATCTTGACCTTGTCGCCCACCTTGGCGCGCTGGGCGTTGCCCGTGGTCGCCCGCACGGCGCCCGGGTCCCGGTCTGCCGCCAGGATCGGCGTCGCGACCGCGGTGGCGATCGCCCGCTCGGCCTCGGCCCAGGCCGCCGGGTTGCGATCCGACCAGCGAGCGCAGGGGTACGACCACCCCAGCCGCGGCGAGAGCCCCGCCGCTTGTCGCGCCGCCTCGATCGGGAACGTGCCCGCCCCGCACATCGGGTCGACCAGGGGGATCCCAGGGCGCCAGCCCGCCGACCGCAGGACGGCCGCGGCGAGGTTCTCACGCAGCGGCGCCTTGGCCGTGGCCTCCCGCCAGCCGCGCATATGCAGGCGCTCACCCGACGCGTCGACCGAGATCGTCGCGACGTCGTCGACCAGGCGCACGTGCACGCCCAGCGGCGTCTTGGAGGGTGGCATCACCGACAGGCGCGGCCCGCGGAGGCCGTCGATCACCGCCAGCCGGGTCTTCTCCGCCACCAGCTCACGAAAGCGCATGCGGCTGTTCTGGCAGCTCGCCTCGACCTCGACCGGCTGACCGGACTCGCCGAGCGCCCGCCAGGGCAGCTGCTTCACGCGCGCCGCGAGCTCTTCGAGGTTGATCGCGCGGAACTCACCCACGCGCACCAGCACGCGCCCGGCGATCCGGCTGCCGACGTGGACCCGCGCCAACGCCCGCTGCGTGGCGGCGATGAGCACGCCACCCTCCTCGATCTCGCAGTCGACGTCGAGCTCGGACAGCTCGGCGGCCAGGAGCTTCTCCAGGCCCGGGTGCACTGACACGAACGCCTCGGTCGCGCGCAGCAGCGGCGCGCCGTGCGAGGGACCGGTGGGCCGGGCCGCGGGCCGTCCACCGGGCTTCGGCGGACCACCCGACGGCTTCCGGGGGCCGCCGGACGGCTTGCCGGGGGCACCCGAGGGCTTGGCCGGACCGCCCGACGGCTTTCGGGACGCGCCAGAGGACTTCGACGGACCACCGGACGGCTTGCCCGGTCCACCCGACGACTTGGGCGGACGACCCTTGCCTCCTGCCCCGCCACGCGCTCCCGCCATCTTCGCTCCCGATGCCACACCGCGCGGCGTGAATACCGCCAAGCGGCGAACCGTCATATACCGGGTGGCTCTGTCGAGGTGGACATGTCGGATCGTTGGACTCCGGATCGTTGGCGCTCACGCCCTGCACGGCAGCTGCCTGACTACCCGGACGAGGCTGCGCTGAACTCGGTGGAGGCTCGCCTCCGTCGCTACCCGCCGCTCGTGTTCGCGGGCGAAGCGCGCCGCCTCAAGGAGCACCTCGCCAAGGCCTCGCGTGGTCAGGCGTTCGTGCTGCAAGGCGGCGACTGCGCTGAGTCCTTCGCCGAATTCCACGCCGACAACATCCGCGACACGTTCCGCGTGCTGCTCCAGATGGCGGTCGTGCTGTCGTTCGGCGCCACCTGCCCCGTCGTGAAGATCGGGCGCCTGGCCGGCCAGTTCGCCAAGCCCCGCAGCGACAACACGGAGACGCGTGACGGCGTCACACTGCCCGCGTACCGCGGCGACATCGTCAACGGCATCGAGTTCGACCCGGCGGTCCGCACGCCGGACCCCGAGCGGATGATCCAGGCGTACAACCAGTCGGCCGCCACGCTCAACCTGCTCCGCGCGTTCGCGTCGGGCGGCTACGCGGACCTGCACGAGGTCCACCGCTGGAACCTCGCGTCGGTCGATGGCACCCTGGGCGAGCGCTACCGCAAGCTGGCCGACCAGCTCGACGACGCGCTGCGCTTCATGGGCGCGGTCGGCCTGACCGGCGACACCATCCCGCAGCTGCGCGAGACGGAGTTCTTCACCTCGCACGAGGCGCTGCTGCTCCGCTACGAGCAGGCGCTGACCCGCGTCGACTCGCTCACCGGCGACTGGTACGACTGCTCCGCGCACTTCCTGTGGATCGGCGATCGCACCCGTCAGCTGGACGGCGCGCACGTCGACTTCCTGTCGGGCGTCAGCAACCCGATCGGCATGAAGGTCGGTCCGACCACGGACCCCGACGAGCTCATCCGCGTGATCGAGGCGCTCAACCCGTCCAACGAGCCGGGCCGCCTGACGCTCATCAGCCGCATGGGCGCTGAGAAGTGCGCGGACCTGCTCCCGCCGCTCCTGCGCCGCGTGAAGGCCGAGGGCCGCGTCGTCACCTGGATCTGCGATCCGATGCACGGCAACACCCACAAGACCGCCAACGGCTTCAAGACCCGCGACTTCCAGCGCGTGATCTCTGAGGTGCGCACCAACTTTGGCTGCCACTTCAACGAGGGCACTGTCGCGGGTGGCGTGCACTTCGAGATGACCGGTCAGGACGTGACCGAGTGTGTCGGCGGCGCGCAGCACATCGACGAGGCGCACCTCGGCGACCGCTACCACACGCACTGCGACCCGCGCTTGAACGCGGCGCAGGCGCTGGAGCTCGCGTTCCTGATCGCCGAGCACCTCAAGGCGAAGCGCTAGTCGCGCGCGCGGCCTAGGCGTCCAGGACCTCGCGGATCTTGGACGTCAGGCCCTCGAGCGTGAACGGCTTCTGCAGGAAGTTCACGCCTTCGAGCAGCACGCCGGCGCGCACGACCGCGTCGTCGACGTAGCCGGACATGTAGATCACCTTGATCCCCGGCCGAAGCTCGGACACCCGGTCCGCGACCGCGCGTCCGCCGAGACCAGGCATCACGACGTCCGTCAGCAGCAGGTGCAGAGGCCCCTCGTGCGCCTCCGCCTGCATGAGCGCGTCACGCCCGTCCGACGCCACGACGACCGCGTACCCCTCGCGTGTGAGGATCCGGCGGACGAGCAAACGCACCGCCGCTTCATCCTCCACCACCAGGATGGTCTCGCCCCCAGTCTTTGCCTCTTGCACCACTTGGGCGCCCTCCCGCTCCACGTTCGAGTGTCCCGCGCGTGCCAGACAGACCTCGAACGTCGTCCCTACCCCTACCTCGGATTCCACGAGGATGTGCCCGCCGCTCTGCTGGACGATGCCGTAGACCGTCGCCAGCCCAAGGCCGGTTCCATGGCCATGGTCCTTCGTGGTGAAGAAGGGCTCGAACAGCCGAGCGCGGGCCTCCGGGCGCATGCCGGTCCTTAACGGACCCGCCCGCTCGTGATCCGAGCCCACTCCTGCGGATGGATGAACGCGGGGTAAAGCGCCATGCTCGCCCAACTGAAGGGGCCGATCTGCATGGTCACGGCCACCAAGCTGTGGAACACGACGCCCAGCACCAAGTAAACGTCCCGCGCGCGCAGCCGCCTGAGCCACCGCGCGAACCAGCCAACGGAGGTCGGATCCGCTTCCGCCAGCCAAGCCATCAGCCAAACCGGGGCCGTCACCTCCCAAAGCCACGTCAGCAGCGTGGCCGCCTGGGTGAGCGGGTAGAGCGGCGCCAGCCAGCGCATGTCGTGGAGCTGCCACGTCGGCTGCTGCTCGATGTACCAGAGCGCGCCGAGGTCGCCGCCGGGCACCCAGTGGTCGGACAGCTTCTGCCAGCCGGTGGTGCCGTACATCACGACGGCCTGGACCACGATCAGGAAGCGCGGCCAGCGCATGACGGTCCGCTCTGAGGTCCACGCGCCGGTTGACGTCCGACACTCCACCGACAGCGTCCGGCTGGGCCCCGCCAGCACAAGCAGCCACAGCGAGTTGGTGATCAGCGAGTCGTAGCTGCCCGCGGCGTGCCCGTTGAGATCCCCCAGCGCCATGAAGCTCTGCAGGCACACGAGCGCGATCAGCCGCGCGACGATCTCCCCGCCGACCCCAAGCGCCAGCAGGGCCGCGCTGACGACCGCCGCGATCGCGAGGCCGTCGCGCGTCGCCGGGTCGAACCCGCCCAGCAGCCGCCAGAGCGGGTCGCTGTCCAGGTGCTGCCGCCAGCCCCCGTTCGCGTGGTCCGCCCACGCGGCGCCGTACACGCCGCTCCACCAGACGGACCCGAGCGTCCGGAGCACGCAGGTGGCGACCAACACACGCACCAGCGCGATCGAGGTGCCGACCTCGCGCACATCCAAGAACGCGGCCCACCTAGACCAGCGGCTCATCGCAGCGCCGTCAGGTCGATCTCGACCTCGTGCTCGAACTTGCCGTCGAACTCCACCCCGGCGGCGGCCTCCGTCGGCGAGAGCGTGCGGTAGCGAAAGAAGCGCGCGCGGAGCTTGTCTGCGCGGGGCCGATCGACCGCCGCCCGCTCGCCCATCCACTGCGCGAACACGCGCCACTCGCGCCCGAACTTGGGCCACGAGTAGCGAAAGATCGCCGCGCGGAGGCGGTCGTGGTCGAAGATGGCGCGGTTCCAGGTGGCGGTGTCGGAGCGCTCCTCAAAGAGCGGACTCCACTCGCCGTCTTCGAACACGTCGACGCTCAGCCGGGCCGGGTAGCGCTGCGGCGCGACGAACATGCGCCACGACTGCCAGGTGCCCGTCAGCTCATAGTAGCGGTTGAACGGGCTGACGATGGCACCCCGCACCGCCATGAACGACGTCATCGCGCCCCACAGCTCGTCCTCGAACTGCTTTGGGGTCTGGTGCACGCCCACCATGCCCAGGCGCGCGCGCCACGCGTCCAGCTCCGCCCGCACGGTCGGGTCATGCCAGGACGAGCGGTTCATGCCGCCCACGGGCGCGGGGAACGCGCACACGCCGATCGCGATCAGGTGCGCGGTGATCAGCGCCGCGCGCGCGTGGGGCCACGCAGACAGCGCCACCTAGTTGCCGAGGACCGGGACCAGACGAAGCCCCTCGATCTCGGTCCCTACCAGATCGTGCAGCTCGACGCTCAGGCAGAACGGCAGCCCGTCCGGGCAGGCCTGACAGGCCGCGCCGATCGCGGCCGCGTAGTTGCAGATCGTGAAGGGGTCGTCGCTGCCGAGCGCG
The DNA here is from genome assembly GCA_947475315.1 of Pseudomonadota bacterium. Taxonomy (GTDB): domain Bacteria; phylum Myxococcota_A; class UBA796; order UBA796; genus CAIOSP01. The sequence continues at coordinate 1,013 of CANJMY010000021.1, read as the reverse complement.
CCGCTCGCGCCGCGCGTGTCGCCCAGGCCCACCAGGATCCCGTCGCCCAGGCCTGACCCGTCGGGGAGGAATGTGGCCTCCAGGCGGAAGTTGTGAACCGGCAGCGGGTAGCCGCCGATGTCGAGGTTGATGCTGGCGGCCGTGGTGGAGAACCAGGGCGCGTCATCAAAGGACGACACCGGGAAGTCCCAGGTCGGACGGTCCAGATCCTGACGGACCTCGCCGTCCACCACCAGGCCTGGGCCGCCGTTCTGCTTGAGCGTGTGGGCGTCCGCGTAGGCCACGCCCACCAGCACCGGCACGTCGAAGTTGGACGCCAGGAAGGAACCGAACCCGCCGGGCTCCACCCAGGTCGCGTTCACCAGATCCAGCTCGTAGGTGCGGCCGACCACCGTGTCCGGACCGTCCTGAAGCGGCAGGCCGAGCTCCGACGTGCGGAACGTCACGGTCGACGTGCCCGCGCAGTCCGTCAGCTCCAGAACGTACCCGGTGCTCGGCTTGAGCCCACCGTCAAAGGTCACGTCCAGGTTCAGGCCGGTGTTGTCGACGACCACCGTGGTCGGCTGGATCAGCCCGCCCTCGTCGGTCAGGCGCACCTTGTAGACGTCGGACGCCTCCGCCACGCTCACGTGCGGGAACCCACGCCAGGACCAGCCCGCCGTCTGATCCGCCGGCACCGTGGCCTGCACGCGCGCGGTGCACGCGGTGACCGCTCCGTCGTCGAACCAGCCCGTGTCGAGCAGCTCGCCGCCCGCAGGCACCTTCATCTGGCAGCCAGACAGCACGATCAGCGCGACGATCGCAGGGCGCATCACTCCTCCACCACGCGCACGTGCAGCACATACCAGCCAGGCATCCCGATCATGCGACCCTCGTCCAGTACACGCACCCGGATCGTCTCGACCTCGGTGACGTGGCGCTCCAGCCGCGGGTCGGGCTCCCAGCCCAGCTCGCCGGACGTGACCGTCTGGACGACCGAGCCCGCCGCATCCACACGCTGGATCTCGAAGTTG
>CANJMY010000020.1 GCA_947475315.1 Pseudomonadota bacterium | reverse complement strand
GGCGCGCCGCCCCTGCGACGACGTCAGGCGCAGACTGGCCGCGGCGGGGTGCGCGCGTGCGGACCGTTAAAGGTCCGTGCGCGCGCAGCCCCGACGATCAGGCCAAGTCGGAGCCGGGCGCCGCCGACGATCCAAGGCGCGCCTTCGGGCCCGTTCTAGGGGGTGCCCGGCCTGAGCGGCGAGCGACGCGCCGCAGGCCGACCCGTGAGGGAATCGCGCCTTCGGGCCCGTTCTAGGGGGTGCCCGGCCCGAGCGGCGAGCCGCAGGCCGGGTCTGCGCAACTCAGCCCCACCCGCAGGGTGCGCCGCAGACCGGGCCTGCAAAACCCCGATCCGCCAGTGCCCTACAGGATCGGACGAAGAACTACTTGGTCACCTTCGCGCGAGCCACCACGTCCGCCATCCAAGCCTGCACGAACCCGCCACGCTGCGTCCACAGCGCCTGCTCACGGATGGTGTCCGCGTCGCGCGTGAACTCGGCCATGTCGGCGTCCTGGCGGTTGGTGACCGCGCCGACCCAGTAGGTGCCTTCGCGCTCGAAGGCTTGGCCGAGGACGGTGCCGACGGCGGCGTCGCGGGCGGCCTTCATCATGTCTTCCGGGGGGGCCATGAGGCCGCCCGGGTCGCCGACAGCGACGAGGCCGGTGGTGTCGATGTCGAGGCGGAGCGGCTCAAGGGCGGCCGCGGGGGGCGCGCCGGCCTGCTTCCACTGGGTCAGGAGCGTTCCCTCGGCGAACTCCTTGGCCTTGGTCGGGGCCTGCTCGTCACGCAGCAGGGCCAGGGCGATCTCCTTGCGGACCTCGTCGATGGGCACAGTGTGAGCGGGCGTGCGGGTCTCGAGCTTGTAGAGGCGGACGTCCGTGTCGCCGACCAGGACGGCCGAGAGTTGGCCAGGCTGAAGCGCGCGGAGGGCGTCACCCACGGCGGTGGCGAGCTGCGGGACGGCCAGATCGGACTGCAGGCCGCCGTCGACCGCGGAGGGGTCCTCAGACCACTTCTTCGCGACGTCGCCGAAGTCGGCGCCGGCGTCGATCTCGGCCTTGGCCTTCTCCATGCGGGTCTTGAGCTCGGCGACGCCGAGGCCGTCCTGCGCCACGCCGAGGCGGATCATGCGCGCGTTGACCAGCTCGGGCTTGTCGTAGAGGCGCGAAAAGTCCTGGTCGTAGCGGGCCTGGACGGTGTCCTTGTGCTCATCCGCGTACTTGGCGAGCGTGGCGTCGTCCGGGTTGATCTGCTCGGTGAACGCGCTGGCGCGAACGCGGACGTAGGTGATGTCGACCTTGGTGTGGCCCTCGATCCAGTCGCGCTGGATGGCGGGCTCGCTCACGCTGGCGCCGAGCATCATCAGCGACTGGAGCTTCTGGATGAGCAACTCCAAGCGGAGGGACTCTTCGAAATTGGCCCGCGTCTGTCCAATTCGGCGGAGGTAGTCCTCGTACGCCTTCTTGTCGAACTGCTTCTGGTCGTCGAGCAGGAAGGTGAAGCCGAGCAGGCTCTGGGCGATCTCAGCGGTAGAGACCTCCAGCCCCAGGCGACGGGCCTCCTGTGCGAGCGCGTGCTTGCGGATCAGGCCTTCCGTGACCTTCTCACGCAGTTCGGCGCGCATGTCGTCCGTGAGGCCGCCCTGGCTGCGCTGCGACGCGCGCTGCTCCTCCGCGCGGTACTCTCGCGCGAAGTCGATGCCGTTGATGGCCTCGCCGTTGACGGTGGCGACGGTGTCCGTCTGGGACCCGCCCTTGTTGCCAACGCCCCAACCGACGAACGAGATCACGACGGCCGCGAACACGACCTGCATGATCGTCGAGTCACTTCCGGTGCGCAGCTTCTCAAGAACGGAGGACATGAACGCTCCCACGACCGGGCGCGAGTATGCCGCCGATCCCTGGCCAGCAAGCGGCCAGGGCTACCAGATGACCTTGAGGGGGTCCTCGCCCTCCCGCTGGTGGCGCTCGTACTTCTTGCGGGCCTGCGGCATCCACTCGCGGAGGTTGTCCTGGCGGGCGGCGTTGGCCGGGTGCGTCGAGAGGAAGGCGGGCGGCCCCTTACCGGCCACCTTGCTCATCCGGTCCCAGATCTCGATCGACTCCTTGGGCGGGTAGCCGGCCTCCGCCATCAGCATGATGCCGATGACGTCCGCCTCCTTCTCTTGGGCGCGGGAGAACGGGAGCGCGATGCCGTACTCGGCCCCCAAGCCCAGCGCGGCCATGACCGCCTCGTGCTGACCCTTGTTGAGCTTGCCCGAACCCGAGAGCGCGAGGTCGATCAGGCTCAAGGCCCCCGCGACGCCCAGCTGCTCGCTCATGCGCTCGGCGCCGTGGTGCGCGATCGCGTGGCCGACCTCGTGGCCCATGACAAAGGCCATCCCGGCCTCGGACTGGAGCACGGGCAGGATGCCGCTGTAGAAGCCGATGTAGCCGCCGGGCAGGCACCACGCGTTGATGTCGTCGCTGCGGATGAGGTTGTTCTCCCAGGCGAAGTCCGGCTCGTCGGCCCGGTCCGCGATGCGGCGACCGACGCGGTGCAGGCGATCGACGTCCGCGCCGCTGCCGATCACCGTGGCCTTGGCGAGCTCGTCCTTGTAGGCGGACTTGCCCATGGCGTTCATCGTCCCCTTGGGGATCACGTTGAACTGCTTGCGATCCGTGTATGGGACCTTGGTGCAGGCGATCGCCAGCGTGGCGACGCCGAGCGCGGCGGCGAGCAGGCGGGTGCGTGATGACATGATGGAGGCCCTCCCAGACCGCCCTGGTAACCGCGCGCCCCGGCCGTTGCAGGTCCGCGGATCCGACGACGCAGACATTGCGTCCGAGGCCTACAACGCGGTACACTGGCCATACCTTCCCGCGCGTGTCCCCCACGCGCCCCCTACGACGCTCGCGCGGCTCCCCGCCCCGCTGCTTCGGATGTTGCATGATCGGATCGTTGATCGGCCTGTTCTCGCAGGACTTGGCACTCGACCTTGGCTCGGCCCGGACGCGGATCCACATGCGTGGCGCCGGCGTCGTGGTGGACGTGCCCACGGTCGTGGCGACGCGCACGCACCGTTCGGGCCGGCGGGAGCTGATCGCGCTCGGAGATGACGCGGCGGCGCTGATCGGCCGAACCCCCAGCGGCGTGCAGGCGATCCGCCCGGTGCGCGCAGGGCGCTTGGCCGAGCCGGATCTCGCGGTCGCGCTGGTCCAGCACTACGTGCAATCGCTGCATGGCCGGAGCAATTGGATCCGCCCGCGGATGCTGATCGGCATGCCCCACGGGGCGCCGGACGCCGTCGTCCGCTCGCTCGGCGACCTGTGCACCGCGGTCGGCGCGCGCGAGGTCACGCACCTGCCCCAGCCTATCGCTGCGGCGCTCGGGTCCGGCCTGTCCATGGACGCGTCGGCCGCCCACCTGCTGATCGACATCGGCGCAGGCACCACCGGCATCGCCGTGGTCTGCCTCAATGAGGTGATCGCCTCGACCGTGCTCGACATCGGCGGCGACGTGTTCGACGGCGCGATCGTGCGCCTGCTCAAGCGCGAACACGCGGTCCTGGTCGGCCAGCCCACCGCAGAGCGCATGAAGCTGGAGCTCGGCGCGGTCGGCACCCCGCGCTCGCGCCGCGCCCACGCCGCCGGCCGCTGCCTGCGCCGCGGCATCCCCCGCTCGGTCGAGCTGGACGGTGAGGCGATCGCCGCCGTGCTGCGCGAGCCCGCCGCGGCGATTGGCGCGGGCATCCGTCGCGTGCTGGAGCTCACCCCCCGCGAGATCGCCGCCGACGTGGTCGATCACGGCGCGCTGCTGTGCGGCGGCGGAAGCCTGCTCCCGGGCCTGGACGCGGCGCTGCGCGCGGACACCGGCCTGGCCATGCTCCCTGGTGACGCCCCCGATCGCGCCGTCGCGCGCGGCTTGGGCCTCGTGATGGACGGCTCCGCCACCCTTCGACGGGTCGCGTAGAGCATGGACGCGCGGCTCCTCCTCCAGATCTTCCATGGGCTGGTAGGTGGTGCGGCGATCCTCGCGGCGATCGTCGCCGCGACGGCGACCAAGGGCTCGCCCGCGCACGTGCGCGCCGGGCGCCTCTACGCGCGCATCCTGCTCGCCGACGTGGCGCTGACCACGCCGGTGTTCCTGTGGTCCGGCGACCTCTTCTTGATGGTGATCGGACTGACCTCCCTGGTGTTGGGCTGGAGCGGGCAGCGCGAGATCGAGCGCCGACGCGACGGCTCCGGCCCCTCGTCGACGGATCGGACGGTGCTGATCGGCGTGCTGTTGGGCGCGCTGGGATTGTTCGCGGCGGGCTCCAGCGCGTTCGGCAAGGACGGCATCACCGGCTCGATCATCTTCCTGATCGGCTTTGCGTTCGGCACCTTCATCCTGGCCGCCAGCGAGTGGCATCGCCTGCACTCGGCGTCCAGTGAGCCCGGCGCGTGGGCCACCCAGCACGTCTCCGCCATGTCGGGGTCCGCGGGCGCGCTCACCACCTCCGTCGGCGTGCTCGTGCTGCACGACGCGCCGCTGCCGGTGTGGTTCGTGTGGCTCGCGCCGTCGATCGCGGCGGCGGCGTTCGCCACGATGGGCATCACGCGTATTCGCCTCGGTCGACTGCCGAAGGACCCGGCGCCGCCCAAGAGCTAGCGGGCCGCGGGCGCGCGTCTCCGGGATCGCAGAGGAGGCGTCCTACCCGACCCACCACACCTCGATCGCCGCACCCGCCTGCCCCATCCGATCGATCCACACGCGCTGCCCGTCGCGCAGCGTGTCGGTCTCGCCCTTCACCTCGACCAGCAGCGTCCCTGACCCCAATCGCGTCGGCGTGAGGCCCTCGACGTGCACAGGCTCACCCGGCAGCACGCACAGATCCGGCAGGCCCGCCCGCGCCGCGCGCCCTTCGCGCAGCCACGCGCTCACCAGCGCCACGAGCGCCTCCGCCCCCAGGCCCTCCACCGCGACGATCACGTCCTCCATGGGCGCCACGTCCCACGACACGCCCGCGATCGCGCAGCCTTCGTAGCGAGCCCACGCGTCGACCATCCGCGCGCGCGCCTCGCCCGCCCTCAGCCCGTCCAGCAGCGCCCACACCGCGCCTGCCCGCCGCGCCGCGAACGACGGAGTCGCCCAGTCGAGCGGCGCCACCAGCCGCGGCACCGGGAGCTGCCCCTCCACCGGCAGGAACATCAGATCCGCGAGCAGCAGGCCGATCACGGTGTGCCAGAGCAGCCCCTCGGCGGAGATCACGCGACGCCCCGCCGCCTGGATCCTCGCCGACACGGCCTCCTCGACGTGCGCGTGACCGTCGCCCGCGGCGTAGCGTGGTCGCGCGCCCGCCACCGCCACCCGCGTCAGCGCCAGCGTGCGCGAGACCGGCTCGATCAGCGGCGCGTCGGGTGGCCAGGCGCGGCCGACCTTCCTGGCGATCCGACGGCCGGTGCGGTGCAGCGCCAGGCGGTCCGGCCCCACCGTCGACGGCTCCGCGGCGACGAGCACTGCGTGGGCGCCGGCCAGATCGCCCTTCTTCTCGCGAAGCAGCGCCGCGCGCAGCGCCGCGTCCACGCCGCCTGCGCCCCGCGCGATCAACCCGTCGACCAGCTTGAGCGCCTCGTCGAGCGCGCCCTCGCGCTCGTGCTCCCGCGCGGTGAGCATCAGCCGCTCCGCCACCGCGCGCCGCAGATCCAGCCGACCGGGCGGCCACGCGGGCCACGTCAGCACACGCAGCGCGGTCGCCACCGTCAGCTCCTCCCAGTCGTCGACCAGCGCCTCCCACGCGTCCCACGCCTTGCGCGTGGGCGAGATCGCAGCTCCACCGGTGCGCGCGTAGGCCACCGCCTTGCGGATCCCAAGCCGCTCCAGCACCGGCGTCGAGCGGTCGGGGAACGCATCCAGCGTGGCCCACTGCTCCAGGCGCCGCACCAGCGCCTTGTGAGGCAGCCGAACCCAGCGCGCGTCGTCCCAATCGACCTGCTCGGCGAGGCGCTCGCGCAGCACCCCGACCGCGCCCGAGCTCCGCAGCCCCAGCCGCTTGCAGCCCGCCGCGAGCACGTCGCCCGTCGCCTCGTCCAGGCGCGTCTCCCAGTCGACGTCCTCCGACGCCAGGCCCGCGTCGATCAGCTTCGCCAACGCGCGCTCGCGATCGACCACGCCCGGCAGCGACAGCTCTGGCCAGCGGAAGGCACGCGGCTGACGACCCGAGAGCCGCGTGTGCAGAAGCGCCGCGTCGTCGTCGAGCGCCAGCATGTGCTCGATCAGAACCAGCTCGTCGGTGGTCAGCAGGTTCGCGCCGCGCTCAGCGCCCGGGCGGATCCGCTCCTCCAGGTCGCGCACCGGGAGCGCCCGCGACTCGTCCTCGTCGCTCATCCGCCGCGGATCTCTTCGGCGTCGCGGATGTTCGGATCGATCGCCGCCTCGACCAGCCGCGAGAACACGGCCAACATACGCTCGCCGACCGCTTCGACGTCGCGCGCGTCATCACGCGCCGCGATCCCCGACCCCACCACCGGCACCAGGCGGCCGACGTGGCTCACGGACCCTTGCAGCGACGCGCTCACCGCCGCGCGCGCCACCCGACCGGCCAGCGGCCCAGGCTGTCCGCCGCCGGGCACCAGCGCGCGAACCATCGCGCTCGCGCGGCTGTCTACGAAGCCATGATCCGGAACGTCGACGTCGAACGCCGCCGCCAGCGCCCGCAGCACCGCCGCGTGCCCGCGCGGCGTCTCGGGATCGATGCCGTAGACCACCGCCAGCCGCTGCGACAAGCGCAGGATGGACACCAGCCGCCCCGCCATGTCCGGCGGGATCGACATCAGGCCGCCCAGGCCCGCCACCAGCCCCACCGACGACGCGCTCGTCCGCGCCCGCGCGATCACCACGCCCGCGGTGCGCGCCAGGTCGGAGTCGCTCGGACGACCGCGAGGCCCCTCCTCGACGAACGGGAGGTCGCGCCCGCGCAGCCAGTCTCGCGTCGCTTGGGTGCCCACGCCCACACGGCGCACGATCGCGTCGATGGCGTGCCGATCGACCACGTGCAGGACGTCGCGTACGCGCTCCCCGAGTGTCGACACGACGTGACCTCCGCGCGCCCCTGTATCCCGTCGCGTGCGCGTGGACGTGGCCCCACGCGACCGTTACGAACGTGGCGTGTCTGGGAGGGCCGCTTGCCGTCGTCGATCGAGGTGTACCTGGCCGCCACTGCGACGGGAGCACCTTCGCTGCTGTCGCTCGTCACCGCTGCGGATCCCATCGTGCAGCTGGATCTGCTCCTGCTGGTCGTGATGAGCATCGCGTGCTGGGCGATCATCATCCAGAAGGGCCTGCGCCTGCAGGCCGCCACCACCAGCTCGGCGCAGTTCCTGGACGCGTTCTGGAAGGCCAAGCGTCTCGACCAGATCTACGAGGCGGCGCCTACCTGGGCGGCCAGCCCCGTCAGCGCGGTGTTCCAAGCCGGCTACAAGGAGCTGTCGCGCCTCAAGGCCGCGCAGCCCGCCACGCCCGGTCAGCCTGCGCCGGACCACGGCGCCAACGTCGAGCGCGCCCTTCGCCGCGCGGCCCAGGTGGAGTCCACGCAGCTGCGTCGCTTCATCACGGTGCTCGCCACCACCGGCTCCACGGCGCCGTTCATCGGCCTGTTCGGCACCGTCTGGGGCATCCTCCAGGCCTTCCTCAAGCTCGGCCAGCCGGGCACCACCGCCACCATCCAGGTGGTCGGCCCGGACATCGCGCACGCGCTGGTCGCCACCGCGGTGGGTCTGGTCGCGGCCATCCCCGCGGTCATGGCGTACAACACCTACAACGCCTGGGTCGTGACGCTGGACACGGAGATGGACAACTTCTCCGCGGACTTCCTGAACCTCGTGAAGCGTCGGTCCTAGCATGGGCATGTCGAGCGGTGGCAACGGCGGGGCCATGGCGGACATCAACGTCACGCCGCTCGTCGACGTCATGCTGGTGCTGCTGATCATCTTCATGGTCACGGCGCCGATGATGAACGAGAACACCGGCGTGAAGGTCGACCTCCCCACGTCCGAGGCGCCGCCGCTGGACCCGGCCGAGGAGCAGCTGGTGCTGTCGATCGACAAGACCGGCCAAGTCTTCATCGGCGACAAGCCGTTCACGCTCGAAGAGATCCCCGGCAAGCTGGAGGGCATCGCCAAGGCCAGCCCCGATCTGCCCGTGTTCCTGCGCGCCGACGGCGAGGTCCCCTACCGTCAGGTCGCGGCCTTGTTGGGCGTGGCCAAAATGGCGGGCATGCCGCGCGTCGGTCTGGTGTTTGAACCAGGCACAGGCGATCTCACCCCGGCCAAGGCCCCGCAGTGAACGGCTCCCACTCCACCCTGCTTGAGACCCGCCAGGAGCGCCTGTGGCCGTTCGTGGTGGGCGCGGCGGTGGGCCACGTGGCGGTCATCGGGGGCATGATCGCCCTGTCCTTCCTGATGTCGCTGCTCTCGCCGCCGCCCGCGCCGCTCATCACGCCGGACGAGAGCATGGAGGTCGCGGTCGTCAGCATGGCCAAGTCGCAGGGCCTGCCCACGCTCGCCATGCACGCGCCGCGTGCGTCGGGCGCGCCCACGCCGTCGGACGTGCCGCCGCCGGTGCAGCAGTCGGATCTGGCTTTCCAGGATCCGAACAACCCTGAGCCCAAGCCGATGGGCACGCCGGACGACGACGCGCGCCGCCAAGAGCTGATGGACGAGATGCGCCGTAACAATCTGATGGGCAGCTTGGACGGCCCCGAAGGCCCCGAGGACCGTCAGGCCACCTCGCCCGACGGCGCGGACGGCGGCAGCGGAACGACGCTCGGTCGCAATGACCCCTACGCGGCTGCGCTCCGCAAGGCCTACGACCCCTGGTTCCAGCCGCTCCCGTCGCTGCGCGGGAAGGGCCTGATCGCCAAGGTGTTGATCAAGGCGGACGCCTCGGGCCACGTGCTGGAGACCAGCTTGAAGCAGTCGAGCGGAAACGCCTCCTGGGATCGCGCGGCCCTCGCCGCCGCCGAGGGGCTGACCGACATCCCCGCGCCGCCGCCCGAGCGCGTCGCCGCCGTCGCCTCCGGCTTCGCGCTCGCCTTCGGAGACAACTGATGAACGTGTCGCGCACCCTCGTCGCCGCCTGCCTGTGCTCGGTCAGCACCGCCGCGTTCGCGACCTCGTTCGAGGTGCCGATCGCGGGTACGCAGTCGCTGTCGCTCGCGGTCGCGTCGGCGGGGCTGCCCTCGGGTGACCCTGATCACGTGGCCGGTCGCGTGCACGACCTGATCGAGCACGACCTGGACATGAGCGGCTACTTCACGATCGTGCCGACGTCCGCGCACCTCGACACCCGCGGCGGCGCCGCGCCCGGCCAGTTCTCGTTCGACGACTGGAAGCCGCTGCGCGTGGGCGCGCTGGTCAAGTTCAACGTGCTGCCCACCGGCGACCGCACCTGCGACCCGTCCGGCAAGTCGATGTGCATCGACCTGTACGTGTACGACGCGTTGGGCGGCGGCACGCTCGCCAAGAAGCGCCTGCGCGCGCCGGCCAGCAACGCCGTCGGCTTGGCGCACCAGGCCGCGAACGAGGCGCTCGAGGCGATCGTCGGCCAGCCTGGCTTCTTCGGCGCGTCGGTCCTCGCGGTCAGTGAGCGCTCGGGCAACAAGGAGATCTACCTGGTGGACCTGGACGGCGACGGCGCGCGCCCGATCACCCGCAACGGGTCGATCAACCTGTCGCCCGCGTGGTCCGTGGACCGCCGCTACGTCGCGTGGACATCGTACAAGCGCGGCAACCCGGACCTGTTCGTGAAGGACCTTCGCTCCGGCGACGTGCGCGCGGTGTCGACGCGCCAGGGCGTGAACCTCTCGCCCGCGTGGTCGCCCGACGGCCGCTTCATCGTGCTCGCGCGCAGCGCAGGCGCGGACACCGACCTGTTCCTCATCGAGGCCAAGACCGGCCGCGACATGCGCCAGCTCACGTCGGGCGGCGGCATCGACGTGTCGCCCACCTACTCGCCCGACGGCCGCCGCGTGGCGTTCGCGTCGGAGCGTTCGGGCGGCAGCCAGATCTACCTGGTCAGCGTGGAGGGCGGCACGCCCACGCGCGTCACGCAGATCGGCGGCATGTTCAGTGACCCTACCTGGTCGCCGGACGGCTCCAAGATCGCGTTCGTCAGCAAGCAAGGCGGCGACTTCGACGTGTTCACCGTCTCGCCCGACGGCAGCGGCCTCACGCGCATCACGCAGGGCATGGGCGACAACGAAGACCCCACCTGGTCGCCCGACTCCAACTACCTGGTGTTCACGTCCACGCGGGACGGCCGCAAGCGCATCTGGATCTCGACCGCGAATGGACGCCACCAGGTGCCGGTCACCAAGGAAGGCGGCTGGTCGCAGCCGGTGTGGGTCGACTAGGGCCGCTCCGCTAGCCCGTCGGCCGAGCACACGAACGCACCCAGAACCAGAGAGTTCGCGCCGCTACGGCACGGCGTACGCCGCCCATCGCGAGTCGGCGTGCAGGGCCGTGAGGTCCGGATCCGTCGCCGCGGTGGCGCCCACGCGCGCCGGACCGCCCGCGCGCTCCAGCAGTGCAAACGCCCCATCCGGGTCCCCGGCCAGCGCCTTGAGGCAGGCTTGGTCGTAGGGCGGCTTCCAGTCGTCGGGGCGCAGCGCCTCGGCCACCTTGTAGTAGCGCTCCGCCTTGGCGACATCGCCGACGCGCTGCGCCGACAGCCCCGCCTGCAGCGTCGCCGCGTAGTGCGTCGGCAGCGCGGCGATCACTTTCTCGTACCAAGTGAGCGCGTCGGAGAAGCGGCCGTCCAAGAACTGGAGGTCGGCCCAGTAGAGCGCGGCGTTCTCCGCCGTGGAGTCCACGTCCACCGCGCGACGAAGCCACTGCTCCGCGGCCGCCTTGTCGCCCGCGCCGAACTCCAGCGTCGCACGGAAGACCATGACCTCGACCAACGCCGGCGACAGCTTGAGCGCGCGATCGTACGCCGCGCGCGCGTCGTCGCGCTTGCCCTGGCTGGCCGCGATCTGCCCCAGCGCGCTGTAGACGCGCTCCTGGTCTGGCAGCGTGGCGAGCGAGCGCTCGTACTCGGTGCGGGCGGTGTCCAGCAGGCCCTGACGCCACAGAGACATCGCCAGGATGTTGCGCCCGGTGACGTTGTCCGGCGCCCGCGCCAGCAGCGCGCGGATCGCGTCGCCCGACTCCTTCCACTTCCCCTGCTGCGCCAGGTGACGCGCCGACTCTTGCGCGTCGTAGAGGTCGAGCCCGTCCTTGGGGTCCATCGTGGACAGCGAGGACGCCGTGCGCTGCGCGGGCAGGTACCCAAGCGCCATGAGCATCTCGCTGGTCTGATCGTCGACCGTCGCTGCGACGGTCGGCAGTGCGCGACGTCCGCTGTCGTCGAGGATCGCCTGCAGCGCGCCATCCAGCTTGGCGTCCAGGGCGGGGTCCTTCCCAGCCAGGTTGACCTGCTCGGTGGGATCCACCGCCAGATCAAAGCGCTCTGGGCGCGGCGCGCGCACCCACTTCTGATCGCCCACACGCACCGCGCTCAGCGCCGCCATCCCAAACGAGAGCTGGCTCAGCAGCGACTCGGAGTACTGTGTCCGCTCCGCGGTGGGCTGGCCGTGGAGCAGCGGCGCCAAGTCCACGCCCTGGGTGTCCGCAGGCGGGAGCCCGAGGAGATCCAGCACCGTCGGCACCACGTCGACCGCGCTGGTCGGCGTCGACACGACCGTCCCCGCCGCCACGCCCAGGAAGCGCACCAGCAGCGGGACGTGCATGGTCGCCTGGTAGACGAACACGCCGTGCGTCTTCTCGCCGTGCTCGCCCAAGCTCTCGCCGTGATCGGCGGTCACGATCACCAGCGTGTCGGGGCCGACGCCCGCCTCCTGCAAGCCCTGCAGCAGGCGCCCGACCGCGCGATCGACGCCGGTGATCTCAGCGTCGTACGGAGACGCGGAGAGCATCCGATCCGGCGCCGCGGCCTCGTGCGGTTCGTGCGGATCAAACAGGTGAACCCAAGCAAAGAACGGCTTCTCGGCGCCGCTCTCCTTCCAGGATTTGAGCCACGCCAGCGCCCGGTCGGCCGTACGCGACGCGGGCCGATCGCGGATCATGAACAGCTTGGGCGCGTCCTCCGACCACAGCTCGTCGTCGTAGCTGTCAAAGCCCTGGTCGAGGCCGTAGCGAGAGTCGAGCACCGCCGCCGACATGAACGCGTGCGTCTCGTACCCTGCCGCCTTCAGCCGCTCGGCCAGCGTCTCCACGCCCAGCGGGACGACGTAGTCGCCGTTGTCCCGCACGCCGTGCGCGGGCGGAAGAAGGCCCGACATGAGCGAGGCGTGCGCAGGCAGCGTGAGCGGCGCGACCGTGACGTGCTCGGCGAACCGCGCGCCCTCGGAGGCAAGCTGGTCGAGGTTGGGCGTGCGCGCCTGGGCGAACCCGTAGGCGCCGAGGTGATCGGCGCGGGTGGTGTCGAGCGTCACCAGCAGGACCGATGGCGGACGGACAGGGGTGGGCGCGTTCAGCCCGCCTGCACATCCCGCGAGGAAGAATGCCCACACGAAGCGCAGCATGCCCCACCCTGGCGGTCGGACGACCTAGCGCCAGCGCACCGCGTACGCAATCCCTCGCCGCTGCACGGAGTGGGCGCGCGGTACGGCACCGCGGACGGCACCTCCAAGCGGAAACCGTGCGCCGAAGTTCAGCCAAGCTGCCGAGAGCGGCATAGCTCGCATGGGCGAGGTCTCCTTGAAGTCCGTCCTGTTCCCCCTGCTGGTGCTCGCGCCCCCCGCCGCCTTCGCGTCGACGGGCTCCGTCTCGCTGGTCGACGGCAACCACCTGGCGTTCTTCTTCAACGACAACCTCACGTTCTCGACCACAACCTCCGCATCCGGGGCGGCCTCAGACGCGACCTACACCGCGTCCGTGTCCGCCACGACCTTGAACGGAGCGCTTGAGCCAAGCCGGCTCCACGATGCGTTCGACGGCTACAATTCGCTCGTCGTCAACAGCACCTCTTACAACGGGAACGGCGTGTCTTCGCTGGAGTGCGGTGACCGCCAGCTCGTGTTCGCCACCCAGACCGTCGGCAGCCTTGAGGTCAGCCGAAAGGTGTTCGTGCCCGCCGACGCAGGGTTCGCGCGGTGGATGAACGTCGTGCGGAACGTGGGCTCGGGCACCGAGACCGTCGTCGTCCGGATCCCCAGCGAGCTCGGCAGCGACGACATGACCGCGATCATGGCCACGTCCTCGGGAGATCGAACCGTCAGCACCGCCGACGCGTGGGCCGTGACGATGGAAGCGCTCGGCGCCTCGGCGGTGCCCGGAGACGTCAGCACCGACCCTCGCCTCGCGCACGTCTGGCAGAACAACCTCGGCGCGGTGAAGGCCGACACGGCCAACCTCGCCGACGGCGACGACACGCCGGTGTGGACGTACACCTTTGACCTGCCCGCCGGTCAGACCGCCATCCTCTTGAGCTTCGTCTCCGGCGCGCCCACCTGGGCCGACGCGCGCGCGGCGGCGCAGTCGCTGGTCGACCTCCCCGTCCCGACGACCGCGTGTTTGACGGTCGAAGAGTGGGACGACGTGGTGAACTTCGGCGTCGACTGCGCCGGCCTCGCAGACGCCTGCACCGAGTCGGCGTTCGACGTCCTGAGCGGCGTCTGCGTCAAGGTCGCCTCTAACGAGGGCGGCTCCTGTGATGACGGCACCGACTGCACCGTCGATGACATGTGTACGCTCGGAAGCTGCGACGGCGACCCGGCACCTGAGGACATCGGCGCCGAGGTCGACGCGAACTGCGACGCGACCGTCAAGTGCTACGTCGACGGCGACGGCGACGGCTTCCGCACGGACGAGACCGTCACGTCCGACGACGTGGACTGTGCCGACGCGGGCGAAGCCACCGTGGACGCCCCCACCGGCGACTGCGACGACGCCAACGCCACCTCCTCGCCCGACGGCGTGGAACTCGCCGGCGACGGCATCGACCAGGACTGCAGCGGCGCCGATCAGGAGAAGAAGGGCTGCGGCTGCGACACCCGCGCCGCGCCGCAGGGCTCGGTGCTGGCCATGCTGATCGGCGCCACCGTGATGCTGCGCCGCAAGGCCCGTCGCGCCTAAACAAAGAAGCGCCGGGCGCCCGCGTGTGCGGTGCGCCCGGCGCGCTCGCCCCTCACGGGGCTAGAGCGCGTGGCTTACCAGGGGAGCGGCTCGCAGACGTAAGGGCGAGCGGCGGCGCAGTTCAGGTCGTTGAGCAGCGCGTGCTGGCCGTTGAAGCCGGCGAACTGGACGCAGTCCTCGTTGCCCTGGTTGTTGGGCTCGCCCGGGGACCAGAGCAACGCGAGGGCCGCGTCGCCGCTGGACAGGAACTCGAAGGTGCCTTCGTGGTCCAGGTCCTGGATGCCAATCCACACGTCCTGCAGGTCGTAGTTGGCGTCCGCCACCAGCCAGCCCTGCGGCGAGGTCGGCTCCCACAGCTGGCCGCCGTGGGCGACGCAGTCATCCGAGGCCTCGGCCCAGACGCGGTCCGCGTTGCAGCGCAGCAGCTCGGTGCCGGGCACGTTGTAGCAGTCCTCGCCGCCGAAGGGCAGCAGCGCGCGGGAGTCGCAGACGCCGTCCGCGTCCTGATCCTCGCCGTCCTGGTTGACGTTGGGGGCGCCCAGCACGCGGCAGTCGTCGCAGCCGTCGCCGTCCGCGTCGGCGCAGATCCAGGGGTTGGTCGGCGCGCCGTCGTCGGCGTCCAGGACCGAGTCGCCGTCGTCATCCTCGTCGCAGGCATCGCCCGCGCCGTCGAAGTCGTGGTCCGCCTGGTCGGGGTTCGCCACGTTCGGGCAGTTGTCGCAGGAGGTGCCGTCCGACACGCCGTTGTCCGACGCGACCAGCTGGGCGGCCAGGTCCGTCGGCGCCGTGCAGATCGCGTAGGAGGTGTTGCCGTGCACGGTCAGCGTGCCGGTGATCTCCATGTCTGAGCGGTAGCTCCAGCGGGCGAGCGCCGGGTTGTGCTCCAGGGTCACGTTCCCCACCGAGCGCAGCGCCGGCGTGCTCCACGCAGCGAGCCGCGCGTTGTCGATCAGCGACACCGAGTCGACCGTCTCCAGCGCGGAGAACAGCGGGTTGACCGTCACGAGCGCGTCGGCGCCCTCGATGGTCACCGAGTGCGCGGTGGTGATCTCGCCGATGTCGACCCAGGCCAGCATCGGCGTGTGCTCGAACGCCACGCCGCCGACCGAGGTGAGCAGCGGGGCATGGACCACGCGGAGCTCCGAGGCGCCGCGCCAGGCGAAGTCTCCGCCCACGCGCGCCAGGGCTGGGAAGTTGGCGACCGTCAGGCCGCTCGCGCCCTCGGCGTGCAGGTCGCCGCCGACCGACGCAAGGCCGGTCATCTCGATCGCCGTACGGCCGGTGTTCGCGATCTGGACTTCACCCTGGATCATGTGCAGCTTGGGGGCGAAGCGCACCGGCGTCGTCGCGCCGCTCGCGTCGGGCCACAGATAGACGTTGCCGGTGATCACGACCGCCGAGTCCAGCGCCGTCAGGTCGTCGTAGTTCATCAGGTAGAGGTCGCCGACCAGCGCCTGACAGCCGCGCAGCGGCTCCAGGTCGTCGGGGCTGTCGACATAGAGCGCGTTGCGGAAGCCCTGGTCGGGGAACATGTACATCGGGCAGCTGCCGGTCGCGGGGATGTCGAAGCTGGCGCCGTTCTCGCAGTCGATGTGGAAGCCGCCGTCCGGGAGCGACGTGCCCGTGCAGCCGTCGCCCTCAGCGCCCTGCTGGCCCTGCGCGCCGTCGTTGCCGCTGGTGCCGTCCGCGCCGTTCTCAATCACCGCCGACGTGCCGTCGTCGCACACGATCTTGGTGGTGCCCCACTCAGGGTCCTGCACGACGGTGCAGCCGCTGTCCGAGGCGGCCTGGGTTCCGCACGCCGTCGCGAAGACGGCCACGAGGATCGGGAGGGAGGGGTTGAGGCGCATGGTGGGCTCCGGGGCAAAAGATGAAGCGGCTTGGAGAGGTCCTCTGCGTCCGGTGAGGGATTCCCCGCACACATCCGAACGCGACAGTGCTCCAATCGCGGAAACCCCAGCGCGGTTGAAGGGTGAACTGAGGTCAGTCTGCTACGGACGCCGTGCATGACGTGTCCGACGCAGCACAACCCCACGCCAACCGCCTTGCCCGCGCGCCCCGATCGGTTACCGGGGCCCGGTCAAGCGGGCGTAGCTCAGCTGGTAGAGCACGAGCTTCCCAAGCTCGGTGTCGCGGGTTCGATTCCCGTCGCCCGCTCCAACTCCCCACGGCACCCGTGGCTCAAGTCCGCGCGCTACTCCTTCGGGGAGCGCGCGGCGAGCCACTCGTCGACCCAGCGCGTGTAGTGCCGGACGTCGCGGAACTCTTCCGACGTCACCAGCTCACGCTGCACGGGGATGGTGGTCTTGATGCCCTCGACGATGAACTCGTCCATGGCCCACACCAGCTTGCGGATCGCGTGCTCGCGGTCGCGTCCGCGCACGATGAGCTTGGCGACCATGCTGTCGTAGTAGGGCGGGATCGACGCGCCCTCGTGGGCGACGCTGTCGACGCGCACGCCGGGGCCGCCAGGCTCGTGGTAGCCGGTGATGCGGCCGGGCGACGGCATGAAGGTCCAGGGGTCCTCGGCGTTCACGCGGATCTCG
Organism: Pseudomonadota bacterium; assembly: GCA_947475315.1. Classification (GTDB taxonomy): domain Bacteria; phylum Myxococcota_A; class UBA796; order UBA796; genus CAIOSP01. The sequence goes on along the minus strand of CANJMY010000020.1, from coordinate 32,620 downwards.
ATCGCGTGACCGACCGGCTTGATGCTCTCCTGCGGGATGTCGAGCTTCTCCCCCGCCGCGAGCTTGATCTGCAGCGCGACCAGGTCGACGCCGCTCGTCTCCTCCGTCACCGGGTGCTCGACCTGGATTCGGGGGTTGACCTCGAGGAAGAAGAAGCGGTCGTCCTCCACCAGGTACTCGACCGTGGCGACCGTCTGGTAGCCGACGTTGCGCACCAGCCGCGCCGCCGACTCCTGGATCTCCAGCGCGAGCTTGTCTGAAAGGCCCGGCGCGGGGGCCTCCTCGACGATCTTCTGGTGGCGACGCTGCAGCGAGCAGTCACGCGTGCCCAGGTAGATCGCCCCGCCCTGCCCGTCTCCGGCCACCTGGACCTCGACGTGGCGCGGCGTGCGCAGGTAGCGCTCGACGAACACACGGCCGGTGCCGAACGCGGCCTTCGCCTCAGCCTTGCAGAGCTCGAAGACCTTGTCGAGCGTGGCGCCGTCCTCGACGATGCGCATGCCCTTGCCGCCGCCGCCACCCGCCGCCTTGAGGATGACCGGGAAGCCGACGACGTCCGCCGCAGCGCGCGCCTCGGCCAGGGTCGCGGCCTCGCCGTCGGAGCCCGACAGCATGGGCAGGCCGGCCTCCTTGGCGGCGCGCTTGGCGAGCAGCTTGTCGCCGAACATGCGCAGGTGGTCGACGCTCGGCCCGATGAACGCGCGGCCGCTCGCGCGGACCGCCGCCGCAAACTCCGCGTTCTCCGCCAAGAAGCCGTAGCCAGGGTGCACCGCGTCTGCGTCCGTGACCTCAGCCGCCGCGAGCACGGACGGCTGGTGCAGGTAGCTCTTCATGGCGGGCGCCGGGCCGATGCACACGGCCTCGTCGGCGAAGCGCACGTGCAGGCTGTGGCGGTCGGCCTCAGAGAAGACGGCGACCGTCTGGATCCCCAGCTCACGGCAAGAGCGGATCACCCGGAGCGCGATCTCGCCCCGGTTTGCGACGAGGATCTTCTTGAACACGGCCTATCCCGGACGAATGCGGAAGATCGGCTGTCCGTACTCGACGGGCTGGCCGTCCTCGACGAGCCGCGCGACGATCGTACCGGAAGCCTCGGCCTCGATCTCGTTCATCAGCTTCATCGCCTCGATGATGCACAGCGTCTGGCCGACGCTGACCCTCGAGCCGATCTCGACGAACGGCGGCGTGCCGGGCTTGGACGACGCGTAGAAGGTGCCGACCATGGGCGCCTCCAACACGGAGCCGTCATCCGCGTTGGCCGCGGGCGAGATCGCCGCAGACACGTGCGGCACGGGCATGTGCACCACAGGCGGAGGAAGCGCCGCGTGCCCGCCCAGGCGCACGGCCACCGACATGTCGGCGTCCTTGTAGCGGAACTCGGCGACGTCGAGCTCCTTGAGCATGTCGATCAGGCTCTTGAGCCGATCCAGATCCATGACAACTCCCGGCGCCTCGCGCGTAACCAAGTGTGCGCTGCGAGGCCCGCCGCAGACGCCGTGCCGCGCGTGGTCTTCACGACTCTTGGTTGTGACCCGCGGGTCACTCGCGGCGCGTCAGGCCCGCAGCTTGGCGACCAGGCCGCGCAGACCCAGCTCGTAGCCCTGCGCACCCAGCCCGATCACCGCGCCCACGGCGACGTCGGCGAGCAGGCTCTTGTGACGGAACGGCTCGCGCGCGTAGACGTTGCTCACGTGCACCTCGACGAACGGGAGGGCCGTGCCGAGGAACGCGTCGCGCAGCGCAATCGACGTGTGGGTGTAGGCGCCTGCGTTGACCACCGCGCCCTTGAAGCCCTGCCGACCCGCCTCGTGGACCTGGTCGATCAGCTCGCCCTCGTGGTTGGACTGCACGTGCCACAGCACGACGCCCAGCTCTTCGGCCACCTCGTCCAGGCGGGTGGTCACGTCTTCCAGCGTGGTGGCGCCGTAGCGCTCCGGCTCGCGGGTGCCGAGCAGGTTGAGGTTGGGACCGTTGAGGACGAGGATCTTCATGGTGCGGCGAACCCCGGCATGCGCGTGACGATGTCGTTGGAGCCCTCGGGCTCCTCCTGCAGCAGCATCTCCAGCTCGGAGAGCACGCTGCGTACCAGTCGGTCCGCCGGGTTGCCGAACGCGACCCGACGGGCGACGCGCACCGCGCGACCCAGCTCACCCTTGGCCGCCAGCCGCTCGGCGCGGTCCAGCGTGTCGAGCGGGTCCAGACCGGCCGTCAGCCGCTTGCCGCGCAGCTCGCGAAGCAGCGCGCGCATCTCCGCGTCGCCCGGGTCCTCGACGCAGCGGCGCTCGGCCAGGGTGGCGGCCTCCGTGGTCTTGCCCTCGGCGGCCAGCACGCGAACGCGCAGGCGCGCGCTCTCTCGGCGGCCCGCCGCGCCGATCTGATCCAGCGCCTTCATCGCGCGGTCGCCGCGGCCGGCCAGCACGGCGCCGTTGGCCAGCGCCACCATCACCAGCTCGCGCGGGGCGCCCGCGTGAATGCCGACGCGCGCACGCTCGACGGCCTCCTTCCAGCGGTCCGCCAGCGCCAGACCCTCCACCACCGCGCAGAGCGCGTCGTCGGCAGGGTTTGCGTCCAACCGGCGAAGCAGCGCCAGCAGGGAGGCGTCCAGCGGGGCGTCGTCCGACGTCACGGACGCATCAACGGGGCACGAGCCGCACAGTCTGCCCGGGGACCGGGGTGGCCTCGACATGGACGCCGTGCGCCGCCGAGGCCGTCACCGACACCGACACCGCGCCGTCCGTCAGGTCGGACAGCGAGTCGACCAGGGCGAACACACGCACGAGGCCGTCTTCATCCGTGGTGGCGAGCCAAGGGTCTGTCGCGTCGACGTCCAGCTCGACGTACTCGTTTCGGAACGCGTCCCACGCGCAGTCCACGCAGCCCGGGTCCGCCGCGACCACCGCGTCCGCCGGGACGAACGACGCAGCCTCAGACGTGACGGTGACGTCCGCGCCGACCAGCGCCTCACCCGTGAGGCTGTCGTACACCATGACGTCGAGCGGGAGGAGCGCCACGCGGCCGTCGTTCACCGCGTCATACGCGGCGTCCCACGGGAACTCGACCTCTTGCGGAACCAGCACGGACACCGCCGCGTCGTCCGTCGAACAGGCGGCGGCGAGCAGGGCGAGCGGCAGGATGAGGCGGGTCTTCACAGGGGCAGCAGCTCCGCGGCGCGCTCTACCGGAAGGGCGACGAGCGTCACCTCCCCCGATCGAACCGGCACCGGCACCGTGATCTTAGCACCGCGCCTCTTCTTGTCCACCCCCATGGCGGCCACCAGCGCGTCCCGATCGGTCGCGGGGACGTCGGTCGGCAGGCCCAGGCCCGCGAGCAGACGGCGCAGGCGGCCGGGCAGCTCGGGCTCGACGCAGATCCCCTCGCGCACCGCCCACTCAGCCTCGGCGACCAGGCCGATCCCGACGGCCTCGCCGTGAAGCAGCACGCCGTAGCCGCCCACCGCCTCGACCGCGTGCCCGACCGTGTGACCCAGGTTCAGCACGGCGCGGCGGCCCTCTTCGCGCTCGTCCTCGCCGACGACGCTGGCCTTGAGCTGCACGCAGCGCTCGACCACCGCGGCCAGCGCGTCCACGTGGCCCGCGGCCAGGCGCGCGACGTCGCCCTCCATCTGCACCAGCAGGTCAGCGTCGCCGATCACCGCGGTCTTCACCACCTCGGCCAGCCCGGCGCGCACCTCACGCAGCGGCAGCGTCGCCAGCGTGTCCATGGCCGCCCACACCAGCGAGGGCTGGTGGAAGGCCCCGATCAGGTTCTTGCCACGCGGGTGGTTGAAGCCGGTCTTTCCGCCGACCGAGCTGTCGACCATGGCCAGCAGCGTCGTGGGCACCTGCACAAACGGGAGGCCACGGAGCAGGCTCGCCGCGGCGAAGCCCGCCATGTCGCCCGCCACGCCGCCGCCCAGCGCCAGCACGGGCGTGCTGCGATCCACGCCTTCGGTCAGCAGGCGATCGACGATCCCCCACCACGTCGCCTGGTGCTTGTTCGCCTCGCCGTGCGGGAACGCGATGACGATGAGCGTCACCCCCGACAGCTCCGCGCGCAACGCGTCGAGCCAGAGCGGCTCCACCGCGTCGTCGGTCACCACCGCCACCTTGGTCGAGGACGACACCAACGCCAGCGCCGCGCGCAGCCCGGCGAACGACGGGGCGATCACCACGTCGTAGGAGCGCGCGCCCAGCTTGACCCCTACTCTTCGTTCGCCAGCCGCCATTGGATGATCGCCTCCACCACCTGCTCGGGGGTGTTCTCGCTGGTGTCGATCGTCAGGTCCGCGTCGGCGTAGGCGTGCTGACGCGACTGCCATCGCGCCTCCACCTTGGTGTCCCACAGCGGGCGCGAGGGATCGGCGCCGATCCGGGCGCGGATCACCGGGAGCGGCGCGGTCAGCACGACGAGATCGGCGATCTGACGGAGCGCCTCACGGTTCTCGGGGTCAACCCAGGCGCCGCCGCCCGTGGCGATCACCGCCACCCGCTTCACGTCGCCCAGCGCCTCGATCAGGCCCGCCTCCCGCGCGCGGAAGACCTCCTCGCCGTCCTTGGCGAACTGGTCCGCGATAGGACCGAAGTGCGCCGCGAGGACGTCGTCCAGGTCGATGAAGTCCAGGTTCAAGCGTTTGGCCAGCAGACGTCCGACTGTCGACTTGCCCGTGCCCATGAACCCGCCCAACGCAATCCCACGCTCTTCCAACCCGAACCTCCGCGACGCCGCGTCGACCGCGCCGTGCGCGCGCTCGATAACGACCGCGGGGCCCCTTGACACATGCCCGGTCGGCGCCAACCTTTGGGCATGCTCCTGATCGACAACCTGGAAGCCCGCGTCGAGTCCTTCCTGGGCCAGCTTGGCCTGGAGGGCGCGTTCCGTGCGCGCGGCGTCACCGCCCTGGACGGCGGCGGCGGGGCCGTGCTCGTCACCTGCTTTGAGCAGGACGAGGACACCTGGTGCCGGATCGTCGCCGTCGCGCTGTGCGGGATCGAGCCCACGCTGGATGTCCTGCACGACCTGCTCCGTCGAAACCGCGACGTGCTGTTCGGCGCGTGGCAGCTCTTCGACGACGGTACCGTCGCGTTCTCCGTGACCCTACCCGGCGGCACGCTCGACTCCGACGGGTTCGCCAAGGCCCTTCGCTACGCGTCATGGGTGGCGTCGTCGGCCGCGCCCCAGATCGGCGGCGCGTCCTGCGGCGCGCGCTGGCCGCAGCCGTCCTGAACGAGCGCGGCGCGTCGACTTCGAGCAGGGTACGTGCGAGACTGTCCCCTCACGCCGTGGCGCCCGCGCCACGCGATCGACCTCGGAGCCGCCATGTCGTCCACGCCGCTCGTGCTCGCCGTAGGAGCCGAACTCATCCTCGGTCCGGGCACGCTCGTCGTCCAGCACACAGGCGACGTCGTCCTGGAGACTACGCTCGGCCGCCGGCTCGTGCGCTTGGAGAGCGGCGGTGACGTGACGCTTCGTGCGCCGCGCTCCACCGGCGTGATCGTCGCCAAGGGCAGCGTGAAGGTCGAGTCGGACACCGACGCGGACGAGCTCCGCGGCGACACGGTCGAGCTCGGCGCGGTCGAGGTGAACACGCGCGTCATCGTCGCCACCAAGCGCATCGTGATCCGCGCCGGGGCGCGGGTCTCGGCCGACATCCTGGTCGCGCCGGAGATCCTGATCGACCCGAACGCCCAGGGCCGCGTCAAGCTCATGGATTGCATGAACGAACGACAGCCTACCAAGGTTCGCGGCTGCCTCTCGCTCTCCGAATACGAGTCCGACCACGGCGGCGTCGCCGACTTTCTGGCCCGCCGCGGCGTCACGCCGATCAACGCGCTCCCCATCAGCGCCGAAGACACCGATCGCGTGGACGCCATCCCCGCGAAGCCCGCGCCCGTGGTCGCCCCAGCGCCCGTCGAGGCCGCCCCGGCGCCCGAGCCTGCGCGCGCACGCATGGCCGAGCCCGCGCCGCCCCCGCCCGTCTACACCCGCGAGCCTGCCGTGGCGCGCGCCCCCGCGCCGCCCGCGATCGAGCCCGCGCCGGTCCCGGTGGTGGTCGCCGCGCAGCCCCCGCCGCCGCCCAGCAGGCCAGTGGCGCCCACGCTGGTCTCGGTCGACGTCGAGGGGGTCGACGACGAGCCCGCGCCGCCTATCCGCGCAGCACCACAGGCCCGCCACCAGACGCAGCTCCGCCGCGCCTGGAGCCGCATCGAGGAGTCCTACGGCAAGAACCCGCCCGCCGCGGTCCGTCGCCTGGGCGAGATGGTCGCGCAGTCCCCCTCCGACCTGCAGGACCACCTCGACGTGATCTGGCGGGACACGCTCCGCGAACACATCGCCCGCGGCACCATGCCGCCACGGCCTGTCATCCTGGCCTTCCACGCCCTCAAGTCGCTCGCCGCCTGATCTCTGGCGCGCGCGTCCGACTCGACACGCGCGCAGGTCAGGCGCTTGTCCAGCCGGGTGCGGGCGGCGCAAGAGCACGGTAGAGCCCGCAACCGGGAAAGGAACTGCATGACCCTGCGACCCGTCGCGTGCCTCGCGTTGACGCTGCTGGCTGGCTGCAACCCCTACAGCTACTTCCGGTTGACCGGGTACCTGCAGGAAGGTTTCTCCAACAAGGCGGACATCCTCTTCGTCATCGACAACTCCCCGTCGATGGTGGACGAGGCGGACGCCCTCGCGGTGAACTTCGACAGCTTCATCGAGACGTTCACCGCTGAGCAGCCGCCCACCAGCACCCCCACCCTGACGGACGACGCCGAGCGGTACATCCGCTACGTCAACGACCGCACGGGCAACGTCAACTACCAGCTCGGCATCACCACCACCGACGGGTACGACGACGCGGGCCGCCTGCAGGGCAAGCCCAAGGTGTTGGGCAAGACCGACAACAACGTGCGGCAGAAGTTCGACAACAACCTGCTGTGCAACGCCGCCTGCGTGACCAGCACGCCCACGGTCGACGTCACCTGCACCACCGGCTCGCCCGGCCCCCAGAACTGCGCGGACACCATCCAGGGCTCGGCCGAAGAGGGCATCGAGGCCGTGTACATGGCGATGTGCCGCTCGGTCGACAACCCGCCCGACGCCTGCTTCCAGCCCTGGTACTTCAACGCGGAGTCCGGCAGCTACGAGGCCCGCCCGCCCGGCGACACCGGCGACACGGACGCGGGCACGGTCGAGCCCCAGGACTACTTCTCCGAGGGCGATCCGGCGGACAACTCGGGCTTCCTGCGCGAAGGCAGCGTGGTCATCCCGGTGATCATCACCGACGAAGGCGACCAGTCGCGCCGCATCGGCGGCCGCAGCGGCGACACCTTCCCGTACCCGGCGCTGTTCAGCGAGTTCGGGCACCGCATGAGCTGGGCGGTCATCGGGGCGAACTCCGAGATCTGCAACACCGCAGGCGCCGCTGAGTGGGGCGTGAACCGCTACCGCAAGATGGTGAACGACTCGAACGGCGTCTACATCGACATCGCCGAGCCGGACGGCCAGAACTGCAAGACCACCGACTTCGGCGACGCGCTCACCAAGATCGGCAACCTGCTCCGCGGCCTGGCCGACACCTTCCCGCTGCGCACCACGCCGGTCGATGGCTCCATCGTCGTGCAGGTGAACGGCAAGATGGTGGCGGAAGCGCACTGCGAGTACGACGAGAGCCTCGCGTCGAACGTGTGCGACGACGGCTGGGTCTACGACGCCGCCAGCAACACGGTCGTCCTCAAGGGCGACGCCGTCCCCGAATTCAACGCCGACGTTCGCGTGTGGTACCTGCCGGCCTCCGGCGTCCCGCGCACGCTCCCCTTCTGACCTCACGAGGATCGGCCATGCGCTCTGTTGCCACGTTTGCCCCCGCGCTCGCCGCCGCGGCCATGCTGTTCACGTCCTCCCTCGCGTTCGCGCAGGAGACGGTGGACGTCGGCGTGCTCAAGAACCGCGACATCTCCGTCGTGCAGAACGTGCTGTACCCCAAGGCCGGTCGCCTGGAGATCGGCGGCCACGTCGGCTGGATGGCGTTCGATCCGCTGGTCACCGCGCCCAACTTCCAGCTGTCGATCGACAAGCACTTCAGCAACCACCTTGGCTTCAGCGCGCTGCTGGGCGGCGGCTACGGCTTCAAGTCGCTCAAGTACGCGCAGCTCGAGGGCCCGGCCTACGGCGTCGCGCCCTACGCCTACGGCTACCTGGGCAGCGCGCTGTTCGGCGTCGAGTGGGCGCCCGTCTACGCGAAGATGAACTTTGGCGGCGCCAAGGTCGTGCACTTCGACGTGTACGGCGCGCTGCGCGGCGGCGCGACGGTCGAGCGCTCGATCATCCCCGGCGGCGGCATCACGGCGGCGCCGACGGTGTCGCTGGCGGTCGGCACCCGCTTCTGGGTCAAGGAGAACCTCACGGTCCGCCTGGAGCTGCGCGACGACCTGATGGTCGAGTACCGCAAGCTCACGTCCAACTGGAACTTCAAGCAGAACGCGGGCGTCACGCTCGGCGTGACCTGGTTCGCGCCGCGGAGCAGCCGATGAACCCGCTCGCCACTGGCCGCGCGCGCCCCGCGCACGCCCTGGCGCTCGCGGCGCTCCTGCTGGCGTCGCCTGGCTGGGCCGCCAAGCCCGCCGCCACGCCGCCGCCTGCGCCCGCCGCACCCGCGCGCGTGGACGCCACCGCCTGGACCGACATCGACGCGCGCCTGGCCTCCAACGACTGGAAGGGCGCGGCCGAGGCCGCGGACGCCCTGATCGCGGGCAGCCGCCCTGCGCTCCACGCCGGCGCCTGGGCTCGCCTGGGCCGCGCGCTGCAGCTCGGCGGCTTTGACTACGCGGCGCTCACCGCCTACCGCGAGTCCGCCCGGCTCGACCCCAAGGCCGCCGCCGAGTTCTACAGCTTCGCCCTGGATCTGGCGGAGTCGCTGACCGAAGACGCGTGGCTGGGTCCGGTGGTCGGCGCGGACTTCGGCGTGCCCATGGACGACGCCACGCGCAGCCGCGTCGCGCTCGCTGCCGCCAAGGGTGAGTTCGCCCGCGGCAGCTGGGTGCAGACCACCTCGCTGCTCCCGCTGGTCTCCGCCGACAGTCCCAAGCACCTGGACGCGGCCGTGCTGCGCGGCGTCGCGCTCGCCCAGAACGGCAAGTACGAGGACGCGCTGATCCCGCTGCTGACGTCGTACGAAGACGCCCGCCGAAGCAAGCGCGACCCGCACTACGTGAACACGCTCGCGCTCAACATCGCGCGCACCTTCTTCGCCGCGGGCAACTTCGCGCAGGCCATGGCCTACTACGACCAGGTCAGCCGCGACGATCCGTCCTGGCCCGAGGCCTTCTTCGAGCGCGCGTGGGCCCACTTCCGCATCGACGACATGGACGGCACCATCGCGCTGCTCATGACGCACGGGTCGCCGTTCTTCGCGAACGACTACTTCCCCGAGGCGGACCTGCTGCGCGCGCAGGCCTTCTTCCTGCTGTGCTACTTCCCGGAAGCCAAGAAGTCGATCGACTCGTTCCAGGCGCACTACATGCCGGTCCGCGACGCGCTGCGCGCCACGGTCGGCACGCTCGACCCCGCCTCCGCGCTGGCCGACGCCCGCGCCGCCGCCAAGGGCCAAGCCACCAAGCTGCCCGGCCCGCTCATGGCGCGCTACCTGTACGACGACCACCTGGCCGACACGCTCAAGGCGCTCGATCGCGCCGACGGCGAGCTCGCCCGCCTGTCTGGCGGCGCCTGGGCCGACCGCGCCAAGGGCCTGCTCCAGGAGCGCCGCGACGCCCGCGCCAAGGCCGAAGGCCAGCGTGTCCTCGACATGGCGACCGACGCCCGCGAGCAGCTCACCGAGATGCTCGCGGACATCGAGCTCACCCGCGTCGACCTGCTGACCTACCAGTCCGACCTGTACACGCAGGCCATCGGCACGGGCACCACGCAGATCCTGGAAGACCCGAGCGGCCGGCTCCGCGCCCTTCACAAGAAGGGCAAGGAAGTTTGGCCCTTTGAAGGCGAATACTGGCTCGACGAGGTGGGCTACTACCACATCGACGCCGGCTCGGCGTGCCCCACCAAGCTTCAGCGCGGGCAATGACGCGGATCCACCCGGTGCGGGTCCGCCTCGGCGAGACCGGGCCGCACCTCGTCAGCGCACGCATCCCCGGTGAGGCCGCCGCCGTCTTCGTCCGCCTGTCCGCGGGCGCGGCCGACGAGCACGACCCGGAGCACGGGCTCGCGCACTTCCTTGAGCACATGCTGTTCAAGGGCACCACCACGCGCGGCCTGGGCGAGTCCGCCCGCGCGATCGAGTGCCTGGGCGGCGATCTGAACGCCTGGACCAGCCACGACGAGCTGGTCGTGCACGCCACCGTCGCGGGGAACGCCTGGCGCGAAACCCTCGACGTGATCGTCGACATGATCCGCCGCCCGATCGTCGACCCGGATGAGGTCGTGCGGGAGCGGCTGGTGGTGCAGGAGGAGATCGCCTCCTACGACGACGAGCCCGACGAGTCGCTGTCCGACGCCGTGCAGGCCGGCCTGTGGGGCGCGCACCCCTACGGTCGCGTGGTGATCGGCACGCACGACGGCGTCGGCGCCTTCACCCACGGCGACGTCCGCCGCTTTCACGACCGCGAGTTCGGGTCGGACCGCGCCACCTTCATCGTCGTCGCCGACGCGGAGCCCGAAGAGGTCGCGCACGCGGTCACGCTGGCCATCGAGGGCTGGCTCCCGGTCGGCGCCCGACGCACGCCGCCCCGCTCGTCCGCGCTCGATCGTTTGGATCTGGTCCGCCCCAAGGGCACGTTCGACGATCGCATCGTCGAGATCGCCTGGCCGCTGCCGCCGCCGGATCACGCCGACCACGCGCCCCTCGCCGTGCTCGCCTCCATCCTGGGCTCCACCTGCGGCGACCGCATCACCGAGCGCCTGGACGAGGAGCCCAAGGCGGGCTTCGACGGCTGGGCCGACGCCTGGACCGGCCTGTTTGGGTCCAGCTTCAACCTGGGCCTTCGGCCGCTCCCGGGCCACACCGAGGACGCGCTCCGCCGCGTGCGCGCGCTCCTCGACGAGTTCCGCGCCTCCTGCCGCGGTCGCCTCGTGGTGCGCGCCCGCGAGACCATGCTCGCGGACCTCCAGTTCGCCGAGCAGACCGTCGACGGCATCGGGGAGCTGCTGCTGCTGCAGGAGTCGATCCACGGCGACGCGACCACGCTCGATCGCTGGCGCCAGGCGCTCGCCGCCGTGCAGCCCGACGACGTGTCCCGCGCGGCCCGGACCTGGCTCGACCCCGAGCGCGCCGTGCTGGGCGTGCTCGACGCCGACCTCACCGACGAGCGCGTGCGCGCCGCGTGGGGCGCTACCAAGGTCCGCCACAGCGCGCGGCGCGACCGCGTCGAGACCACGATCGGCGGCACCCCCGTCATCATCCAGCAGGTGAACGTGCCGGTCGCGGCGGTGCGCATCGTCGCCCGCGGCGGCGCGCTCTCGTTGACCGACCAGCAGGCCGGCCTGGGCGCCGCCTGGGCGGGCACCGTCCACCGCGGCGCCGGCCCCTACGATGGCGAGGCGCTGCACGACGCGCTCGACGACCTGGCCTGCGAGCTCACCCCCACCGACGGCCTGGAGTCCTGGTCGCTCACCGCCACCGCGCCGTCGTCCAACGTGCTCGACCTGGCCGAGCTGTTGGGCGAGGTCGCGCTCGACGCGCACCTGTCCGAGGACGAGTGGGGCCTGGTCCGCGAGGAGCTGCTCGAAGGCGTCCGGACTCGCTTTGATCGCCCGCGTCAGGTGGTCGCCGAGCGCGCCGCGGCGCTGCGCTTCCCAGGCCACCCGTGGCGCCTGCCCGGCGGCGGCACCGAGGCCAGCCTGGCACGCCTGCATGCCCGCTCGCTGTCCAAGGCGCACGACGCGCACTTCTCGCAGGGCCGCGGCGTCGTCGTGGTGTGCGGCGGCGTAGATCCGGACGAGGCGCTCGCCAGCCTGGAGTGGCTGGCCGACATGCCCAAGGCGCCCAAGGCCGTGGCGCCGCCTGCGTGGCCCAAGCTGGTGCCCGGCGTGCACGAGGTCGCCGCCGGCACCCACCAGGCGATCGTCTCGCTGCTCGGCGACGGCGTGCCGCTCACGGCGGTCGATCGCCGCGGCCTGGAGCTGGCCGAGGCCGTGCTCGAGGGCCAGAGCGGCCGCCTGTTCCTGGAGCTGCGCGAGCGCATGGGCCTGGCCTACGAGCTGTGGGCCGCGTCCGAGGAGCGCAGCGGCGGCGGCCTGTTCCAGGTGGGCCTGGCCTGTGACCCGACGCGCACCGCCGAGGCCAGCGAGGCGCTGCGGGCCTGCGTGGCGTCGCTGCTCACCCACCCGCCCGACGACGCCGAGCTCTCCAGGGCCCGCGCGATGCTCATCGGCCGCGAGACGCTGCGCCAGCAGCGCGTGGAGTCGAGCGCCGCGCGCCTCGCCTTCACCGCGCTCTACGGGCTGGACCTGTCGCTCGCCGCCTACCGTCGCCGCCTGGAGGCGACCGGCGTGACCGAGGTGATCGACGAGGTCACCCGCCTTCTCGCCGCGGGATGGATCGAGGTGCGCTCGGTGCCGCGCGAGCCGCGATGACCGCCTGGGGCACCTACGTCCACGTCCCCTTCTGCCGGATCCGCTGTCCGTACTGCGCGTTTCACGTCGACCCGGACCACACGGCCGACCACGCGGGCTTCGTCGACGCGGTGATCGCCGAGCACACGCGCCGCCGCGCCTCCTTCCCTGGCGCGCCGATCACCGTCTACTTGGGCGGCGGCACGCCCTCGCGCCTGCCGCTGCCGCAGCTCACCCGCCTGCTGCTCGCCTTGAGCGCACGTGACGCGGGCGAGATCACGATGGAGGCGAACCCCGAGGACGTCAGCCCCGCCTGGGTCGCCGCCGTGATGTCCGCAGGTGTAAACCGGGTCAGCCTGGGCGTGCAGACCCTGTCGCCGCGCCACGCCCGCGTGCTCGGTCGCGCCCGCACGCCGGTCGACGCGCGCGCCGCGGTGGCCGCGCTGCGTGAAGCCCAGATGCCCACGTGGTCGGTCGACCTGATGTTCGGCTTGCACGATCAGACCCTCGACGAGCTGCACGCGGACATCGACGCGATCCTGGCGCTCGACCCTCCGCACGTCAGCCTCTACGGCCTGACGATCGAGGACGGCACCGGCTACGCGCGCGCCTATGAGCGCGGCCGCCTCGCCCCCGCCGACGACGACCGCTGGCACGCGATGTACGGCGCGCTGGTGTCACGCTTGAAGGCCGCCGGATTGCACCGATACGAGGTGTCGAACTTCGCGCGCGAGGGCCACCGGAGCGTCCACAACGCCGGCTACTGGCACGCGCGCCCCTACCTGGGCTTGGGGCCCTCTGCGCACGGGCTGGCGCCGGACGGCACGCGCTGGGCGAACGTGTCGGACACGGCCGCGTGGCAGCAAGATCCGGTCGGCACCGCGACCGTCGAGCACCCCGACCACGGGGACGTGGCGGTCGAACGCCTGCTCTCGGGGATGCGTACCGTCGAGGGTGTGTCCGTCGGTCAGCTTGTCGAAGATACGGGCCTGCTGCCCGCCCCCGACGCGCGGGTCCGCCTGGTGGCAGGCGGCTTGCTCGTCGACGACGACATGGGCATGCGGCTGACCGACGACGGGTTCTACGTCGCCGACGCGGTCGTGCGCGCCCTGGTGCACGCCTTGCAGCCGGTGGACCCGGTCGCCTTGACCCGGTAAGACAACGCACCAGACCAGCTAGGGACGGAATTGGCCGACCGCGACTACTACAACGTGCTCGGCGTGCCCCGGAACGCGGGCGCGGACGAGATCAAGAAGGCGTACCGCTCGCTCGCGATGCGCTGGCACCCCGATCGCAACACCGGCGACCCGGTGGCCGAGGTCCGCTTCAAGCACGTGAACGAGGCCTACCGCGTGCTGTCCGACGCCGAGGAGCGTGCCCGTTACGACCGCATGGGCCCGCTCTTCCAGCCCGACGGCCAGCAGCCCACGCCCGACGACGTCAGCACCGTGATGAACCGCATGTGGGACAACCTGTTCGGCCGCCGCCGCAACACCCCCGGCGATGACCTGCGCTACACGGTCTCCGTCACGCTGGAGGAGGTCGCGACCGGCGCGCAGAAGGACGTGGTCGTCCCCCGCAAGGTGCGCTGCGACGACTGCCGCGGCCTGGGCGCCTCCGCCGAAGGCCGCGAGGTCTGCCCGATCTGCCAGGGCACCGGCCGCTCCACCGGCGCCCGCCTGCTGCGGATGCGCTGCTACCACTGCGACGGCCAGGGCTTCGTCATCAAGGCGCCGTGCAAGACGTGCAGCGGAGATGGCGTCGTGGGCCGCGAAGAGTCGCTCAAGGTCAAGGTGCCGCCCGGCGTCGCGACCGGCGTGCGCCTCAAGGTCACCGGCAAGGGCAATGACCCGGTCGGCGACGGAACCACCGGGGATCTGTACGTGCTGGTCGACGTGCCCGACCACCGCCTGTTCCGCCGCCGCGGCGACGACCTGCTGGTCGAGGTCCCCGTGACCCTGCGCGACGCGGCGATCGGCGCCGACGTGGTCGTCCCCACCGTGGACGGCACCACCACCGTGCGTATCCCCGCGGGCACGCAGCACGGGCAGCAGCTCCGCCTGGCCGGGCGCGGCCTGCCTCGGTACCGCGGCGCGGGCCGCGGCGATCTCCACCTGGAGGTCCAGGTCGAGGTCCCCGCCACCCTCACCGACGCCGAGCGCGCCCGCCTCGCCGCCTTCGTCGACAGCCTGCCCCCCGACCGTCACCCGCGCCGCGCCGCCTTCGAGCGCGCGGTCCAGGAGCGTCGATGATCCGCAGCCGCTGGTCCATCCTGCCGCTGATCCTCGCCAGCGCCGTCGCGCTCGCAGCACCCGCGCGCACCGGCCCGCCCGACGCGGTCGTCACCGCGCTCGCCGACCGCAGCACCGCGCCCGGCGATCTGGCCAAAGGCCTGGAGTCGCGCGTCAAGGACGCCACTGGCGTCGACCGCGCCTGGCTGATGCTCACCATCGGCGAGCTCCGGCGCCTGGGCGGCGAGCCCGACACCGCGCGCCGCTGGTACGTCGACCTGCTCTCGCAAGCCGCGGGCGACTCGTTCGACGCCGCCGCGCGCCTGGGCATGGCGCTGCTCGACGCCGAGCGCGCGGGGGTGGACTCCACCACCCTGCACACGCTGATCGCCACGTCCGAGCACGACGTCCCCGACAGCCAGAACGCCGACCGGTTCGGCTTCCTCGCGGTACGGGCCGTCCTCAACGCCACCGACGCCTCGGCGCACGTCGAGCGCGCCCACAGCTACGCCGTCGGTCGGCCCGACCTCCTCGCCCGCATCGACGCACGCGTGGCGGCCGCGAGCGTGCCCAAGCCCACGACGCCCGCCGCGGCCCCCGCCCCCGTAGTCGCGACGTCCACCGTCAGCCCTGCCGCCGTCAGCGCCGACCCGCTCCGCGAGGCGCGCGACGCGCTGGCCGACGAGCACCGCGACGACGCCCGCGCCAAGCTCACCGCCGCCCAGGCCAACAGCAGCACGCCCGCCGTTCAGGCGCGGGCCGCGCTCCTGCTCAAGGCGCTCGACGGCGCCCACACCGACGCCACCCGCGTGGGCGTGCTGCTGCCGCTGTCGGGCAAATACGGCACCGCGGGCCAGCAGGTCAAAGAGGCGCTCAACGTCGGCTGGTCGATGGGCGGCGCCAAGCAGCAGCTCGTGTTCGCCGACACCGCGGGCACGCCGGATGGGGCGCTGGCCGCGCTCGACGATTTGGTCCTGTCCAAGGGCGTCGTCGGCGTGATCGGCCCGCTGCTGTCGCCGGAGCTGCTGCCGGTCGTGGAGCGCGCGGACGCCTACGGCGTGCCGCTGGTCGCGCTCAATCAGGGCCTGGATGACGCGTCCACCCGCCCCTACGTGTTCCAGGGCTGGCTCACCATCCGCCAGCAGGTGGACGCGCTGCTCGACCACACCGTCGGCAAGCTCGGCATCACCACCTACGCCGTGCTCGAGCCTGACAACGACTACGGCCACGCCTCAGTCGACGCGTTCGTCGCGGGCGCCGCCGCGCACGGCGCCACCATCACCGTGCGGCACCTGTACGATCCGGACGGCGCCGACTACCGCGAGTCCGGCCGCGCGATCGGCCGCAAGGGCCGCGAGGACGACGTCCCCCTGATCGACTTCGGCGCCATCTTCCTGCCCGACAAGGCGCGCCGTGTCAGCCTGGTCGCCGCGGGCGTGGCGGTCGAAGACGTCCCGGTCGGTGGGTTCATCCCGCAGGGCTCGGACAAGTCGGTCCGCCTGCTCGGCTTGTCCGGGTGGAACGCCTACGATCTGCTCGCCACCGGCGGCAGCTACATGACCAGGGCGCTGTTCACTGACGTGTTCGTCCCCCCGCCCGAGCGCGCCAACCACTGGTACGCGGCCGACGGCTGGCAGTCCTTCGTCGACGACTTCCGCAGCCGCACCACGCGTACGCCCACCCCGGTCGAAGCGCTCGCGGTCGACCTCGGGAACGTGGTGTCCCAGGCCATCCGGGACGGCGCGCCCACCCGCCTGAGCTTCCGCGACGCGCTCATTGACGTGGTCGCCACCGGCACGCTCACTGGTGCGACGCGCTTTGACCCGCTCACGCACGTGCTGAACCGCAAGGTTCGTGTATTATCCGTGGAGAAGGACGGCTTCTCCCCCGTGACTGGCGACGCGAACTGACCCACCCCATCCTCATGTCCCCTGGCGCAAGCTCTCCAGCTGACGGCGAGGATCGCGTGATCGCCACGCTCCTCGCGCCGATGCGCGCCCGCGCGAACGTGATGGTCGGCCCGGGCGACGACGCCGCCATCCTCGCCGACGGCACCGCGCTCACGGTCGACGCGCTGGTCGAGGGCGTGCACTGGGACGCCCGGCTCAACGCCGAGGACGTCGGGTTCAAGACGTTGGCGGTGTCCGCGAGCGATCTGGCGAGCGTGGGCGCCAAGCCCGCGTGGGCGCTGCTCACCCTGGCCCTGCCCGACGAAGACCTGGACTGGGTGAGCGACTTCGCGCGCGGGCTCGCCGCCGCCTGCGAGCGCTGGGGCGTGGCGCTGGTCGGCGGGGACACCGTGTTCACACCAGGCCCCAAGCTGGTGTCGCTCACGCTGGGCGGGCCGTGTGTGGCCGCACCCATGCTGCGCAGCGCCGCCAAGCCGGGGCACATCGTGTGGGTGACTGGATCGCCCGGCCTCGCCAGCCTGGGATGGCGCCTGTCCGATCCGCCGCAGGAGGCGCTCGACGCGCTGCGCCGCCCGGATCCGCCTGTCGACTTCGCGCTGGCGCTGGCGCGCGCAGGCTGGGTGGGCGCGGCCATGGACCTGTCGGACGGCCTGGAGCGCGACCTGCCCCGGCTGTGCGCCGCGTCCGGCGTGGGCTGCGTCATCGACCCCGACCGCGTCGGTCGCCACCGATTGCTGACCGACGAGCACTGGGCGAACGCCGTGTCGGGCGGCGACGAATACCAGCTGCTGTTCACGACGCCGCCGGACCGCGCGCAGGATCTGCGGGAGCTGGCGGACGCGTTTGACGTCTGGGTCACGCCGATCGGCGCCTGTGACGACTCGGGCGCCGCGCGCCTGACCGACCGCGCCTGGCCGGGCGCGTCCTTCCGACACTTTGGCGGCCGATCGTGATCGCCATGGGCGCGGCCGTCGGCGGTCACCACGACCCGCTCACCATGGCGGCGCTGTTCGTCGGGCTTTTCAGCCTGTCCTTCATGTTCTCCGGCACGGAGACCGCTTTCTTCTCGCTCCAGGAGATTGACCGCCGACGCATCGCCGAGGGCGAGACGCGCACGCACCGGCTGATCCACGCGATCCTGGAGCGCCGCACCGCGCTGATCACCACCATCCTGATGGTCAACGAGACGGTCAACGTGGCCATCTCGGTCACGGCGGCGGGGCTGTTTGCGTCCATCGCGCCGGGGCAGCCGTGGCTGACCGTCGTGCTGGTGACGCCGTCGCTGCTGCTGTTCTCCGAGATCACGCCCAAGGTGATCGCCTGGCGCTTCAACCGTGCCTGGGTGGACTTCGCGATCTGGCCGTTCAGCGTGGTGTGGGTGGTGCTCTCGCCGCCCCGCTTCCTGATCGGCGGGCTAGTAACCCTGCTGGCACGGGCCTTTGGCGTGCACGGAACCCACGCGCAGCTCGGCATGGCCGAGCAGGAATTCATGGCGATCGTCGAGCGCAGCGCGGTCGGCGGCGCGGTGGACGAAGGCGAGCGTGAGCTGATCGAGGCGGTGTTCGACCTGGACGACATGGCCGTGTCGCGCCTGATGACCCCCGCGCCCGACATCTTCTCGCTGCCCGCGGACGTGTCGTGGTCGGCGCTGCTGGCCGCCTGCCAGGAGGCCCGCTTCAGCCGCGTGCCGATCTACGACGCCTCCCCCGACGACATCGTCGGCGTCTTGCTGGTCAAGGACCTGCTCAAGTTCCGCCGCAAGCCCTTCACCAAGCCCGAAGAGCTGCGCGCCATCCTGATCGAGCCGTCCTTTGTGCCCGCCACCAAGCCCGCGCACGACATGATGCGCGAGATGCTCAAGCGCCGCATCCACATCGCGTTCGCGGTGGACGAGCACGGCACGCTGATGGGCCTGGTCAGCCTAGACGACCTGATCATCCAGCTGGTCGGCGAGATCGGCGACGAGCTCGACGACGGCAGCGAGGAAGAGGACATCGTCAAGGTCGGCGACGTGCTGCACGTGCGCGCGTCGGTGGACCTGGAGGACCTCAACGAGGAGACCGGCATCACCCTGCCCGACGGCGAGTACCACACGGTCGGCGGGTTCGTGTTCCACGTGCTCGGCCGCATCCCCGAGGTGGGCGACGTGGTCGACGAGGGCGGCCACCGCTTCACCGTCGCCGCCACCGAAGGCCGCCGGGCCACCCACCTGCACATCCGCCCCATCACCGTGGACGACGCGGACGAGGTGAACGCATGACGCCGCTCGTCGCGTTCGGGCTCCTGGCGATGTGTGTCGGGATCCAGGCCTTCTTCTCGGGCAGCGAGATGGCGATGGTCCACGCCAACCGCAACCGCCTCCAGGTGGCGGCGGACGACGGCGACGTCCGCGCCGAGCGCGCGCTGGACCTGCTCTCCGACGAGTCCACCCTGCTCGCCACCTGCTTGATCGGCACCAACCTGTGCGTGGTCAGCGGCGCCAGCCTGTGCGCCGGCATCCTCGCCACCTGGGGGATCGAGGACGGCTGGGCGGTCACGGCCGTGTTTGCCCCGATCGCGCTGGTGTTCGGCGAGGCGCTCCCCAAGACCGTGATGGGCTGGCACGCCGACGCGGTCGCCCCCGCCGTCGCGCGGCCCTTGCATATTTTCCGCTCGCTCGCAGCACCCCTCCTGGCCGTGGTCCGCGCCTGGAACCGCACGCTCTCCAAGCGGCTCGGCAGCGGCGGCGAGGGCTACCTGACCCGCCAGGAGATCCTCGACCTGCTCGACGCGCCGCAGGCCTCGCCCTTCCTCCCCGAGGAGCGCGAGCTGATCCGCGGCGTGCTCTCGCTGTCGGGCGCGTCGGTCGCCGACTGCATGACGAGCCTCGTCCACGTCGTCGCCGTGCCACGCAACACCACGGTCGGCCACGCCGCCCGCATCGCGCTCGACGAGCAGCACTCGCGGCTGCCGGTCTACCACCGCCGCATCGATCACCTCGTCGGCATCGTGCACGTCGCCGATCTGCTCTACCTGACCGACGACTCCGCCCCCATCGCCACCTGGGTCCGCCCGGTCCGCTACGTGCCGGGCAGCAAGCGCGCCGTGGAATTGCTGACAGAGATGCGCGCCCAAGGCGAGCACTTTGCCGTGGTGGTCGACGAGTACGGAGGCTGTGTCGGCATCGTCACCCTGGAGGACATGCTCGAAGAGCTGGTCGGCGACATCGAGGACGAGCGCGACACCGTCGAGCCCGACGTGATCGCGCTGTCGGACGGCGTCTGGGAGGTCGCGGGCGACGTGGCGGTGGACGTGGTCCGCGACCGCACCGGCCTGGACTTGCCGGACGGCGACTACGTGACCGTGGCCGGCTGGGTGCTGCAGACGCTGGGCCGCATCCCGCCCGTGGGCGAGGTCGTGGCCGCACCAAACGGCACGATCGACATCACCGGCGCCGATGAACGCCGCATCCAACGCTGTGTCCTGCGAGTACGCCCCCCAGAGGCCGCCGCGGATTCGTAAACAAGGGGTAGACACACCCCTTGGACGCGTTGCGCCGATGTGCTATGCGATACCGTCTGTCATGGCGTCTCGGGGTCTCTTCCACCCACGCGCTGTCCACCCTTCCGAACCGAGCGAGACGAATGGGACGTGCGATCGGCATCGACCTCGGGACCACGAACTCGTGTGCCGCGGTCGTCGAAGATGGTGTGCCGCGGGTCCTGACGTACCCGAACGGCGCCAAGACCATCCCTTCAGTCTTCGCGATCGACAAGACGGGCAACCGTCTGATCGGCGAAGAAGCACGCGAGCAGGCCGCGCTCAACCCGCTCAACACGATCGCCGCCTCCAAGCGCCTGATCGGCCGGTCGTTCGCGTCCAAGGCCGTCGAGCGCATGCAGCAGATCTTCACCTACGAGCTGCTCGAAGGTGAAGACTCCGAGGTCCTGATCAAGGTCGCGGACCAGGTCCTGACCCTCGAGCAGATCTCCGCCGCCATCCTCACCCGCGTCCGCGACAACGCGGAGGCCGTGCTGGGTGAAGAGGTCGATCAGGCCGTCATCACCGTCCCGGCCTACTTCAACGACCGCCAGCGCCAGGCCGTCCGCGCCGCGGGCAAGCTCGCCGGCCTGCAGGTCCTGCGCGTCCTCAACGAGCCCACCGCCGCGGCGTTGGCCTACGGCCTGGGCCGCACGCTCGACCAGCGCGTCGCCATCTACGACCTTGGCGGCGGTACGTTCGACATCTCGATCATCGACATCAAGGACAAGGTGTTCGAGGTCGTGGCCACCGGCGGCGACACGTTCCTCGGCGGCGTGGACTTCGACGATCGCGTCATGCAGTGGGTCTTGAAGGAATTCCTGGTCCAGCACGACGTCGACCTCTCCTACGACCGCACGGCCATCACGCGCCTGCGCGACGCAGCCGAGAACGCCAAGATCCGGCTGTCCAGGGACGACTCGTACGTCATGCATGTGGACAACATCGCCAAGAGCGATGACGGCCACATGCTCGACCTCCACATGGAGATGACGCGCGAGAAGCTGGAAGAGCTCACGGGTGACCTGGTCATCCGCAGCGTCCAGACCGTGGAGCGCATCTTCCAGGAGGCTGGCACCGACCGCCACCAGATCGATGAGCTGCTGCTGGTCGGCGGCCAGTCCAAGATGCCCATGGTCCGCGCCCAGCTCGAGGGCTTCCTCGGTCGTCCGCCCTCCCAGGGTGTGCACCCCGACGAAGCCGTCGCCATGGGCGCCGCCATCATGGCCAAGTCGCTGTCGGCCAAGTCCGGCCCGCGCGACGTCACGCTGTTCGACGTCCTCCCGATGCCCATCGGCATCGCCAAGCCTGACGGCTTCATGTCGGTGCTGTTCGAGCGCAACCTGCCGCTCCCCGCGCGCCGCCAGCGCCGCCTGAAGACCAGTAAGGAAGACCAGAAGACGCTGGTGCTTCGCCTGTACCAGGGCGAGTCGAACAAGGTCGACGACAACGAGATGCTCGGGTCGTTCGTGTTCTACGGCCTGCGCAAGGGCCCCAAGGGCGACGTACGGCTGCTGGTCGACTTCCACATCGACTCCGAGGGCATCCTCAACCTGTCCGCGCGCGACGAGGACACCGGCGAGGTCGTCCAGTCCAAGATCAAGCTCGACCAGGAGTCGGACCGCCCCAAGAAGAAGGCCAAGGCCAAGACCAAGGGCAAGTCCTCGGGCAAGTCCGCCGGCCCGGCAGCGCTCGACATGCCGCTCGCCTCCATCGCCCCGGACGACGACGGCGCTCCCCTCGCCGAGCTAGACCTGGAGCCGGTCGATGTCGTCGCCCCGGCAGAGCCCGTCCGTAAGTCGGACCGTCGGTCCGAGCCGCGCCGTCCTGAGACGCCCCGCTTTGAGATGCCCAAGGAAGAGGTCCAGCCCGAGCGCACCGGCATCGACTCGCTCCGCAGCCAGGGGCGCCGCCCCACGCCTGAGGCGGATGAAGCCGACGACAAGGCCAAGGGTATCGTGGGCTGGTTCAAGGGCCTGTTCGGCGGCGCCTCCAAGGCCGCGCCCAAGTCCAAGCCCAAGAAGCGGTAGCGCGCGCCAGGGGTCCCGTGTCCACTGACCCTGAGATCCACCGCGCCCGGCTCGCCCAGGACGTGGTGTTTGTGCTGGTGTCGCCCCAGACGTCCGCCAACGTCGGCGCCGTCGCGCGCGCCATGCGCAACATGGGCCTGGAGCGGCTGATCATCGCCGACCCGTCCCCGTCCTTTGACCCGCAGCGCGCCCGCTGGATGGCCAAGGGCGCGGTCGACCTGATCGACGGCATGCGCATCGTCGCCACCTTGGACGAGGCGCTCGAGGGCGTACACCGCGTGGTCGCCAGCACCGCCCGCCACCGCCGCGACGGCCAGCCGGTGATCGAGCCCGACGCCCTCGCCGAGCAGCTCCTGGACGACGAGCCCGGCATGGTCACGGCGATCCTGTTCGGCCGTGAGGACACCGGCCTCACGCGCGACGAGGTCCACCGCTGCGAGAGCCTGCTGCGCATCGCCACCGACGAGCACGCCAGCCTCAACCTGGGCCAGGCCGCCCTGCTCATCGGCCACGACCTGTTCCAGGCCGCCCGCCGCCGCGGCATGGTCGCCACCGGCCGCACGCTGGGCGGGCTCAAGGGCACCAAGCAGACCGCAGCCCTACAGACGCCCAAGTCCGACGACGCGATCGCGACCGTGACGGAGCTCGAGCCCGCGGTCGCCGAGATCCTGAGCCTGCTGGAGCGCATCGGCTACACGCGCTCGCACACGCCCGAGAAGGTCACGATGACGCTGCGCGGCGCGTTGCAGCACGGTCGGGTGGCGCGCAAGAACGTGCACACGCTGCGCGGGATGGTGGCGCGGGTGCAGTTTGCGCTGGATCATCCGGGTGAGGATTGGACGAAGAAGTCGGGTTCGTAGCGCCCGCCACGTCCGTTCGTCGTCCCGCGGACACCCAGGCGCGACAGCCGCATGGTTCCCCGCCTCCGCCTGCGCTATGAGCCGCGCCATTCCGGGGCGAACATGGAAAAGCTGATCATCGACGGTGGCCACCCCCTGCACGGCACCGTCCGCGCGTCTGGCGCCAAGAACGCCGCACTTCCCATCCTGATGGCCACGCTGCTGGCGCCGGGCGAGCACCGCCTGACCAACGTGCCCAAGCTGGCCGATGTGGACTCGTCGCTGTCGCTGCTGGGCCGCATCGGCTGTCCGTCGCTGGAAGGCGACCCCATCCGCCTGGACACCAGCCGCATCGCCTACCACGAGGCGCCGTACGACGTGGTCCGCAAGATGCGCGCGAGCGTGCTCGTGCTGGGTCCGCTGCTGGCGCGCCACGGCGAGGCCAAGGTGTCGCTGCCGGGCGGCTGCGCCATCGGCGTGCGTCCGATCGACCAGCACCTCAAGGGCCTGGAGGCGCTCGGCGCCACCTTCAACCTGGAGAACGGCACCATCCACGGCCGCTGCGGCCAGCTGCGCGGCGCTGAGATCCAGCTCGACATGCCGACCGTCACGGGCACCGAGAACATCCTGATGGCGGCGGTGCTGGCGGACGGCACGTCGGTCATCCACAACGCGGCCCGTGAGCCCGAGATCGTCGATCTGGGTCGCTTCCTGATCACGCTCGGCGCCAAGATCGAGGGCCTCGGCAGCTCGGACATCGTCGTGCACGGCGTGCCCAGCCTTTCGCCCGGCGCCCGTCCGTACGCGGTCTGCCCGGATCGCATCGAGACCGGCACCTTCCTGTGCGCGGCGGCCCTCACCGGCGGTGACATCGAGGTCACGCACACCGACCCGAGCATGCTCCAGGCCGTGCTCGCCAAGCTGACCGAGGCCGGCTGCACCGTCACCACCACGCCGACGACCATCCGCGTGAAGGGCCCGGAGCGCCTCAGGTCCTTCCGCCTGCGCACGGAGCCCTTCCCCGGCTTTCCGACCGACATGCAGGCGCAGCTCATGGTGGTGGCGGCGCTCGCCGACGGCACGTCGACCATCCACGAGAACATCTTCGAGAACCGCTTCCTGCACGCGGCCGAGCTGCTGCGCATGGGCGCGCGCATCGAGACCAGCGGCAACGCGGCGACCGTGCACGGCCAGACGCGCATGACCGGCAGCCCTGTGATGGCGAGCGACCTGCGCGCGTCGGCGGCGCTGGTGCTGGCGGGCTTGGCGGCGCAGGGCGTCACCGAAATCCACCGCATCTACCACCTGGATCGCGGCTACGAGGATCTGGTCGCCAAGCTGCGCGGCGTCGGCGCCCGCATCGCGCGCGTGTCGGACGGCATGAGCGATTCGGCGCAGATGTCCGCGGCGATGTCCGCCTAGCAAGGCTAGACTGTCGCACCGCGGCGGGCCCCTCGCCCGCCCAAGCCCGACAGGATCGCCCGAATGCGTCTGCAGCTCCTCGTCCCCG
Source organism: Pseudomonadota bacterium (assembly GCA_947475315.1). Taxonomy (GTDB): domain Bacteria; phylum Myxococcota_A; class UBA796; order UBA796; genus CAIOSP01. The sequence continues at coordinate 8,032 of CANJMY010000020.1, read as the reverse complement.
CCCTGGCGCTCGTCACTGCGTGCAACGGGGGCAAGGACGGCCCCGCCGACCGCCCGACGATCACCGCGCGCACCATGCCCGCGGACCTCGCGTCAGGCGCTGAGCACACCTGCCTGCTCGTCGACGGCGAGGCCCGCTGCTGGGGCCACAACGGCCTGGGCGAGGCGGTGTCGAATGACGGCCCCTTCGCGCGGATCAGCGTCGGCTCGCAGTTCAACTGCGGGCTCGACGACGCCGGCGCCGCCACCTGCTGGGGCGTGTCGGGCGACGAGCGGCTGCTCGTGCCGTCGGGCGTCACCTTCTCCGAGCTGGACGTGGGCACCGCGCACGGCTGCGGCCTGGACACCGAGGGCACCATCCGCTGCTGGGGCCGCGGCGCCGGCACCGACGTCCGCCCGCCCGACACCGGCACCTTCCTGGACCTGGACTCCGGCAACGACGTGACCTGCGCGGTCGACACCACCGGCCTTCCCGTCTGCTTTGGCACGAGCGACGGCATCAAGGACCCGCCGGACGGCGCCTACGACGTGATCCGCGTGGGCACCACGGAGGCCTGCGCGCTCACCCCGGACGGCGAGCTGGCCTGCTGGGGCGGCGGCGCGGTCAGCTTTGACGCGCCGAGCAGCGGCGCCTTCGCCGACGTCGCGGTGGGCGACAGCGTCGCCTGCGCCCTCTCCGACGACGACGGCTCCGTCAGCTGCTGGGGCGGCGCGGGCCCGGGCTTCGGCTCCGAGATCGTGTCGGGCGTGCCCACCGGATCGTTCACCCAGGTGTCGGTCGGCACCGGCCACGCCTGCGCGCTCGGCGACGCGGGCCCCGTGTGCTGGGGTGCGGACTCGTACGGCGCGGCCTCCGTGCCCACCGGCGGCTTCACGGGCGTGGTCGCCGCCACCAGCGCCGCCTGCGGCGTGAACGACGACAGCAGCGTGTCCTGCTTCGGCCTGCACGGCGCGTTCGCCACCCTCAACGGCCACAAGTGGCGCTCGATCGAGCTGCACAGCGCCGACGCCTGCGCCGTCAGCGACGCCGGCGCCGCCACCTGCGGCCTGGGCAACGTCCGCACGTTCGAGTTCGACGGCACCCTCTGGGCCGACGCGGTCGACTACGGCAACGTCGGCTTCTGCGGCCTGACCACGTCGGGCGTGGTGGCCTGCTTCGCGCGCAACAAGACGGAGCTGCCGGGCCTGGAGGGCACCTACCAGGACATCGCCACGGGCCACGACGGCATCTGCGGCCTGTCGACCGACGGCGCGATCTCCTGCATCGGCGACGCCGACCTCACCAAGCCCGCGGGCACCTTCGCCTCGCTCGCCATGGGCGGCTTCGCCTGCGCGCTCGACGCGGACGGCGCGATTGCCTGCTGGGGCGCCGACGCGCCCGCCACCGGGCAGCCCGACGGCACGTTCAGCCAGGTCACGGTGGGCGGCACGTTCGCCTGCGCGCTCACCCAGGGTGACGGCGAGCTGATCTGCTGGGGCGACGACGGCTTGGTCGTTCCCCAGGGCCACTACGCCACGTCGATCGACGCGGACGGCGGCACGGTCTGCGGCGGCAACGTCCTGGGCGAGATCGAGTGCTTTGGCGACATGACGCGGGTCTCCCTGAAGTAGGCTTGGGCCGCGGAGGGCGCGTTGAAGGTTGAGCCCGGCAACTGGCCCTGGGGCACGGCGAGCCTGGCGCTCACGCTGGCTGGCTTGGCGTGGGTGCTCGCGCGGCGCCGCGGACGACCGGCGCGGTCACCGCGCGCCTGGGCGGTCTGGCTCGGCCGGCTGGGTCTGTTCGCGATCGGATGGGCGATGCTCCTGCCCACGCACGGGCCCCTCCTCACGGTCGACACCGCGCGCGACCTGATTCAGGCGCTGGGCATCGCGCGGCTGGGGCAGCACCCGTCCGTGGGTCCGGCGATCCCTCCGCTCCATTCCAACCTGAGCCCGCTCTGGTACTACCTGCTCGCGCCGCCCATGTGGGTGGGTCGCGTCTGGGCGCTCGTCGCGTTTCAGGTCGGGTGGCAGGCGCTCACCACGGAGGCCCTGTTCGCGTTCGTGCGGAGGCTGTTCGGAAGCGCGGCGGCGGCGATGGCGTGCGTGGGGCTGATGCTGTCGGCCAACGTGGCGACGACGTTCGACGTGCTGACTCATGCCAACCTGCTGTTCGTGGTGACCGTGTGGTGCCTCCACGCGCTCCTGCGCGCGCACGTCGACGAGGAGAGCGAGCAGATCGTGCCCGTGATCTTCTGGCTGTCGGTCGCCGTCCAGGTGCACGCGACGGCGATCGTGCTGTGGCCGGTGGCGCTCGCGTTCGCGCTGCTCCGCGGTCGGGACGCGCGGTGGGACGACACGGCGGTGGCGCTGCTCGTCGGGCTCGCGCCGTTCCTGCCGTCGATGCCGACGGTCCCCGGCGTGTACGATGAGCCGTTTGGCCTGCTGCTGTACGACGTGCTCGATCGATCCAAGGCGGTCGTCCCTGGGGCGATCGCCGTGCTGCTGATCGCCCGCCCGCGCACGCTCACCCGCCCTCGTGGCCTAGGGCTGACGGCCCTCACGCTGCTGGCCTGGGCCGCGTGGACCTTCCCGCTCGCGCACGGCGAGCGCCTGGGCCTGCTCAACCTGGGCGTGGTGCTGGACGCGCCGCGTCTGACCGCCGCGCCCGTGCCCACAGACGTGCAGCGGGTCTGGCTGTCGCTGGTGTCGGTGAGCGGCGCGCCGGGGTGGGTCGCGGCGCTGTCGGCAGCGCTGGCCAGCGCGCTGATCGCGATCGGGGCCACCAAGACGGTGCGCGCCGCGCTGCGCGGCGACGACCAAGGCACCCTCCTCCCGCGGCGCAGCGACGCGTTCCTGGTGTGCTTGTGGTCGTCGCTGACGCTGGCGCCCGGGCTGGCGTTCGTCACCCTGCACGACGCCTGGGAGCGCTACGTGGCGATCGGCGCGCTGTCGCTGATCGTGCTCGGCGCGGCGGGCGCGGCGCAGCTGGGGTCGGTGGTCGGCGCGCGGCTCCCGACGCGGGCGCGCCTGCCTGTCGGTGCGACCGTGCCGGTGGGCGCCCTGGCGGTGGCGATCGCGTGCCGACACGCCGCCGCGCCGGACACCCACCCGTGGCGCGCCGAGATCGCTCAGGCGATGGCCGATGGCGTGCGCGCCCTCCCCGGCCTGGACACCGACGGGGTGCTGCGACGGGTTCACGCTACGCCCGACATGCTCGACTCAGACAAGACGTCGTCGACGGCGCTCTTGCAGGCCGCCGCGCTCGATGGCCCGCTGGCGCACGACGCGCCCGACGCGCGCCACTGGCGGGTGTGGCGGCCACCGAGCGGCCCGTTGGCTCCAGGCGACGTCGCGTTCGGCGGCTCTGGCTTCGTGGCGCGGCCCTACGCGCCTACGCTGCGCGTGCAGGACATCACGCTGGCAGGCCGCGTCCACCCGCGCGGCCAGCCCGACCGCGACACGCTGCGCCTGCCCTTCCGCGAGGAGGACGCGCTGCACTACCCCTCCTGGGTGACGCCCAACCTGGGCATCGACGCGCAGCCGCTGCTGCCAGGCGCGGACGGGGTGACGGCGGACCTGCTCATCCCGCGCGCCACCACGCCGCCTGCGTTCACCGGGGTGGTGGTGCTGGCCAACGGCAACCTGTTCGAGTCTTCGGCCCGACGCGACGAGCCCTGTGGGGTTGAGGTCTGGTCCGCCGACGCGTCGCTGCCCGCCACGCGCCTGGACGACGCGCGCGTCTGGTTCCCGCTCCCGCCAGACCCGAGCCCCCTGCGGGTGCGCGTGACGGCGTGCAGCCTGCGCGAGCTCGACGTGTTCGAGGCGCCCGAGGGCGGCTGAGGCCCGCCCGACCTAGGGCTGGGTCTCGGCTTCCGGCTGCTGGTCGGCCAGCGACTCGTACTCGATCGTCACCTTGGCGAACGGGTCGGGCACCCAGCTGTTGAGCGACACCGAGTTGCGCTCGACCGTGTAGGTGAACGGGAACGGGCTGGTGCAGTCGTCGCGCTGCGCGCAGACGTCCTCGATGGTGCTGCCCGCGGCGATGTCGTCGACGTTCACGCCCACGCGCTCGGCACCCTGCTCCTTCACGCGCACCTTCACCGAGCCCGGCACCGGCAGCTGGGTGAGGAAGAACTCGTCGCGAAGGCCGGCCGCCTGCATGGCGAGCAGCTGCAGCGCGTCGGTGTAGTCGTTGTCGTTGATCGGCCACACCACGCCACCGACGGCGTTGGAGACGGCCATGTAGTTGTCGCCGACGCTGCCGCCGTTGTCCAAGCACGGGTCGCCGCGGTGGCAGACGATCGCCGAGAAGGTCACCGCGTCCGGATCCTGCGGGAGGGTCTGGAGGAAGCTGATGAACTCGGTGCGGGTGATCGGGTTGCCGCCGGTCTGGTCGTCCTCGTCGGACATCACGACCACGTGCAGGCCCGCGCCCGGACGCAGGAAGTTCGCCGCCGTGTCGTTGAGCGCCATGAACGTGGTGGCGATGCCGGACTCGTTGTTGGCGGCGCCCGGGCTGCGCGGGATCTGCTGCGCCATGTTCACGAATTCGCCGGTCGGATCCGCCGAGCTTGGCGTGATGAAGTCCTCACCGGCCGCCGAGTACAGCTTGCCGCCGCGCACCTTGTTCGTGCTGGTCACGCCGACGCGGAAGTCGAGCCCGGTCTGGAGCAGGAAGTCCATCATCACCGGGAAATTGCGGAACAGGTTGGCCTGGTCGTCGTCCATGGTGGGCGAGTTGTCGATCACGAACAGGATGTCCGCCTGCGACTCCGGCGTCTGCACCAGCTTGTCGGTGACGATCGGCGTGGCGAGCGAAGGCGCGTCGCCCGATCCGGCGAGGGCAGGATCACCCGAGATGGTGAACTCCGGCGCGCAGCCGGACAGAGCCACCACGCAGAGGATCGCACGCACGGGACGGGTCATCACGGCTCCAAGACAACGAGGGGCGGAGAGTACAGGAAAGGTGCCGTTCGCGCAACGCATTCCGCGCCACAGCAGAGAGACGCCACGCGGTCCGACGGTCACGGCGCGGCCGACCAAGGCGCCGACGTCAGCGTCAGCCGCGCGCCCTCGACCACCGGGTTGCGCCAGCCCGAGCTCTGCACGCCCGCAAAGCGGATCACCCGTCCGTCGAGGATCCAGGTTGGCGGCCCCACTCGCGGCGTGAAGGTGTCGCCTGCGACCGTCACACGACCGCCGACGTCCACGCCCAGCACCACCGCGCCCGGCTCGGTGGCGAGCGCCACCAGCAGCGCGGCCTGCCGCGATCCGGCCAGGGTCGCGTCCGCGTACAGCGCGGGGACCACGGTCACACCCGGCAGTCGGTTGGCGCCCGCGACCACGCGCAGCGCGCCATTCCACCACGCGTCCGGATCCTGCGACCCGGCCACCGTCCACTCGCCCGCGCGATCACCCTCTCGGTCGTCGCCGAGCAGCGTCGTGTTCACCCAGGGTTCGACGGCCTCAGGGGGTGCCGTCGCGGGCACGGCGTCCGGTCGCGACACCACCGGGTCCCGCTGCGCCAGATCCACCGTGTAGCCGCTCGTGAGGTGCCACAGCGTCAGCGCGTCGGCGCCTACAGCGTCTGGACGCAGCACGGTGAGCGCGCCCTGCCCTGCCACCTCGGCCGTGCCGTCCTCCCACACCAGCAGCGCCGTCTGCCCGTCGATGCCCAGGCCCTGCGCGGTCGGGTCGCGCTCGGCGGCGGCCTGCGTGAACCGCACCAAGCGCCCGAGCCGCGCGCGGTAGGCCAGGTCGGTGTCGATCACGGCGCCCGACACCGCGCCGATCGGGCCCGCCTTCAGCGTGAACGGGTCACCCGCGAGCGCCTGCCAGCTCTCCAGGCCGTCGCCGTCTGGCACCGCCACCAGCGCGCCCAGGTAGGCCGCCCCCGCTGCCGTGCCGCCGATCGGCGCCCCGCGCGCCACGGCGTCGCGCAGGCCGGCCTCCACCGCCGTGCCCGTCCACGCGGCGAGCATCCCCTTGAGGTCGCCGCCGCGCAGGTAGACGGCGTCCGCGCTGGCCAGCGACGCGGCGACCGTGTCGGCGTTGGCCTCGTCGGGGGTGGTGGGGTTGAGCGTCACCGCGTCAGACGCGCCGTTGCGCACCCACCACGCGTCGTACTCGCCCAGGTCGGGGTCGGACGGATCGATCGCACCCAACGTGACCACGCGCCCGCCATGCGCGCCGTTCACGAAGCGCGTGGAGCTGCGGGCGTCCGCGTAACTGCCGCCGTGCAGCATGAAGCGCAGCGGCTGGGCGTCGGGCGGCACCACCAACGCGACGTCCGTGTCGGCGTCCGAGTCGGTGTCGCCCACGTCGGTCGCGGCCGACTGGCAGCCCGTCAGGCACAGCAGCGCCAAGAGGATCGCTCGCACCCTGCCCCCCGTTCATGTCCCCTGTCTCCCGGCGCGCGCGCGCCCGCCACCGCATGAAGGGTTGACGCGGGAGACGGTCGGGTGAGAGTGTCGCCACGCCACGGGGGCGCGCGGCCCCCACACGGAGGCGTGGATGATCGGGGCGCTCGATCGCGCGCACACGACGCTGTGGGACGGCGCGCGCCAGACGGCGGCGGGGCGGGCTCTGTGGGCGTCCCCGGCCACGCGCGCGGCCTGGGCCGCGATCGTTGGCGCGGCGCTCGCGCTGACGGCGGTGGCGGCCGCGCCCACCTGGGTGCTCCTGCTGTCACCCCTGTTGCTGGGCGCCCCGCACCTGGCGTCGGACGTGCGCTGGCTGGTCCTGTCGCCGCCCACGCCCAACGCGCGTGGCCTGGGGTGGTGGCTGCTGGGGACGCTCGGCGCGATGACGATCGTGCGTCAGACCGGGCTCGTGGGCGCTGAGCTCAAGCCTGCGGTCGAGCTGTCCTTGGGCCTGGTCACGACGGCCGGCGCGCTGCTGGCGGCACGCTCGCCCCGCGCTGCGCTCGGGCTCGTGGCGCTGGTCGGGTTGGGCGCGTGGGGCTTGCGCGACGCATCGTGGACGGCGGTGCTGATCGGCCACCTGCACAACCTCATCGCGATCACGTTCTTCGTCGTCTGGCTGCGCCCGCGCGCGCCGCTGGGTCTGGCGTCCGTGGTGACGGCGCTAGTCGGCGCGGGGCTGATCCTGGCGGGCGGCTTGGACTTCGCGCTCGCCGCGGCCCCGGCGGGCGGGCTGACGCTGGACGGCGTGGTGCGCACGCTGGCGCCGGGTGTGCCGGGGCCGTGGGCGGGCCGCCTCGTGCTGCTCTTCGCGTACGCCCAGCTGCTCCACTACGTGATGTGGCTCGACGCGATCCCGGCCGTGCTGGGCGAGGAGACCACGCCGCGGCGGCCGTCTGAGTCGTGGTCGCGCTGGTGGCGTGATCTGGGCGCGCCGCTCGCGGTGGTCGTGGTCGCGGCGAGCCTGCTGCTCCCGTTGGTGGCGCTGCGCGACCCGGCGTCGGTGCGGGCGACCTACCTGTCGCTGGCGCTCTTTCATGGCTGGCTGGAGATCGCGGTCGGCGCCCACCGCGCGGCGCGCGCCGCATGAGCTACCCGATCGACATGTGGGCGAAGGCCTTTGTGGAGACGTGTCTGATCGAGGGCGCGATCCACGCGGTCATGCTGCGCCGCCTGATCACGCCGTGGTGGAAGCTGGCGCTGGTGTCGGTGCTGCTCAACCTGTCGACCCACCCTGCCCTCTGGTACGTCGTCCCCCGCTTTGAGCCCTACCTGACCTGGGTGGCGGTGGCGGAGACCGGCGTGTGGCTGGTGGAGGGCGCGCTGCTCACCGCTCTGCTGCGCCGCGACGACCCGACATGGCGGGCGGCCGCGCGCGGCTTTGGGATCACGCTGCTCGCGAACGCGGTGAGCACGCTCTACGGGCTGCTCGGCCTGGGCTGATCGACGCGCGTGGCGTGGGCGGGACACCGCCGTTTCACGGTCGCGACGCGCAAGCGCGCCGGGAGCGATCGAGGTACCCGAACCCACCCCTGCACCTCTGGAGCGCCCATGTCGTCCCTCGCCGGAAAGACCCTCTTTGTGACCGGAGGCAGCCGCGGGATCGGCCTCGCCATCGCCCTGCGCGCC
>CANJMY010000019.1 GCA_947475315.1 Pseudomonadota bacterium | reverse complement strand
GGACGCGGTGGTCGAGCACCTCGCCGCCAAGGAGGCGTCATGCTCCTGAAGAGCCGCCCCGCCGAAGAGAAGGCCGACCTCAACGTCACGCCGCTCATCGATGTCATGATGGTGTTGCTGATCTTCTTCATGCTCACCGCCAAGTTCACCCAGGAGACCAAGGTCGACATCGAGCGCCCGTCGGCCTCCAGCGGCTCCACGCCCAAGTCCTCGGCCCTGCGCGTGACCTTGGACCGCAACGGCGCGCTGTGGGTGGGCGACGTGCCGGTGAAGCCCTGGGCGCTGCAGGGGCGCGTGCGCGACTTCCTGCGCGAGCAGGGTGACGGCAGCGTGCTCGTGGTGACGGACCGCCGCGTCTCGGCCGACAAGCTGATCGAGGTGGTCGACCAGTGCCGCCTGGCCGGCGCGTCGGATGTGGGCGTGATCACGGACGCAGAAGGCGGCTGACGTGAACGCCCAGAGCAACGGCTTCGTGTGGTTCCGGCGCTTCATGGGCGTCGTCGGCGTCGTGGTCGGGCTGTCGGCCACGTCCGCCGTGCTCGACCTGATGAAGCACATCAACACCGACAAGAAGACCGAGACGGCCGTCAAGGTCGTGAGCTTCGACGTGCCGTCTTCGAGCAAGCCGCCGCCGCGCAGCGCCGCCGCCCGTCCGCGGCAAGCCGCCACGGCCCGCGCCGCCAAGGCCGCGCCTCCTCCCAGCGCCGCGTTCGCGCCGGGCCTCGCCGGCATGGACTTTGGTCTGCCGGGTCTGGGCGGTGCGCTCGACGAGGCGACGCGCTCGATCGTCGGTGACGTGTCTCAGACGGTGATGAACGAGGACGCGGTCGACGTGCCGCCGCGCCCGTCCAGTCGCGTGCAGCCGGACTACCCGGCGCGTGCGCGCGCTTCGGCGATCACCGGCTTCGTCACGCTCTCGCTCCGCGTGAGCAACGACGGATCCGTGCAGGACGTGCGCGTGCTCGAGGCGCAGCCCTCGGGTGTGTTCGAGGCCGCGGCCATGGACGCGATCAAGCAGTGGCGGTTTGAGCCCGCCATGTACCAGGGCGCGCCCGTCGCCGTCCGCGTACGCCAGACCTTGCGCTTCGAGTTGGAGTAAGCCGTGGGACCCAACGTGCGTCTGATCTTGGCCGCTGCGCTGGCGCTGTGGCTGAAGCCAGCCATCGCCGAAGAGCCGCAGGACGTGGATCCGGTCGAGCTCGCCGCGCTGATGGTGAGCGACGGTCACTGGGACCGCGCTGAGCGCGTGCTCGCCGACGTGGACGTGGCCGATCGTCGGCTCGACAAGGCCCGCTTCTACACGCTGCGCGGCCTGGTCCGCGCGCACGCCAACCTCTTCGAGCAGGCCATCGAGGACTTCCGCCAGGCGCTCGCACAGAAGGAGGCGGACCCTCTGGTGAACCTGCACCTCGCGCGCGCGCTGCTGGAGACCAAGGATCCGCAGGCCGCGGTCGACGCAATCGCCGCGTCGGGCGAGGCGGGGAAGGTCCTGGCAGGCTCGTGGCTGCTGCTCGCGCGCGCCCAGGTGGACCTAGTGCACCCGCGCGAGGCGTGGAGCGCGCTCGCCGACGGCGAGGCTCGCTTCCCGGCCGAGCTGGAATTTGGCCGCCAGAAGATCGCCCTGCTCGTGTCGCTGGGGCTCTACCAGGAGGCCGTGAGCCAGGGCCGCGCGTGGCTCGCCAAGCAGCCGGGCGATCGCACCGCGTGGCTCGGCCTCGCCGAGGCGATGCGCAACGCGGGCGAGGAGCAAGAGGCTATCGCGCTGCTGGAGGAGGCACGCATGCGCTTCCCGGACAGCGTCAACGTGTCGAAGCTGCTGGGTCGGCTCTACCTGCAGACGGGTCACGCCTCGATCGCCGCGGACATCCTGGGCGTCGCGGCCGAGGTCGATCCGGCGCTGTTTGTCGCGGCGGCTGAGGCGGCGCGTCAGGCCGGGCAGCTCGACCGCGCGCTGTACTTCAACGGGCGCGTCGTGGACCCCGCCGAGAAGGCCCGCCAGCGCCTTGGCTTGTACGTCGAGCAGGCGGACTGGTCGCGCGCGCTGTCGCTCGAGGATCGCCTGGATCGCCTCTCGCTTGGGAAGGACGACGGCGTCCGCTACGCGCTCGCCTACAGCGCGTTTGAGCTGGGCGACGTGGACCGGGCCGAGCGGCACCTCCAAGGCATCGCCGACCCTCGCGTGTTCCGCGACGCCACGGCGCTCCGTGAAGCCATGAGCGCGTGCCGCGGCGCCGCCGGAGGTTGCCCGTGATGCGACGCTTGGGGTGGGCCGCCGTGCTCGCCATGCCGCTCTCCGCGTACGCGCAGGAGGCAGACGGGCAGGTTGTGGGTGTGGTGTTCGAGCACGGCTCGGGCGCGCCGCTCTCCGGTCTGGTCGTGCGCGTGGGTGAGTCGTCGGGCGCCACGGACGCGGCCGGTCGCTTCGTGGTGTCGGTGGCGGCGGGCACGTGGCCCGTGTCGGTCGTCGGCGTGGACGGCGTGACGCGCTCCGCGGGCAGCATCCGCGTCGAGCCTGGCAAGTCCAGCGAGCTGCTCATCACCTGGAGCCACGAGGACGCGCCGCTCTCGTCTACCAACGAGGTGCCCGCTGAGCAGGTCGCACCCTCGGTGGACGAGGCCTCGCGTCCGCGCAGCACGCTGTCTGGGACGATCAAGTCGGACGCCGACGGCACGGCCGTGCGCGGCGCGCGCGTGTTCGTCCGCGGTCGCAATGACGAGGCCGTCACCGACGCGCAGGGCCACTTCTCGATCGAGCTCCCGGTGGGCAGCTGGGAGCTGTCGATCGTCGCGAGCGCCTACGCCGCTCAGTCTTTCCCTGACGTGGTCCTCGCCGAGGGCAAGCCGACCGAGGTCTCGATCGTGCTGGTGCCCGCCGGGCTCGCGCTCGAGGACTTCACGGTCCACGCGCCCAAGGTCACCGGCAACACGGCGGCCCTCCTCGACGAGCGCCGGGAGAGCAGCGTGGTCGCGGACGTGCTGGGCGCCGAGCAGATGTCGCGCAGCGGCGACAGCAGCGCCGCCTCGGCGCTCCGCCGCGTGACGGGTCTCACGCTCGTCGACGGCAAGTACGTCTACGTGCGAGGCCTCGGTGAGCGCTATTCGATGACCATCGTCAATGGCGCGCAGCTCCCGAGCCCCGAGCCCGAGCGTCGCGTCGTCCCCCTCGACATGTTCCCGGCGAGCGTGCTGGAGAGCGTGGTCGTGCAGAAGACCTTCTCGCCCGACATGCCCGGCGAGTTCGGCGGCGGCGTCGTGCTGCTCCGCACGCTCGCGTTCCCGAGCGGCCCCGTCGTGAAGGTGAGCGTGTCGTCGCTGGTGCGCGGCGGTACCTCCTTCCAGCAAGGCCTGATCTACGATCGCGGCCCCACCGACTTCCTCGGCATGGACAACGGCACGCGCGCCGAGCCCGCGTCCGTGGTCGCGGCGAGCGAGGAGTCGCCGCTCAAGGAGAAGGATCGCTTCTCGACCACCGGCTACACCGCCGACGAGCTCCAGACGCTCGGTCGCGCATTCCAGAACGTGTGGACGCCGCACGGCAAGCTGGTCGCGCCGGACGTGGGCCTCAACATCACGCTGGGCAACGGCTTCAAGCTCGGCGGCCGCCCGGTCGGCGCGCTGCTCGCGTTCTCGTACGGCAACGAGTGGCAGTCGGATCAGTACGCCCACCACTACTACGACGTGTCGCAGGGCGAGCCGATCGAGAACACCTTCTACGACTTCAACCAGACCAACAACCGCGTCCGCATGAGCGGGCTGCTGACGTTGGGCGCGAAGCCGGCCGAGGGCCAGGAGATCTCCGCCACGACGATGCTCCTGCGCAACACGGACGACGAGAGCCGCGTGTTCCAGGGCAACTACCCGGACGACGGCTACGACATCAAGGTCAGCCGCATCCGGTGGATCGAGCGTATGCTCATCGTGCAGCAGGTGCAGGGCACCCACGAACTGGCCACCGGTGAGCACCCCAGCAAGATCGATTGGCGCTACGAGTTCGCGCGGGCAAGCCGCCTTGAGCCCGACCGCCGCGAGAACCGCTACGACTGGGACGCCAACGCGGGCGCCTTCCGCCTGTCCAGCCGCGACGGCGACTCCAACTCGCGCTTCTTCAGCATCTTGGGCGACGACACCCACGAAGCCGCGCTCAACGTGACCGTCCCGTTCCTCGTCCGCAAGGACTCCGAGGGGCGCGTGAAGATGGGCGCGTCGCTCATCGACAAGAACCGCAACGTGGACACCCGCCGCTTCTCGTTCCTGAACAAGGGCGACAAGAACTCGGACGCGCTGCAAGCGGACGCCGAGCAGATCTTCACCCAGGACGCCATCTCGCCCGATGGCTTCCAGATCAAGGAGATCACGCAGGCGACGGACAACTACTTCGCAGGGCAGCGGGTGATCTCGGGCTACGCGCTCGCGGAGATCCCGGTCACGTCCTGGTTTGAGGTGATGGCCGGTCTGCGCGTCGAGAGCAGCAAGCAGCAGGTCACGACGTTCGAGCTGTTCAACCCGGATGGCAAGCCGATCGTCAGCGATCTGGCGACCACCGACGTGCTTCCTGCGGTCACGCTGACCTTCAAGCCACGCGACGACATGGACATCCGCGCCGGCTACGGCCGCACGCTGTCGCGCCCCGAGTTCCGCGAGCTGTCGCCTGCAGCCTACGTCGACGTCACGGGCGGCCGACCGAACTTCGGCAACCCCGAGCTCAAGCGCGCGCTGATCGACAACATCGACCTGCGCTGGGAGTGGTTCCCCGACCGAGGCGACGTCGTGTCGGTCAGTGGCTTCGCCAAGCTGTTCACCAACCCGATCGAGAACCTGGTGATCATCGGCTCCGACGAGGCGCTGACGTACACCAACGCGCTGCGCGCCACGAACTTGGGCCTCGAATTCGAGGTCCGCAAGGGCTTTGAGTTCGCGTCGCCTGCGCTGCGCGACCTCTACGTGGCGGCAAACGCGGCGCTCATCCGCTCCCGCGTCGAGCTCGACGACACCAACGCCGGCGCGCAGACCAACAACATCCGACCGCTCCAGGGGCAGAGCCCGTGGGTGGTGAACGCGCAGGTCGGCTACGACAACCCCGATCTGGGGATCAACGCCGCGATCTTGTACAACGTGTTCGGGCCCCGCATCTCGGAGGTCGGCTCGTTCGGCCTGCCGGACAGCCGCGAGATGCCATTCCACGCACTCGACGTCGTGTTCGGCGCCAAGATCGCGAAGGGCTTCGACGTCAAGTTGTCCGGCAAGAACCTGCTTGACTCCAAGCGGACCTTCACGCTCGGCGACGAGGTGATCGAGTCGCGTCGGCCGGGCTGGTCGCTCGGCCTGGAGCTCGGCTGGAAGCTCTGACGCGCCGCATCTGCGGCCCTCCCCCCGCCAGAGCGGGCAGGCCGGTGGTTGGATTACGGCCTGGGACCTTGTGAGGATCGTCAGAATTCGGTATGCAATTGCCCCTCGTGGGAGACTTCATGCTGTCAACTGGCGTGATCCTGGCCCTGGCGCTGTCCGGTAGCGCGTGGGCGCAGGACGGAGCGTCGGGGACAACCCGGTTCTTCGATGCCCATGACCTGTTCCTTGCGGCGTACGACGGTGATCTTCGAGATCCCCTGCGTGTGAACCGTCCTGGGCGCCTGACCCAGTGGGACGGCTGGGTGGGCGGCGTGTTCGAGTACGCCAACCAGCCACTGGTTCGCCACGACGTCCTGGCGGACGGCACTAAGGTGCGTACGCCCTGGCTGGACAACGTCGTCGCGCTGAACGTGTCGGCTGGCGTGAGCTTCCATGAGCGCTTCCGCCTGGACATCGCCGCGCCCGTCTACTTCGCGTCGTTCGACCGGCAGGGCGCCTACCAAGGCGTCGCCATGGGTGATCTGCGCGCCACGGCGATGATCCCCATCCTCATCCCCAAGGCGGACGAGCACGGGTTCGGGCTGGCGGTCTACGGCCACCTGGACGCCCCGCTGGGCGCTGAGAAGAAGTTCCTCGGCCAGAGCTTCCTTGCCGGCGGCGGCAGCCTCGCGGCGTCGTACGCGGTGGGTGGGTTCACCTGGACCGGTGAGGCGGGCGCCCAGTTCGTGCCCAAAGTCGAACTGGACAACCTCGCTGGCGCCGACCAGTTCACCGCGGGCCTGGGCCTGGGCTACCTCGTCGCCAAGACGACCTCGCTCACCCTGGAAGGCAACCTCGCCGTCGCGCTCGCCAAGAACAACGGGCACGCGCTGACCGAGTCCCCCATGGAGCTCACGCTCACGCTCCGCAACCGTCAGGCGAACGGCTTGAACCTGCTGTTCGGCGGCGCGGTCGGCGTGAGCCCCGGCGTGGGCGCCCCGCGCGCGCGCGCCTTTATCGGCCTGGGCTACGGCAAGATCGAGGCCCCGACCCCGTCGGATCGCGACCAGGACGGCGTGCTCGACACCGCGGACAAGTGCCCGGACGATCCCGAGACCCCCAACGGCTACCAGGACAACGACGGCTGCCCTGACTCCCTGTCCGCGCTGTCGGTGCGCATGATGTGGGACGGCAAGGCGGTGGTCGGCGCGGACGTCGAGTTGGTGAAGCGCGGCGCGGACGCGGGTGAGACCTTCACGTCCACGTCCGACGCGCACGTGTCCTCCGACCTGCCACCAGGCGCCACCTACGACGTCAGCGCGACGCTGGGTGACTGCTTGATCGGCGACGGCTCCGCGACGCTGAACCAGGGCAACAACGCGCTGGACGTCGCGCTCCGCGCGGTGCGCACCGGTCACGTCACGTACGACCTGACCGGCAACCAGGGACGCCCGGTCACCGGCGCGGTCGCCCGGTGGGAGCCCACCTCGCGCATGCTCGGCTGCGCCGACTCCGACGGCTACCCGCTCGGCACCACCGGCAAGGCGGACCATCCGGTCGGCCCCGGCACCTACAACGTCTACGTTGAGGCGCCTGGCTACCGCGTGTACCGTCAGGAGGTCACCGTCGACCCCCAGGGTCAGGCGGTCATCCGCACGCAGCTGCTCCCCACCCGCGTCGAAGTCGGCGCCAAGGAGCTCAAGATCCTCGACAAGGTCTACTTCGACGAGGGCCTCGCCACGATCAAGAAGGAGTCCTTCGACCTGCTCAACGAGGTCGCGGACACCATTGTGGCGAACAAGGTCGGCCGCGTGCTGATCGAGGGCCACACCGACGACCAGGGGTCGGACGACGGCAACCTTGACCTGTCCGACGCGCGCGCCAACTCGGTTCGCGACTACCTGATCGAGCGCGGCGTACCCGAGGAGCAGCTCCTCGCGCGCGGCTTCGGCGAGTCGCGGCCCATCGCCACGAACGACACGGCCGCCGGTCGTGCGCTCAACCGTCGGGTGGTGTTTACGCTGCTCGACAAGGCCAAACAGCAGATCGAGCAGGGAGGTGGACAGTGATCGCCCGCACACGCGCGCTCGCGCGTCGCCCGTTCTTGCTTGGTGTTCCGCTGGTCGTCCTGACGCTCGGCGCGTCTGGCGTCGCCCACGCGGAGGGCTCCCTCGATCTGCCGCAGGTCGACTTCCTGATGCCGCAGTCGGCGGTGTACGTCGACGTGCTGCGTGACGCGAGCGAGGTCATCGTCTACACCGGTGACGCGGACGTGGACGTGATCCGTCCCGACGGCACCGCCGCCGGCACGTTCCACAGCGGCGACACCATCAACCCGGATCAGTCCGGCGCGTGGCGCTTCGTGTGGTCGGCGCGCATCGCCCACTGGGACCTCTCCGTGCCCAGCGCCACCGGCGGCCGCCTGTGGTCGGACGACTGGCGCTTCGACTCGTCGTCGTTTGGCCCGTCGAGCGCGCTGAACCGCTCCTTCTACGCGCTGGTGAATGGCGGATCGTCGGATCGTGACGGCGTGATCGAGATCAAGGCCGAGGGCCTTGGCGGCTACCTGTACAGGGTCGAGGCGTCCAACCGCGGCCTGCTCAGCGCGCCGGGCCGCAGCGTGCCGGACGTGGGCCAGGGCTACCACGGCAACCTCGCCGTCTACATCCGCCCCCCCGAGAGCGCGTCGCTCAACCCGTTGACGCCGACGATTCAGAACGTCGACTTCTCGGTGGACGCCGGCAGCTGCACGGCGATGGCGCCGGGCCTCTACGACGGCGCGTTTACCTTCGACAGCAACGTCGAGGGCGCTTGGCACCTGGTGTGTGACCTGGACGGCGACGGCGTGTTCAACGTGGCCGGCGACGAGGACCTGCACCTCACCGGCGCGGCGACCAACGGCGCCAACCGCGTCACGTTCGACGGCAAGGATCAGTTCGGCGACACCCTCGCGACCGGCACCTACGACTGCCGCGTGTCGCTCAGCGTGGGCGAGCTGCACTACGTGGTCCGAGACATGGAGACGCTCTACCCGGGCGTCCGCCTGTTCGAGTACCAGGGCGGCAACACGCGCCGCGGCCTGTCGATGTTCTGGAACGACGCGGCGGTCGCCGCGGGCGACGTGCTGCTCCCCAACGGCGAGGCGTCCTTGGTGACGTCGGGCGCCGCAGGCCTGTCGTCTGGCGCCTACAACCAGCCGACCGACCCGAACGGCAACAGCCGCGCGTGGGGCAACTTCTCGGGCGCCTCCAAGGGCAACAACGCCTGGATGGACACCTTCACCTGGCTCGGGCTCGCCACGTCGGGCACGCTCACCATGGAGGTCGTGGACGGCACGGTGGACGGCGACGGCGACACGCTGTTCGACGTGCAGGAGACCTGCGTCACCGGCACCGACCCGGTCAAGGCTGACTCCGACGAGGACGGCCTGCGCGACGACGTCGAGTTCTTCCACTCGCCGTCGGACCCGCTCAACCCCGACAGCGACGGCGACTGCCTGCTGGACGGCGCCGAGAGCCGCGCGGATGGTTCTTCGGGCGACTACGACGCCGACGGTCTCGCGGACTCGCTCGACGACGACGACGACGGCGACGGTATCCCGACGCTGACGGAGACCTGCGACCGCCCCGCGTCCGAGTACCCCGAGGGCACGTCCCCCGCGGACTTCGACCTCGACGACGACGGTCACCCCAACAACAAGGACCGCGACGACGACGGCGATCACCACGCCGACGCGGACGAAGGCACGGGCGACGGCGACTTTGACGGCGTCCCCGCGTACCTGGACCCCGACGAGATCGGCAACGGGACCGACGGCACGGCGGGCTACTTTGGCGGTGGCGGCTGCGCGACGCCGGGCTCGTCGTCTGGCGCGCTCGGTGCACTGGCGGCGCTGCTCGTCGCGCGTCGTCGTCGACGCGCTTCGTAGGCATCACGACACGAGCGCCGCGCGGCGGCGCTCCTGGGAGATCCCATGGCATCCTTCCCCGAGCGGCGTCCGCGCCGCCTTCGTACGCGCGCGGCGGTGCGCGATCTCGTCCGTGAGAACAAGCTTCAGGCCGAGGACCTGATCCAGCCCCACTTCGTGTTCGAGGGCGAGGGGCCGGACGTGCCGATCGCGTCCATGCCCGGTCAGTCTCGGCTGAGCGAGTCGCGCCTAGTCGAGGAGTGTGCGCGCGCGTGGGCCGCGGGCGTGCGCGGCGTCGCGCTGTTCCCCAAGGTCTCGGACGAGCTGAAGTCGCTGCACTGCGCCGAGGCGTGGAACGACGACGGCCTGGTGCCGCGCATTGTGCGTCGCCTGAAGAAGGAGGTCCCCGGCCTGCTGGTCATCACCGACGTCGCGCTCGACCCGTACAGCAGCCTGGGCCAGGACGGCATCGTCGTCGATGGCCGCATCGACAACGACGTCACGATCGAGGCGCTGGTCAAGCAGGCCGCGTGTCACGCGCGCGCGGGCGCCGACATGGTCGCCCCCAGCGACATGATGGACGGCCGCGTGGGCGCCATCCGCGCCACGCTCGACGCGCAGGGCAGCTACGACACGCTGATCTTGTCCTACTCGGCCAAGTACGCGTCGAGCTTCTACGGCCCGTTCCGGGACGCGCTCGACAGCGCGCCGCGCGGCGGCACCGACAAGCGCACCTACCAGATGGATCCGGGCAACGGCGACGAGGCGCTGCACGAGGTCGAGCTGGACCTGGGCGAGGGCGCGGACATCGTCATGGTCAAGCCCGGCATGCCCTACCTGGACATCGTCTGGCGCGTGAAGGAGGCGTTTGGCCGCCCCGTCGCCGTGTACCAGGTGTCCGGCGAGTACGCGATGTTCAAGGCCGCGGGCGCCAACGGCTGGATCGACGAGGTCGCGTGCGTGCACGAGGCGCTGCTCGGCTTCAAGCGCGCCGGCGCCGACATGATCCTCACGTACTATGCGACCGAGGTCGCCGAGCGACTGAAGCGAGGCTGAGCGTGCGCATCGTCACCTGGAACGTGAACGGCCTCCGGGCGGCGCTGCGCAAGGGCTTCCCCGACTTCATCGAGCGCTTGGCGCCGGACGTGCTGCTGCTCCAAGAGGTGCGCAGCACGCCCCAGCAGCTGCCGCCCGAGTGGGCCGCGCCTGCGGGCTGGAACGTGGTCTGGCACCCCGCCGAGAAGCTTGGCTACGCAGGGACCGCCGTGTGGTCGCGCGAGACGATCGACGACGTGAAGACCGGCATGGACGCGCCTGACCCCGACGGCCGCGTGCTGCGCGTGCGGACGGGCGGCGTCGAGGTGGTCAGCGTCTACCTGCCGTCCGGCTCGTCGAGCCCGGAGCGCCAGCTCTACAAGGACGGCTGGATGCCCCCGTTCGCCGCGTGGTCTGCGGGCGTGAAGGCGAGCGCGGCGCACCCGGTGGTGATGGGCGGCGACTTCAACATCGCGCACACGCCCGACGACATCCACGACCCCAAGGGCAACGCGAAGAACTCCGGCTTCTTGCCGCACGAGCGCGACTGGTTCGGCGAGCTGCTCGGCAGCGGCTGGCGCGACCTGCTCCGCGAGCACGTCGGCAAGCGCAAGGGGCCGTACTCCTGGTGGTCCAACCGCGGTCAGGCGCGCGCGCTCGATCGGGGTTGGCGCATCGACTACCTGCTCGGCAACGAGCCGGTCGCGCTGACGGGCGCCGACGTCCACCGCGAGGGCGGCCTGGTCGTCAGCGATCACGCGCCGGTGATCGTCGACCTGGGGTGAGCCCACGCAGGGTCGGGCACGGGTGAGGTCTGAAGCCCAGCGCCCGACAGCCCGACGTGGTGCAGGAAGAACGTGATGCCTTCGGGCGCGTCGTCCGGCGTGGTACCGCCGCCGTACAGGCTGTCGCCCAGCAGCGGGATGCCGAGGAAGGCCGCGTGCACGCGGATCTGGTGCATCACGCCGGTGGTGATCTGCACCTGCCAGACGTCGTCGTGGCGGCGGACGAACCGAGTGTGCGCCGGGTACCAGGCGCCCCGGTGCGGGGTGGACTCGCCACGCTGCACGATCATCCGCCGACGCTTCTGCGCGTCGTGGGCGATCGCGCGGTCGCAGGTGTTCTCGGTCCAGCCGACCACCCGGCTGGTGCGCATCAGGTAGGTCTTGGTGAGGCGCCCGCCCTGAAAGGCGTCACGCAGGACGCCGAGCTCGCGGACGTCGTCGGCCACCCACAAGGCGCCGGAGGTCGAGTTGTCCAGGCGGTGCGCGATCCCACCCTCAAAGCCTTCCGGCCAGGGGACTTGGGCGCGCGCCGGCTGGTCGCGCAGCAGCCGCGCGAGCACGCTGTCGCCGTCGGGTTCCGCGTGCGGCGGGAACACGGGCAGTCCTGCGGGCTTGTTCCAGGTCGTGGCCATCGGCGGTCGCCTTTCGTGCGAAGGGCTATCCTGGTGTGCAGGACGAGGGTGAAGCGATGAGCGACGACCAGGATCCCAAGAAGCCGTTCCAGGGCTTCCGCATCGAGATCGACCCCGAGAAGCTTGATGAGTTCACCAAGAAGGTCCGCGCCAAGCTCGATGAGCTGCGCGCGAAGGCCGAGGACGCCTACGCCACCGGCCAGCACCACAAGGTGCGCGTGTCGTACAAGGGCAAGCAGGTGGGGCCGGATCTGCCGCTGGGCGCGGTCCTCGCGGGCGAGGGCGTGGCCCTGTTCGCGTTCGGGCCGTTGATGCTCCTGCTGGGCAACCTGGGCGCCAAGGTCATGCTCGACATCGAGCTGATCCACGAGTCCGACGAGCTGGTGGAGAAGGGGAAGTCCGCGTGGGGCGACGGCGAAGCCGAGACGGCCGAGGCGCACTACCGCGACGCGCTCCTGCGTCGCCGCGACGACCCGTCGGCGCTCTACAACCTGGGCGTGCTCCTGCGTGTCACCGGGCGCGCGGAGGAGGCCGCCCAGTGCTTCCGGCAGGCGGTGCTGGGTCCGGCGGGTCATCCCGACGTCGCGCGCGCCGCTGAGGCGCTCGACCGCATGGCGGGCAAGCGGACGCTGTGAGCACGGCTCAGCGGCAGGTCGCCACGCGCCAGCCGTCGTCCGCCAGCACCAGCGCACACGCGTAGGACACGGGCTGGTCGACCGGCTTGTTCTGGATCGTGTAGTCCAGCGTGAGCGTGATCGTCGCGGTGCCCTCGCGTCGGACCTGGTCGAAGTCCGTGCACGTCGCGCGGGTGATCTCGAGCGTGGTCGCGGTGTCGGCCGCCGAGGGCGAACCACCAAAGCCGCCGAGGTGATCGAGCACGCTCAACACCTGCGCGACGAAGTCCGAGGACAGCGTGCACGCGGTCTGCGCGTCCAGCTTGGAGGACGCGTCGCCGCAGCCGGACAGAACGAGTAGCGCCGCCGCCCACGAGCGGGGCACGGGACGGCCAGGGTGCGCGGCGATCAGCGGCGCCTACTTGCCCGGCGCGCTGTCGGCCGGGAGGTCAAGACCGTCCGTCGAGTAGAGCGAGCGCATCATGCGGTCCAGGCGCAGGCTGCCGGTGGAGCCCTGGCAGCCGTTCCAGGAGAACCAGACCGCGTGGGCCTTGCCCTTGATCAGGTTCTCGTTCACGAAGCCCCAGGAGCGGCCGTCCATGCTGTGGTCACGGTTGTCGCCCATGGCGAACACGTGGCCGGGAGGGACGGTGATCTCGGGCTCGTTCGCGAGGATGCCCGGGCGGTCGATCTGCGTGAGGATCGCGTGCTTGAGCGTGGTGCCGTCGGTGCGCGACAGCTCCTCCGACCAGCGGCGGGCCGAGCGGACCTGGCAGCCGTCGTCCACGTCGTCGTACTCGCCGAGCGGGACGCGGGGCTGGGCCACGCCGTTGAGGATGATCTGGTTGTCGACCACCTTGATGCGGTCGCCGGGGAGGCCGACCACGCGCTTGATGAACGTGGTGTCCTCATCCTTGGGGTAGTGGAACACGATCACGTCGCCGCGCTCGGGGTCGCCCAGGTCCCAGAGCTCCACGTTCTGCAGGTCCAGGCCCAGGTCATCCAGGCCGTAGCCGGTGAAGGGGACGCCGATGCTCTTGAACGGCATCCACACGCCGTAGCTGAACTTGGTGACGATGACGTGGTCGCCGATCAGCAGCGTGGGGACCATGGAGCCAGACGGGATGCGGAACGGCTCGAAGATGAACAGGCGGATGAGCACCACGGCCAGCAGCGCCGGACCCCAGGTCGTGAGCATCTCTCGGAAGCCCTCCGGGCGCTCGTCGTCCAGCGCATTGCGGACGGGCGTCGTCGGCATCGCGGGCTTCTCCGGCTCGTCCAAAGCGGTCTCCTGTGGCGCGCACCGGTATTCGGTCGCAGGGGGTAGGGCCAATCCCCACGGCCGGGGGTACGCTCCGCTGCGGGATTTCCATGCAGCAGGACGAACTGGCCGACATCCGGGCTGCGGTCGCGCGGCCCCCCAAGGTCCTTGAACAACCGGACCTTCAGCGCGCCGCCGTCGCGGCGATCCTCACGCCGGGTCGCCACCTGTGGTTCATTCGTCGGGCCGACCGCCTGGGTGACCCCTGGTCGGGCCACTTGGCCTTCCCTGGCGGCCGTGAGCAGAAGGAGGACCGCTCCCCCCTGGCCGCCGCCATGCGCGAGACCATGGAGGAGGTGGGCGTCGACCTGCGCGAGGGCGAGCTGCTCGGCCAGCTCGACGACCTCCAGTCGCGCCCGATGACCCGGCTGGTCATCCGGCCGTTCGTGTTCGCGATGCCCGAGGTCCCGGCCTGGCGGCCAAACGAAGAGGTCGCGGACGTGCTGTCCTACCCGCTCGACGACCTCCTGCGGGGGGAGGGGCGGGGGCACATGCGCTACCCGCCGGTCGTGGGAATGAAGCTTCCACGGGTGGACTTTGCCGGTCACCGCCTGTGGGGCCTGACCCTGCACATGGTCGACGACCTGCTGCACCGGCTGGACGGTCGTGGCCTCGGACTCGAACGGACCCCGTGAGCGCGAGCGCAGATCGCGCTAGTGGCCGCGCCCGAGGTCCTCATGTCGACGCTGTCCCATCGCGCCCTTGCCCTGCAGGAGAGCGCGATCCGCAAGCTCGATGCCACTGTCGCTGCGCAACAGGGCGTGCACTTCCACCGTCTGAACATCGGCCAGCCGGACGTGCCGACGCCCGCGCCGTTGCTCGACGCGCTCGCGTCGTTTCGGCCCACCGTGCTGGGCTACGGCCCCTCGTCGGGCACCGCCGCGTGTCGTGAAGCGGCCGCTGGGTACTTCTCGCGCTGGTCGCCGGGGTTGCGGCCCGCGGACATCGCCATCACCCAGGGCGGGTCCGAGGCGCTCTCGTTCGCCCTCGCCGTGATCTGCGACTCGGGCGACGACGTGCTGGTCCCTGAGCCGTACTACACGAACTACAACGGCTTCGCGACGCTGGCGGGCGCGTCGGTCCGGCCGATCCCCACCACGCTTGAGAACGGCTTCGCGCTGCCCCCGGACGACGAGCTCGACGCGCGGGTCGGCCCCCGCACGCGCGCGCTGCTCTTCTCCAACCCCGGCAACCCGACCGGCGCGGTCTACGGTCGCGACGACCTGACCCGCGTGGTCGCCTGGGCCCGCCGACGCGGCCTGTGGGTGATCGCCGACGAGGTCTACCGCCAGATTTGGTTCGACAGTGCGCCCACGTCCGTGATGGAGCTCGACGGCGAGCAGGACCACGTGATCGTGGTCGACTCGCTGTCCAAGACCTGGTCGGCGTGCGGTGTTCGACTCGGCTTCCTGATCTCGCAGCACGCGGACTTCATGGAGCGCGTGGAGCGGCTCGGGCAGGCGCGCCTGGGTCCGCAGCCGCTCGCACAGGCCGCCGCGGTCGCCGCGCTGCACATGCCCGAGAGCTACTACGCGCAGGTCCGTGGCCTCTACCGGCGTCGCGTTCACGGCCTCTACGACGCGGTCGCCGCCATCCCGGGCGTGCGCACGCACCGCCCTGAGGGTGCGTTCTACCTGATGGCCGAGCTGCCCGTGGACGACGCCGACGCGTTCGCCCGCTGGCTGGTCACCGAGCATCGGGACCAGGGCGAGAGCGTGGTGGTCGCCCCCGGTGAGGGCTTCTATGCGAACCCGTCCGCGGGCAAGCGCGAGGTGCGCTTGGCCGCGGTGCTGGACGAGGCCCACCTGGTGCGCGCGGCGGCGGTGCTGGCGAGCGGCCTGAAGGCCTACGCCGCGCGCTGAGCCGTCCGCGCTCTAGGCCGGGGGCCCTTCCGCGCGGCGGCGGGACACCTCGGCGCGGACGCCGTCCATGTCGATCTTGCGGACCTGCTCAAGCAGGTCCTCCAGAGCCTCTTGCGGGAGCAGGCCGGGCTGCATGTGCAGCGGGATCCCGCCCCGGTAGAACACGGTCGACGGGATGGACTGGATGCCGAACGAGCCTGCGAGCTCTTGCTCGACCTCGGTGTTCACCTTGCCGAACAGGACGTCCGGGTGCTTCTCGCTGGTGGACTCGAAGATCGGGCCGAAGCGCTTGCAGGGGCCGCACCACTCGGCCCAGAAGTCCAGGATCACGATGTCCTTGCTCTGGACGAGCGTCTGAAAGTTGTTCTGAGTGACCTCGACCGTAGCCATGATGGACTCCATGTGTGGGGGGAGCGTACGCGCGGCGTGCAGCCGATGGAAGGGGGCCGCGACGATTCTCGACGAAGCGACGGGCGGGCTAGAGCGCTCGTGCGAGCGCATCGCGCAGCGCGGTCACGGTCTTGGCGACGTCGTCGCGGGTGATCGAGCCGACGCTCATGCGCACCCAGCCGGAGCCGTCCGGGTAGCCGAACGACGAGAAGGGCACGATCGCGACGCCGGCCTCGTGGAGCAGCCACTTGCGCAGGTCGGAGTCGGTGCGGAGCGTGGTGCCGTTGGCGAGCGTGCGGCCGATCAGGTCGAAGCGCACCGACAAGTAGATCGCGCCGGCGGCCGGCAGGCAGCTGACGGGCAGGCCGTCGCGCGCCATCGCCTCGACGCCCGCCTGGATGCCGTCCAGACGGAAGCGGATCTCCTGCTTGAAGTCGGCCATGTAGGTGCCGAGCAGGGAAGGATCCTCAAGCAGCGCGGCGGTCGCGATCTGCTCGGCGCGGCCAGCCCACGCGCCCATGTGGCCGATGAGCTGCTGCATCTTGTCGCGCACCCACGGCGGCGCGACGCACCAGCCGACGCGCAGGCCGGTGGCGGACCAGCACTTGCTGATCGCGTCGACCATCACCGTGTACGGCGCCATCTCGGGGCGGAGGTTGATGGGCGTGTGGTGCACGCTCTCGCCGAACGTGAGCTGCCAGTAGACCGCGTCGTACAGCAGGAACAGCGGACGCTCATGGAGCGCGCGGCGCCGCGCGTTCTCAGCCAGGATGGCGTCGCACACCTCACCGAGCACGTCTTGTGTGATCAGGGTGCCGGACGGGTTCTGCGGGCTGTTGATCAGCACGATGCGCGCCGTCGACAGGTGCGGCAGCAGCTGCGCGGCCGTCGGCATGAAGCCGGTCTCGGGCGACGTGACGATGGGCACGCCGCGGCCGCGCGCGAGCCACACGTAATGGTTCATGTTCCACGACGGCACTGGGTAGATCACGTTGTCGCCGTCGGCGACGAGGCACTTCACGGCGGCGTAGAGCGGCGGGCGCGCGCCCGAGCCGACGAGCACGGATTCGACCGGGAAGTCCAGGCCCAGCTCGCGTCGGTAGAGCGTGGTGATCGCCTTGCGGAGCTCAGGCACGCCGACCGCGGGCGGGTAGTTCGTGTGGCCGTCGTCGAGCGCCTTGTGGATGCGCTCCGACAGGGCCGCGGGGATGGGGAACACGGCGGGGTCGAAGTCGCCGATGGTGAGGTTGTGCACCGGGCGGCCCTGCTCGCGCAGCGCGCGGACCTCAGCCGCGATCGCCAGGATGTCCGACCCTTGCATCTCGTCCATCGCAGGGGCGGTCGCGCGGGGCGCGGTGTCCTTGAAGGCTGCGTACTGAGCGGAGACGTCGATGGTCATGAAGACACCCCGTGCTGCGCCGCGAGACTAACGGGGCACGCGCTCCGCGTCGCGATCAGTTCGGGTGACTCCAGCCGTCCACCATGGCCCAGAGCGCGGGGTCGTGGTTGTCGTACGTGAGGGCCCAGAAGCCCACGCCCTGCAGGCCCTGATCGACCGCGAGCCCGATCTTCGCGTCGAGGCTGGCGTCGTCGTCATACCAGAGCTGGTGGTCTGAGGAAGGGAACGCGTAGGGCGTCGACGAGTCCGCGTCCCAGTGTCGGCCGAGGGAGCCGCCCGCGACCACGGCGTCCGCGTACAGGCTGGTCGACCCGCGGCCGGTCTTGGTGCCCGGCACCGCGTTCGACGTCGTAGGCCAGTCTACGCCGTACAGTGGTAGCCCGAGCACCAGCTTGTCCGCCGTGGCGCCCCAGCGCTGATAGTCGTCGACCGTCCACGCCAGACCGTAGTTGCCCCACGTGCCGCTGGAGTCGAGCGGGGAGACGGGGCCTGGGTCACCGCCCGAGTAGTGGTAGTCGTAGCCCATGATGAACAGGCCGTCGGAGGCCAGGGCGAGCTGATCGTAGTCGTAGGCGCCGGCCCAATCGACCGCGGGCATCGCGATGTAGACCTCGCCCACCTCTGCGGCGAGCTCCTGGATGAAGACGACAAACGCGGCCTTCGAACCGACCGGCAGGCCCTCGAAGTCCACGTTCACGCCGTCCGCGCCGTAGTCGTCGACCAGCGCTGCCAGCGCCGCGACCGCCGCGCGACGCTTGTCGCGCGAGGCGAGCACCGAGTCCATCACCGCGTCATCGAAGGACGTGACGGTGAGGTCGACGTGCACGCCGTACGGCTCTGCGAGCGCGACGGCCTCGGCGGCGTGATCGGTCCAGTGCGCGGTGTCGGTCAGCCCGCCGTCCGCGTCGAGGGTCACGTCGAAGATCGCGACGTGGGTGAGCTGATCCCAGGGCACCGTCGGGAGCGGGTCGCCCCAGTAGGGCCAGTAGCCGTAGACCGTGATCGCGGGCGGCTCGTCCACCGGGCGGGTCGGCTCCGAGACCTGGGCGTAGTCCGACGGGAACGTCGCCGCGTCCAGCTCGGCCTGCTGATGGACGGACGGCTGATCCGGGTGGTGGCCCTTCCCAGGCGAGCCTGAGTCCGGCGGCACGCAGCCGACCAACGTGAGCAGCATTGGCGCGAGGAGGAGCATGTGCACTCTGTATCCTCGCGCAGGCCGCCCGCCGCGCTGGTTCGTGGCGGGGCCCAGCGGGCGTCGATACGACCGGGCTGGCGAAGGACCGTTGTCCGCCGCTTGGGGAGCCGCCGTGCTGGTCCGAACGTTGGCGCCGTGCTGGCCTCGTCGCGCTCCCCGGAGCGGCGCGTGACCGCCCCTCGTGAGCTCGCGCGCGAGGGCAAGTTCGCTGAGGCGCTCGCCTCGCTCGAGGGCATGGAGGACGCAGAGTCGCTGCTCCTCGCAGGGTGGTGCGCGCGGCAGCTCGGCGACCGTGAAGTCTGCGAGGCACGTGTGGAGCAGGCGCTGACCGCGGCTCCTGATGACGTGCGTGTATGGGTGCGCGCGGCGCGCTTGATCGGCTGGGGCGCGGGCTTCGGCGCGGGTGGCGGCCCCTCGGCGGCGCCGCGACCGGAGGAGCTGCCCCGCGCGTTGGCGCTCGCCCAACACGCGACTGAGATGGCACCCGACGCGGTCGATCCATGGCTCGTCCTGCACGAGGTCCACGATCGCCTCGGTCGTCCGCACGCATCGCTGGCGGCGCTGCGCCGCGTGACGGATCGCCCGGACGCGAGCGCGCCTCACCTCCTCCGCCTCGCGCGGGCGCTGGTGGGGCATCGCGATCTGGACGCGGCCGCAGACGCGGTCGCCCGCGCACGGAGCGCGGCGCCAGACGACCTGGTGGCGCTCGATCTGGCCGCGGAGATCGCGGCGGCGCGTGACGCGTCCGACGCCTCGGAGGCCATCCGCCTCGCCGCTGACGCGACCCCCGCCAACGTGGTGGTCCACGCGGCGCGCTGGATGGCGATCGGCCGACCGGAGGAGGCGGAGGACTGCGTCGCGCGCTCAACGGAGCCCGCGGCCCGACTGGCGGCGGCGCGGATCGCGCTGTGGCGAGGCGAGGCGGCGCGCGCGGCGTCGCTCGCGGACGAGGTCGGACCGGATTCGCCCGAGGCGTTGGCGATCGGCGGCGCGGCGCGCGTGCTGGGTGGCGACGCGGCGACCGGGCTCGCAGCGCTGGAGCGCGTGACGCCGTCGCTCACCGCGGGGCGCGGGGGCGCGCCGAGCTGGCTGCCCGCCGACGAGGTCCTGGTCTGGCAGAGCGAGGCGCAGCGCCGGCTCGGACGCGGCGGCCCCGCGATCGCGACGGCCACGCGCGCCATGTCGTCGGGCCGCGGCTGGTCGCTGGTCGCGCAGATCACCCGGGTGCTCGGCGTGCTGCACGGCGTGGCGGACGACGCGACGCGGCACCCGGCGGCGTGGCGGCCGGTGGTCGAGAAGCTGAGCGATCTCATCGACATCGCGGCGCTGGAGAGCGGGCGCGTCGGTCCGATCCGCGACGCGCTGGAGTCCGTGCTGACGCGCTTTGGCGGGAACCGCTCGGCGCACCCGACCGAGCTGGTGGACGGCCGGCTGGTGGCGGTGGACGTCCCGCCCCACCCACGGGCGCTCGCGCGGGCCACTCAGCTGCTGCTCCGCACCCGACCCGCGTCGGAGGTCCTCGCGCGCTTTGATGCGCTGGCGGCGCGCTTCCCCGGCGATCCGACGCCATGCACCTACCGCGGCGAGACGCTGCTGTGGCTGGGCCGTCCGGCCGAGGCCGAGGCCAGCTTCCATGAGGCGCTCGCGCGCGATGGCGTCACCACGTGGGCGTGGATCGGCATGGGCGCGTCCCACCTGCTGCGCGAGGACCTGCCCCGCGCTCGCGAGGTGTGGCTTGAGTCCGTCGAAGTGCTCGGCTTCGAGGGCCCGACGCTCTTTCCGTACCGCGCGGAGATGTCGTGGCGCTTGGGTGACCTCGACGCCGCCCGCCGCGACCTGGCGATCGCCCTGCGCGGCAAGGCGGGGCGGATCAGCACCTGGCTTCTGGTCGCGCTCATCGAGGCCGAATCGGGGGACACCTCGATCGCCGAGGCGGTGGACGCGTCGCTCCTCCGCGTCGCCCCGGGTGCGTGGCTGGACGCGCGCGACGCGGGCGGCACCGACGCGGTGTCGCGGCTGCGCGCGCTGCTGACGCTCATGCGCGGGAACCGTTCTTCGACCCTCCCCGGCTGGTGCGTGGGAGACGAGGCGCGCTTCCTGGGATGGGACAAGCCCAAGGACTTGGCGCTGCCGTCTTGGGCGGCGCCGGTCAGGCGCTGAAGCCAGCGATCAGAACTTGGTGTACTCGTAGATGTGCTTCGCGCCGCGGTCGGTCACGAAGCGCGAGAGCTCCGAGATGTCCGAGCGTTGGTGCACATCCAGCCCCTGCTTGTGCGCCAGCACGTAGAGCAGCGCGGCCTCGGAGATCTTGAACACCGCCACGCCCCGGCGATCGTCGAGCACGACGGCGGGACCCTCGGCCCAGTCCAGGTCTTCGACGCCCAGGATCGACTCGAAGTCGAGCGTGCTCATGACCTCAAGCTGGATAAAGTCCAGGTCGTCGAGCGCGTCGGGCTTGAGCAGCGCCCGAAGGCGCGAGGGCTCGTCTTCGTAGATGAACGTGCTTCCGAGCATGACGTCACTGACCCCACGTTGTGGCGCGGCGCCTATCCGACCGGCGCGGGCTTGGCCGGGTGACTCAGGCCAAACGTCGACCAGGACAGCGCGATCGGCAGCAGCACCCAGGGCACCTGAAACATGCCCATCAGGACGGCGAAGCCGGTGAACATGGGGATCACCGCCAGCGTCCAGAGCTTGCGCGCCCGCGGCCACAGGAAGCAGATCCCCGCGCCCTGCACGAGCACCGTGTAGCTGGACGCGAACCGCGCGAGCCAAGGCGTGTTGGCGAACGCGAGCCGCAGGTCACCCAGCGGTGGGGTGGCGGCGAAGCTGCGCTCGAACACCAACAGGCGGAGCGGGTTGCCGTCGGTCCACGACATGCCGGTGTGCGACAGCTTGGCGGTGCACGCCAGCACAAAGATCGCGGCGAGCACGCCGCAGACGACCTCGTGCGCGAACGCGTCTCGCTCGGGCTCGGACGCGGCGCGCTTGATCTGGCGGCCGACCTCCCACGCGCCCAACATCACCAGGGGGAAGATCACGTCCAGGGTGGGGTTCGGTCGACCGATCGCGCTCGCCTCCAGCGACGCCGAAATCATCAGCACGATCCACGCGATCGCGCCGGTGAACGGGAGCAGGCGCCCCGAGGTCCACAGCGCGACGCAGGTCAGGTAGATCGCGCTGAGCATGAAGAACGAGGGCATCGACGCCAGCGGGGTCGGGTCGACGAGGTGCGCGATGCCGACGACCTTGCGGAACAGGTGGGTGCCCGCCCACTCGCGCGACGAGACGAACCACGCCTCGACCAGCGCCATGGCCATCAGCCAGCGGCCAAACGGGACGCGCTTCATGGGGCGGGCCATGCGTGCCCCTCCGCCAACGGGATGAACTCGTCGCTCACCGTGGGACCTTCGGCCGTCAGCTTGGTCATGACGTACCCGATCTGGAACTGGACGGGGCCTGGCTCCTCTCCGGGATCGGCGGCGTGCGTCTCCATCCACCGACGCGACTCGAACACGCGCCAGCCCATCGAGCAGCGCACGCCCTGCGGCGACGTCACGTGGAAGAGCGGCTCGCCGCTGAACCGCCGGAAGGCCTCGGGCTGCGCGGGCTTCCCGTCGGCGCGGAACACGATCAGCGCAGAGGAGTCGTAGCCTTCCAGGTCCGCGTACATCGCGTACCGGGAGAAGGGGAATGTGTCGCCCACGGCCAAGTTGGCCATCGCAAACAGCGCGGCGGCCACCAGGGCGGGGCGGGACACGCTCGCTGCGGCCACTGGGACCTCCGGTCCAGGCAGCATCACCCGGGGCGCCGGTCCAAGTCAATCCGTCTGCCGCCCCTGCAACCGACGGTGTCCGGTGCGTCGCGCGACGCGCAGGCGTGGCGGCGTGCGTTAAGGCGCTCGTGCATGTCCTTTCGCGCTGCCTTTCAGTTCGTCCGTGACCGCTTCCCGCTGACCGCGGCGGGCGTGATCGTCGTCGCGGCGAGCGCCTGGACGCTGTGGCGCGATGGCGTGGGCCATCAGGACCTGATCCTGGGCCTGATCGGGTCGGTGGGGCTCGTGGCGGTCGGCGTGGCGTTGCCCGCGGTGGTCGGGATGGCGCTCTGGCTCCGCTACGGCGCGTCGCCTCCGGGGCGCCCGCTTCAACTGGAAGACTCGGTCCCGATCCTGTCGTCCTTTCGCGCGCCGGACCCCTGGTGGTTGGCCTTCGTCGACGTGTCGTGGTCGTGGGTGGCGCCATTGGCGTCGGTGGACGTGACGTCCGGGTCGGGCAGTCGGCTGGAGCGCGTGCGTCCGCTGCGCCGCGGCGAATTCACGTCTGTCGTGCGGCGCTTCGAGGTGGCCGACCTGCTCGGCCTCTGTCGCGTCCGCTTCGAGCGCGAGGAGACGCGCGGCTGCACGATCTCGCCGTCGACCGGGCGCCTGGAGAACGTGGACGCGGTGGCGGGCATGCGCGGTGGCGACGGGCTCTCCCACCCCGAGGGCACCCCCGACGGTGACCCGCTCGACCTGCGGGCCTACGCCCAAGGCGACTCGATCCGCATGGTGCTGTGGAAGGTCTACGCGCGGTCGCGCACGCTGGTCGTGCGCACACCCGAGCGCGCGCTCTCGCCGTACGACGAGACGCGCGCGTACCTGGTGATCGGAGAGGGTGACGACGCGGCGGCGGGCGCGGTGCGCGTCGCGGCGCGGCACGCCAGCCTGGGCGCGCGGTGGATGCTCTCGGTGGATGGGCTCGCCGGCGAGGCGCGTGACGTCGCGGCCGCCGAGCGGCTGCTGGTGCTGTCGGGCACCGTGAGGGTCGACGGAGGCGCGCTCGGGCTCGGCGCGTTCCTCCGTTCCGCGGCGGGTGCCCCTGGGCAGCGCGCGATGGTGTTCGTGCCGAGCCGACCTGGGCCCTGGCTCGCGCGAGCGCGGGACGCGATGGCAGGCTCGCCGGTGCCGGTCGACGTGCTCGTGTGCGCGGACGGCGTGCGCCGCGCGGTGGGCGAGACGCGCGCCTGGTGGCGTGAGTCCGTCCGCACCGGTCCGCCCGCCGAGCCCACGCGTGAAGAGCTGATCGAGGTGCTCAAGGTCTTGACGCCCGCGTCGGCGCGGGTGGTGGTGGTGGATCGTACGGCGGGCAAGGTGTGGCCGGCGAGCGCGATCGACCGCATGCGGGCGTCGGCATGACCGCCCGTCCGATGCTGCGCCTCGTGCTGCGCGGGCTGGCGTGGTCGCTGGCGATCGTGGCGCTGCTGTCGCCGTTCGCAGGGATGGCCGACCTGTTGGCGGCCCTGACCGGCGTCGCGGCCGGGCTGGCCGTGGGTGAGCTCGCGCTGCGGCGCGCGGTGCGCTCGCGGTGGATCGCGGTCGGTGCGGTGGTGGCCTGCCTGCTGGGGCCGGTGATCGCGGGCGTGCTGACCGACACCTTCGTCGCGCGCTGGCTGGGGCCTGGGCTCGCACTCTCGCTCGCGGGCTGGGCGGTGTTCGGGGTGGTGGCCACCAGCTTCGTCGGCGGGTTCCGGGCGCTGGGCGCACGTCACGACACGGCGCGCGGGCTGGAGGCGGTGCTGCTCGCCGCGTCGGGCGCGTCGGTGTTCGCCTCCCACCGCGATGGCGCCGTCGGGCGTCCGCTCGCGGTGGCCGATCTCGCGTGGACCCTGGGCATGGACCCTCGGACGCTGCTCTTCGGCATCGGCGGCGCGGCGGCGCTGGTGTTGTTGGCG
Source organism: Pseudomonadota bacterium (assembly GCA_947475315.1). Classification (GTDB taxonomy): domain Bacteria; phylum Myxococcota_A; class UBA796; order UBA796; genus CAIOSP01. Next base: position 25,981 of record CANJMY010000019.1, on the reverse strand, counting down.
CTGCTCGCGGTCGAGCACGTCGGGCGCATCCGTCGCACGGCGCTGCTCATCGTGCCGGTGGTGCTGGCGCTTGGCTGGCTGCTCGTGGGGATCGCGGGCGTCACTCCGCCTCCCGACCTGCAGACCCAGGCGACGTTGAAGGGCGAGGACGGGGACCTGCCGCGCGCGGACCCCTCCAAGCCACCGGTCGACGTGCCCCCGCAGGCCGGCGCAGGCGCGCCGCCGCCAGAGGCCGAGCCCAGCGGCGGGGACGGCGGGGAGTCGCCCAAGCCGCATGGTGCCGACGGTGCGGACCCCGGCGCACCCAAGCCAGACGACCGTGGGCAGCCCGCGTCGCCCAAAGATGCGGACGGAGCCAAGCCCACGCCGGACGCGCAGGGCCAGGACGGCGGCGCCAAGCCCAAGCCGGTAGGCCAGCCCGCCGGGCAGGACGGCGCCGCGGATGCCGCGCCCGACGCCCAGGACGCCGGACAGCCGCCGCCCTCCGCCGATCGATCGCCGCGGGGCGGGCCGTCGAACGCGCGCGCGGGCCAGGGCTCCGCGGGTGGCACGCCAAAGGACTCGACGGACGAGCAGAGGCCGCAGGATGGATCGCCCGCGTCCAAGCCGCCGCAGTCGCAGCCGCCCGAGTCCAAGCCGTGGAACGGCAAGCCGCCGGAGTCGAAGCCCTCCGACCCCAAGCCGCCGGACGCGCCGCCAGAAGCGCCGCCCCCCGACGCCAAGCCACCCGAGGATGGCTCTGGAGGCGGCGCGCCGTCGGAGGAGCAGTCCAAGTCCGGGAGCGCAGGCCAGAACGCGCAGCCCGTCGCGGTGGTGCTGCTCGACGACGACTTCGAGCCGCCGACGGAGCTCTGGTACCTGCGCCAGGGCGCGCTCTCCGTGTTCAATGGGCACCGGCTCATCCCCGCGGCGCCAGACAGCGGGCTCGACCGCGACCTGATCGGCGCGATGCCCACCGCGGCCGTCGGGAGCGATGCGCCGCCGCCGATGGACGCGCGCTTTCAGCTCACCGGCAGCGTGGCGATCCTCGTCGACCACGCGCTGCCGTTCTCGCCCGACTTCCCCGTGTCGTACGCGCCGCTGCCCAACCCGGATCCGAGCCGCTTCCTCCGCGCGTGGTCCTTCTCGTCCGCCGTGAACCCGCTGGGGTTCGAGGGCATGCTCGGGCACACCGCAAACGGCCCGGACGTGAGCCCGGAGCTTCGACAGACCTATCTGACCGCGCCGACCGATCCGAGGTACCGCGCGCTCGCGGACGAGATCGTGGCGGGCCTGTCCGCGAGCGCGGCGGCCGACCCGATGGCGCGTGCGCTGGGGGTGAAGCGCTGGCTCGACGACCACATGACCGGCGACAGCTCCCGCAGACATGAGGGCGAGGGCGACCCGACGGCGGACTTCCTGTTCGGCGATCTGCACGGCTACTGCGTGCACGGCGCGCACGCGTCGGTCTACCTGGACCGTTTGCTGGGAATCCCGTCGCGCATTGGCACGGGCTACGCCGTCCCGGCGAGCGATCGTCGCGGGTCGAGCCTGGTGGTGCGCGGGCACCAGGCGCACGCGTGGCCGGAGATCTGGCTCGACGGGATCGGCTGGGTCGCGGTCGATCCGACCCCGCGCGAGATCGTCGACCCGCCGTCGCCGCCGCTCGACGAGGATGTGGCGCGGCAGCTCGGCGAGCTGGCGCGGCAGACCCCGCCCGCGGCGGAGATCCCGCCCACGCCGCGCGACTGGCTCCGGGAGCTGATGCCGGCGCTGCGCAGTGTCGCGGTGGGCCTGTGGACGATCCTCCGCGGGCTGGCGCTGCTCGCGGTGATCGGCGTCTACTTGGGTAAGGTCTGGTTCGCATTCTGCCCGTGGATGCTTCAGGCGGCGCTGCCGCGCGTCGCCTACCGCGCGGCGCTGCACCGCCTGACTTCGGTGGGCCTCGGCCGCGAGGTCGGTGAGTCCCGGGAGCGCCACGCGCGCCGCGTCGCCGCCGTGGCGCCGAGCATGATGGCGTTGACGGACGCGCACGTCGCGTCCGCGTTCGGCCCGGAGCACACCCTACCCATCGACGCGCAGACGTGGCGCGCCTGGGTCCGCGCGGTACGCCGGGAGTCCGCGGCGACCGTGCCGTGGTGGCGGCGCGCCTTGGGCTGGATCGATCCGAGCACCCCGTTCCGTACGCGATGAAGGAGAGCAAGATGTCCGACGAGCACACCGCGCCGAGGATCGCCAAGGGATCGTCCGAGCTGGACGCCGCGCGTGACGTGGTCAAGCGCATCCAGCGGCGCCTGCGCGCGGCGGTGGTGGGCCGCGACACCGTCGTCGACATGGTGATCGTCGCGCTGATCGCCGACGGCCACGTGCTGCTCGAAGACTACCCGGGCTCGGGCAAGACCACGCTCGCCAAGGCGCTCGGCGACGCGCTCACCGACGACCGGCCCGACGACGAGATCGTGGCCGTGCGTCGCATCCAGTTCACGCCTGACCTGCTCCCCGGCGACGTCACCGGCTCCACCATCTTTGATCCGAACACCCAGCGCTTCTTCTTCCGGCCGGGCCCGATCTTCGCGCATGTGCTGCTGGCCGACGAGATCAACCGCACCTCACCCAAGGTGCAGTCCGCGCTGCTGGAAGCGATGGCTGAGAAGCAGACGACGATCGACAACCAGACACGCAAGCTCGACGAGCTGTTCTTCGTGATCGCCACCCAGAACCCGCTGGACTTGGCGGGCACCTTCCCGCTGCCGGCCGCGCAGCTCGACCGCTTCCTGTTCAAGATCCGCATGACCCACATCTCGCGTGCGGCCGAGCTCGACCTGCTGCAGCGCCTGGACGCCGTTCAGGCGGGCGTGGGCGACAGCATGCCGCGCGTCAGCCGGACCGAGGTGGTGGACGCGCGCCACGCGGCGCGCACCGTGGTGTTCGTGGCGCCGGCGATCAAGGAGGCGCTGGTCGATCTGGCGGAGGAGACCCGCAAGAGCGAACGTGCGCTCCAGGGTGTGTCGACGCGCTCGCTGGTGCTGATGATCCCCGCGCTCCAGGCCCACGCGCTGCTGTCCGGCCGCGACTTCGTGAGCGCCGACGACCTGGAGACGCTGGCGCCCTTTGTCTTCGCGCATCGCCTGGTGCTCGCGCCGGGCTCCGGCACGGCGGAGGAGGTGGTCGCGGAGTGCCTGAAGCGTCCGCTCGAGCGGCTCGCGCGCGCGTCCCTCAAGCGCGCCTAGGGCTTGGCGGCGCCGACCCGGTAGGTGCCGACACGCAGCGTCGGCGTGGTGTAGTGTTCCCACAGCCAGCCGCGCGCGACGATCTGGCGCTCGGCGATCGGGGTCAGGGTCCAGGCGGACTCGAACGCGGCGCAGCGATCGCCAGGGTCAGCCTCAGACGGCCCCAAGACCGCGCACTGCGCGGAGCGGTAGTAGATCACGCAGGCTCGGCCCGTCAGATCGGCGTCCAGGCCAATCCATTCGCGACTGTCGCCCACGCCCGGCAAGCCGACGGGGAGCGCAAGCCCGCGATCGCCGTCCAGGCGCAGCGAGATGATCGCGCAGTCTGCGGGGAGCATGGGGAGGGAGGCGCGGACGAACGTGTACTCGTCGGAGAGCGTGAACGGCGCGTACGCATCGCGCAGCGTGCCCCGCGTCGTCCAGGCGACGCCGATCAGCGCGAGGCCGGGCAGCACCTGGCGCTGGAAGAGCGGGATCCAGCCGCGCGCGGCGTCGGTGAGCGCCTCAAGCCCCAGGCCGAGCAGCACGGCCATCCAGGGCAGCACGCGCAGCTGATGGCGGGCCAGACACCACGACCCGGTGTCGCCGATCGACCAGATCGCGTTGCCGACCAGCGAGCCGAGCGCGAGCATCAGCGCGAACGTGGCGAGCGAGCGCCGCGCGGGCGCGCGTCCCCACGGCGCGAGCAAGGGCAGCAGACCGAGCGCGGTCGGGACGAAGGCGTTGTTCCACAGCACGAAGTGCCGAACGCCGAACAGCAGGGCGCCATGCCCGTGGTCCAGGCCCGCGCCGCGTCCGCCGGGGCCGCCACCCGCCAGCACCACGCCGAGCATGTCCGGCAGCGCGACGAGCGCCGTGGCGGCGACCACCGCGCCGGCCTGACGCGCCGACACGCCGAGCCCCGCCACCCAGGCCCACAGCAGGATCAGAGCCGGGATGGCGAGCGCCTCCGGTCGCATGCACGCGGCGAGCGCGAGCGACAACGCCGCCAGCGCCCCGTCGAGCCTGCGTCGCCGCGTCGGGTCGCCCGCGAGGGCCACCGCGCCGACCATGGTGAGCAGACCCTCGACGATCTGCGGCGCGTCGGTGTGGCTGTAGCGGACGTGCACGCCCAGGCCGGCGACGACGATCCCCGCGGCTGCGGCGGCCGCGCGACCGCCGCCCAGCCGGGTGGTCAGCACGGCCGCGATCGGCGCCGTCAGCGCGCCCAACACGGCGACGACGTGGAACACCGCCTGGTCGTCGATGGGCAGGCCGGTCGCCCACAGCGCGCGCATCAGCGCCACAAGCCCGTGGGTGTACGACCAGCCCAGCGACGACCACGGGGTGAACACCTCGCCCAGCCGCGGGTTCACGTCGTGCTGCACCGCGGGCGCGGCCAGGCGGAGCGCCAGCGCGCCGATCGTCAGCGCGACCAGCGCCGCGCCGTCTTCGGACCACAGCCGCTTGCGCGCTCGGACCACGGTCGCGACGCACAGGCCGAACCACGCGACCCACGCGAGCGTCTGCACCAGCAGGATCACGCCGCCGCCGATCTGGCTGCTGGTCAAACGCCCCCCGGTCCGTGTTGGACCTCCGGCGCGGACGTCCCAGCCCAATCCTACCGCGACCCGCCCCGTGCGGGCACCCGGAGCCGCGTCGCAGCGTTAGGTGTGAGGCGGAGGCGCCCCACGGTGCAGCCCTGCGCTCCGGCTTGGCTTGGTGTCCTGTCGCGACCCCGGACGCGTCGTGCGGCGGCGCTGCTCGGCCTCGCGCTCGCGTTCGGCCGGCCTGCCGTGGCGCAGGACGCGGTCCCTCCGCCGGTCTCCGAGGACACGGACAGCGGCCCGGATCCAGCCTTGGGCCCGCAGCTCCTGCCTGATTCGTCGATCGCCAAGGCCGCCGCGGCCCGTGACGCAGGGCAGCTGGTCACGGGCCGCAGGCTCGCTGAGCAGGCGGTCGTGGATGACCCCAAGAGCGTCCGCGCGCGGGCGCTGCTCGGTTGGTTCCTGGTGGAGGGCGAAGGCGATCTGTCGCGCGCGCGCTGGCACCTGGAGCACGCGGCCTCGCTGTTTGACCGCGGCGAGGGAACCGAGGGCCCACAAGCCTGGAAGATCGACGCCGACGTGATCGACCAGCTCATCTCGGTCACCGGCGCGATGGACGATCGGGTGGCGCAGCTCGTCTGGCTCGACACCTTCCACGAGCGCTACACCCCGCCGCGCTGGGCCAGCTACGGGTGGCCCCTGCTCAAGCTCGGACGCTTCGACGAGGCGCGCGAGAAGATCGACGCGGCGCTCGAGTCGGAAGATCCGTGGGAGCACACCCACGCGATCAACGCGCGCTGCGCGGTGGAGGGGCAGATCGGGGATCGGGCCGCCTTCCTGGACGCGTGCGAGGCGGAGCTCGTGTCCGAGCTGGTCAACGGGTACGACCCGGCGACGGGCGCCTCGAACCTGGTGGGCGCGCGGCTCGCCAACCTGCGCTTCGATGGGCTCGACGACGTGGCCAAGCAAGGCACCGTCGGGTCGGGCGAGGAGGCGGCCAACCCGTGGCTGCAGATGATGGGGCTCTCGCTGTCGGCGGGGCGCGGCGAGCAGGCGGTGGACCGCGCGCGCAACATGCAGCGCTGGCGACTCAAGCTGCCGCCCTCGATGCGCGATCAGAACCGCGCCGAGCTCGACACGGCGCTCGCCCGGCTGCTGCTGCTGGCGGGTGAGTCGGACAAGGGCATGGAGGTGGTCGACTGCGCGATCGAGTTTCCCGATCGCCTCGGGTACTCGTCCGGCCAGACCGACCAGCTCCTGGGCTCCACCACGGTGCTGCGTTTGGCCATGCGCACCGAGCAGCGGGAGCGCGACGCCGAGCGCGCGCCCGACGAGAGCTGGCTCTGGCGCTCGTGGCGCTGGGTCCGGCAGTGGCTCCCGGACCTGCCGACGCTGCGTGACCGCGCCGTGGTCCGCGGCGTGCTGCAGAGCCCACAGCGCGCGCGTGGCTTGTTCCGCGTCTACCTGTTCAACGGCCTCGCCGACGTGCCTCCGTGGTTGCTGGGCGACGTGATCGACGCGGTGGGCACGGGCGTCGCGCAGGCCTCGCTGGACGCCGCCCGCGCCGCCGACGCGACCGACGCGCGGTTTACGCCCTACTACGACGCGTTTGGTGCGGAGATCGCGTGGCGCGGCGGCGATCGCGCCGAGGCGCTGCGGCTCGCGGGGGCCGCGCTGATCGGGCTGCCTCGGGACGAGGCGCTGCTGCGCGCGCGGGTGGAGGCGGTCGCGGCGGACGCCGCGTGGTGGTCGTCGGACGAGGCGCGCGCGCTCACCCTCTGGGAGCAGGCGCTCCGCGATGACGCGGGTGTGATCCGCCGCCTGCGGAGCGCGATCCCAGCGCGCGTGGTGTCGGCCGGAGGGGCAGACGCCGACGCGCTCGCGGCCCGCCTGCGTCGCAGCCCCCGCCTCATCGACAGCAACATGGGCTTCGTCGTCTCCGTGCGGGGCGCGGGGGGCACGCTCGAGTCCTGCCTGCTGACGTCGACCGGGAGTCGGGTGACCTGCGCCTCGGTGGGCGACGGGCCGAAGTCCGGCGAGCGGATCGCTCGGGCCGCCGAGGCGTTTCACCGTCGGGTCTTTGCGATGCCGCTCGGTGTGGGGACGATCGACTGGAACAGCCTGGACGGGACGACGACGGTCGCCAACGAAGCCGCGGCGGATCGCGTCGACGCGCTCCTGGAGGGCCTGGGGACGACGCGGTGATCTGCGGTGTCGGCCGCAGTCGCTGTGTTGCGCGTGATTGTGCGGTAACTACGTGCATGAAACGCTGGCAATCGCGTAAATTGTTCCTCCTGGTATTCCGTGTGGTACTGTCCACGCGCCTCGCTGGAGTACGTGTTGTCCCGTATCGCCCTCCCACAGCACGACACCCCCGAAGGGCTGGGCACTCGCGGCCGCCTCCTGGGCGTCCAGAAGGCCGCCTACAGCTGGGTTCACATCGATGGGCTTCCGCCCTTCTGTGATGGAGTTCCCGCGGGCGAGGAGTTCAGCGAGTCCAAGTCCGCGCGGTTTGACTGGGACCTCAAGGGGTCGGTGATCAACGGCGTGGTCTCGGCCATCCGGGCCTTGGGGCGTGAGCCCACGAAGGTAGAGGACTACAACCGCTACTACATCCTGCGGAAGCGGCCTGGCACCGCCGCCCGCTGGCGGGAAGACTCGGAGTTCGCGCGTCAGCGCCTCGACGGGGTGAACCCATTCCTCATCGAGCGGATCCGGCAGATCCCGTCGAACTTCGGGCTCACGGAGCAGGTGGCGGCGCCCGTGCTCGCGCCGCTCGGCCTGACCGTGGAGCGGCTCCTCGGCGAGGGTCGGCTGTATCTGGTGGACTTCGAGTCCCTGCAGGATGTCCCGATCGTGGTCGGACGCTTCCTGGCCGCGGCGGTCGCGGCCTTCTTCGTCGATGAAGCCGGCATTCTCGCGCCGCTCGCCATTCAGCTCGGTCAGGACGCGCAGTCCGCGGGCGTGCTGTTCACGCCCAAGGACGGCGAGTGGCTCTGGTTGCTTGCCAAGTCCTTCGTGCAGAGCGCGGACGCCTCGTACCATGAGCTCGTGTCGCACCTCACGCGCACGCACCTGGTGACCGAGACCTGCTGGGTGGCGATGAATCGCACGATGGCGCCCACCCACCCGCTGCATGAGCTCCTCCGGCCGCACTTCACGGACACCATCGCGATCAACACGGCGGCGCGCGGCAAGCTGATCGCGCCCGGCGGGCCGATCGACAAGGCGATCGCGGTCGGCAGCGAGGGCGGGTTCTGGCTGGTCGACAAGGCGTGGAAGCGCTGGACCTTTGGGGAGACCGAGCCATTGGGCGACCTCGCCCGCCGCGATGTGAACGACCTGCCGGGCTACCACTACCGGGACGACGCGCGCCGCATCTACGCCACGATCAGCAAGTACGTCGACGAGCTGCTGCGCGTGTTCTACCGTTCGGATGAAGACGTGCGCGGCGACGCCGAGCTTCAGGCGTGGGCGGCGGAGCTCGTGTCGCCGACGGGCGGACAGATCCGCGGCCTCCCCGGCGGCGGCAAGCTCGAGCGCTTCAAGGACCTGCACGCGATCGTGCTCGGCATCGTGTGGACGGTCTCCGCCGAGCACTCCGCCGTGAACAACGGGCAGTTCGACCAGTTCGGCTACGTGCCCAACTCGCCGGGCGCGCTGTATCTGCCCCCACCCAAGTCGAAGATCCCGATGAACAACGAGGCGTTTACCTACGCGCTCCCGCCCGAGCTGGCGGTCGACGATCAGATCGCGCTCGTGCACCTGCTGTCGATGCCCACGCACCACCCGCTGGGTCAGTACCCGACGCAGTTTTTCCAGGACGTGAAGCCCGCGCAGCTCGTCGTAGACCGCTTCCGCGCGCGCCTCGATCAGGACACGCTCGCCATCCGCGAGCGGAACCTGTCGCTCGATGTCCCGTACCGCTACCTGGACCCCAGCATCATCGGTCGGTCCGTTGCGATCTGACTCCGCCGAAGCCTCCGGCGCCCGCTCGGCGCTGCCGCGCGTGCACGGCTACACGCTGCTGTCGCGCGTCTACTTGGGCGCGCGCGCAGCGGTGTACCGCGGCGTCGAGGACGCGACGGGTCGGGCGGTGGTGGTCAAGCTTCACCGCGACGACTTCCCGACCGAGCGACAGCTCGCGGCCCAGCGCCGCGCGCATGAGCTGGGTCGGCGGGTGCTTGCCGCGCCGAACGTGATCCAGCACCTCGCGCTGGCGCAGCTGGAGAACGACCTCGCGCTTGTGATGGAAGACAACGGCGGGCTCTCCCTCGACCGCTGGCTCCGCGCGCACGGGCGCCCGTCGTTGGTCGACGCGCTGCGCTTCGCGGTCGGGATCGCGGACGGCCTCGCGCAGTTGCACGCGGCGGGCATCGTGCACAAGGACGTGAAGCCCGCGAACGTGTTGGTGGACGGCGCGGGTGACCACGTCAAGCTGATCGATCTGGGCATCGCGAGCACGCTGCGCTCGGAGAGCGCGTCGTCCACGGAGGACCGCGCCGAGGGCACGCTCCGCTACATGTCGCCCGAGCAGACGGGGCGCATGAACCGCCCCGTGGACGCGCGATCCGATCTGTACGGGCTAGGCGCGACGCTCTTCCACCTGCTGGCTGGGCGGCCGCCGTTCCTTAGCGAGGATCCGCTCGAGCTGGTGCACGCGCACATCGCCGTGGACGCGCCCGAGGTGCGCGAGCTGGCGCCGGAGGTTCCTCTCACGGTGGCCGCGATCACGGCCCGGCTTCTGCGCAAGCGCGCCGAGGAGCGCTACCAGACCGCGGTGGGTCTGGCCGTGGATCTGCGACGCTGCCTGGACGCCGCGCGCGAGGGAAAGCCGGACGTCCGCTTCACGCTCGGCGAGCGCGATCGACGGGATCACTTCCTGGTGTCCGACAACCTCTACGGCCGCGAGGCAGAGCAGGCCGCCCTGCTCGGCGCCCTGGAGCGTGTGGCCGCGGGTGAGGTCGAGGTGGTGTTGGTGGCGGGTCGCTCCGGCATCGGAAAGTCGGCGCTCGTGCACGAGGTGGAGCCCGGGATCGCCGCCGCTCACGGTCGGTTCGCGGCCGGCAAGTTCGATCTGTACCGTCGCGACCTTCCGTACCTCGCGTGGATCGGCGCGCTGCAGGACCTCATCCGCCAGGCGCTGTCGCTGCCTGAGGCCAGGCTGGCGTCGCTGCGCGGTCGCTTGCAAGAGGCCTTGGGGCCGAACGGCGCGGTGATTGCGGACGTGGTCGCGGACCTCGAGCTGATCCTGGGCCCGCAGCCTCCGCTGCCCGAGGCGAGCCCTGGAGAGGCGGTCGCCCGCTTCGGACACGTCTTCCGTCGCTTCCTCGGCGCGTTCCTGTCGCCCAGCGAGCCGTTCGCGATCTTCCTCGACGACCTGCAGTGGGCCGATCTGCCGTCGCTGTCGCTGATGGAGGTGCTCGCGACCGACCGCGACGCGCGCGGGCTGCTCCTGATCGGCGCCTTTCGCGAGGAGGAAGTGGGGCCGACGCACCCGCTCCGCGCGACGCTGCAGCGCTTGGCGAGCGCGGGCCGCCCGGCGACCACGCTTGAGCTTGGCCCGCTGAGCGTAGAGTCGGTGGAGGCGCTGGTCGCGGACAGCATGCACGTCGAGCGCGCGGAGGCGCGGCCGCTGGCGGCGCTCATCCACGATCGCACCGGCGGCAACCCGTTCTTCGTCCACCAGCTCATGGAGCGGCTCGCGCTCGACGGCGTCATTCGCTTCGATGCGGCCGCGACGCGTTGGACGTGGGACCTGGACGCCGCGGTGACGCGCGGGATCACGGACGACGTCGCCAAGCTGATGACGCAGCGGTTCGCGCGCCTCCCCGACGCGACATCCGGGCTGCTGCAAATCGCCGCGTGCCTTGGCGCCAGCTTCGACCTCGACACGCTGGCCGCGGTGAGCGATCGCCGCGCGGCGGACACCGCTCGCGAGCTTGAGCCTGCGTTGGCCGAGGGCCTGATCCTGCCGTTGGATGGGGCGTACCGCTACGCCGCCGAGGAGGCCGAGCTGGCGGGCCGACGCGGTGGCCGACTGCAGATCAGCCCGCGATACCGCTTCCTGCATGATCGCGTCGAGCAGGCCGCGCACGACGCGCTCGCTGAGGCGACGCGCGCCGAGATCCACATGCGCTTGGGCCGGATGCTGCTGGCTCGTGGTCTGGACGCGCTCGGAGAGCAGGTGATCGACGTCGCGTCGCACCTGGGCGAGGCGGTCGGGCTGCTCCAAGATCCGGCTGAGCGGCTGCAGGCGTCGGCGGTGTTCCTGATGGCGGCGCGCCGGGCCAAGGCGTGCATGGCGACTGGCGCCGCAGCCCGGTACCTCCGTGACGGCCTCTCGGTCCTGCCCTCGGACGCGTGGATGTCCGCGCATGACTTGGCGCTCGGTCTGCACACGGAAGCGGCGGACGTGGCCTACATCGAAGCGCGCTGGGACGACGTTGAGCGCCACGCGCCCGAGGTGCTCCAGCACGCGACCAACCTGCACCAGCGCATGCCGATCCACTTGATCCGCATCGGCGTCGGCGTGTCGCAGCTGCGCTACAAGGAGGGAACGCACCTGGCGGTGGACGTTCTGCGCGACGAGTTTGGCATCCGCCTGCCCAAGGATCCGATCACCCCGCACGTGCTCGGCGGCGTGATCCGCCTGAAGATCGCGCTACGGGGGCGCGATCCCAAGACGCTGATCGACCTGCCGACGCTCACGGATCCGGACGTCAACGCGGCGCTCGGCATCATGATGAAGTCCGCGACGAACGCGTACTGGGGCGTGCCGAACCTGGTGCCGCTGCTCGCGTTCCGCATGATCCGGCTGTCACTCGTGCACGGCAACACGGGCCTGTCTGCCTATGGCTACGCGCTCTACGGGATGATCGCGAGCGCGGCGCTCGGGCTGGTGGACGAGGGCTACGCGTTTGGTCAGCTGGCGATGGACCTGCTGGAGAAGACTGGGGACCGACACCTGGTCGGCAAGACCGGCCTGCTCTTCCACGGCTTCATCCGGCACCACCGCGACCCCTACCGTAAGTGCGCGACGGAGGTGCTCGCCTGCTACACGGCGGCCATGGACGCGGGCGACGTGGAGAACGCCGCGTACTGCGCGACCGTCGCCTACGTGACGGACCTGCTCTCGGGGCGCTCGATCGCCTGGATGGCCGAGCGGTACGGTGACTACGTGCCGGTCGTGCTTGGATCCAAGCAGGCGCAGACCGCGTACGCGATGCGCGTGTGGACCATCGCGATCGCGCGCCTGTCCAGCCGAGAGACGACGGACGCGCGCCTGGTCGGGGATGGGCTGGACTTTGACGTGCGCTTGGAGCAGCTGCTCGCGGCGGGCGCGGGCGAAGGTCAGGCGATCGCGCAGGGCTGCGGCGCGGCGGGCTGGCTCGCATTTGTGATGGGAGATGACGACCGCGCGTTGGCCGCGTTGACGTTGCTCCACGCCAACCGCGAGGCGGCGCCCGGCCAGACCTTCGTGACCTTTGGCGTCGCGATGTTGGGCGTCGTGCTCGCCCGGCGCTCGACGACGCTGCCACGGGCGCAGCGGCGGCTCTTGGGGAGCGTGCGCAAGCAGATGCGCGCGGCCGCCAACCGAAACGCGGACCTGCTCCCGTTCGTGCAGTGGACGGACGCCGAGGCGGACGCGTCGGCAGCGCGTGTGGAGTGGGCGCTGCGCGGCTTGGCGGACGCTTCGTCGAGCGCGAAGGCGATCGGCAACCTGTGGGTGGAGGCGATGGTCTCCAAGCGCATGGCGGAGCTTCACGCGTCCCTCCAGCACACGGACCTGGCGCGCTTCCACCAGGATCGGGCGCGCTCTCTCTGGCGGCGGTTCGGCGCGGTCGCGCTGGACCGGCACGGCGAGGGCGAGCTGCACGAGGAGGACTACCTGGACGCGTCGGGGGGCGTGTCCACCTTCGCGACGACCGACGCCGACAGCCTCGGCGCGCTCGACGTGCGCGTGCTGCTCGCCGCCGTGCGCGCGATCAGCTCCGAGATCGAGATGGACCGACTGCTGGAGCGCGTCCTGCGGGTGGCGCTGCAGGCGGCGGGCGCGCGTCGCGGTCTGCTCTACCTGCGTCAGGGCGAAGACAGCCCCGAGGTCGAGGTGGTCGCCGAGGCGACGATCGTGGGGGCCGAGCTCGTGGTGCGCACGGGCGGCGCGCAGCTCAACGTGGCTTCGCCCGACAGCATCGTCGCGTATGTACGGCGCACCAAGCGCACGCGCCTGATCGACGACGCGGGCTTCGACGAGCTGTTCGCGAACGACCCCTACGTGCGCGCGAACCACGTCCGATCGGTCGTGTGTGTCCCTCTGATTTCTCATGGGACCGTGGTGGGTGTGCTCTACCTGGAGAACGACCGCGGCGCGGGCGTGTTCACGGAGGGCCATGTGAGCGTGCTGCAGGCGATCGGCGGGCAGGGCGTCGTCGCGGTGGAGAACGCGCGCTTGTTCGCGGCGCAGCGCCGCGCCGCCGAGGCGTTCGGTCGGTTCGTGCCGCGCCCGTTCCTGTCCCACATCGGGCGTCGGCGGATCGAGGACGTGGCGCTCGGTGATGGCGTCGAGGCTGAGGTCAGCGTGCTGTTCAGCGACCTGCGCGGCTTCACGGCGCTGTCGGAGCAGCTCACGGTGTCGGGCAACTTCGCCTTGATCAACGACTACCTGGCGCGCATGCTGCCTGCGGTGAACGCGCACGGAGGGTTCGTCGACAAGTTCATCGGCGACGCCGTGATGGCGCTGTTCGTGGGCGAGACGGACGGCGCGGTTCGGGCGGCGGTCGGGATGCACCGCGCGCTGGAGCAGTTCAACGAGGAGCGCGCCGCGCGAGGCGAGCCACGCCTGAACATGGGCGTGGGCGTGCACACCGGGACCGTGATGCTCGGCACCATCGGGTCGAACGAGCGCATGGAAACCACGGTGATCGGAGACGCGGTGAACCTGGCCTCCCGGCTGGAGGGCATGACCAAGCACTACGGCGCGGCGCTCCTGATCAGCGACGCGACGCGCGCGCGCCTGCGTGACCCGGACGTGTTCGAGGTGCGCGAGGTGGGTCGCGTGCGGGTGAAGGGACGTCGGGGCGCGATCGGCGTGCACGAGGTGCTCGACGCGCGCACGGCCGAGGAGCGCGCTGTGCTGCTGGCGACGCGGGCGCGGCTCGGCGGGGCGTTCCAGCGTTGGGTCGACGCGGACTTCGCCGGCGCGGTCACCGACTTCGAGGCGTGCGCGGCCGAGGCCCCGTTCGACGTGGTGGCGAACACGCTCGCCCGCCGGGCGGCGGAGCTGGCGCAGTCGCCCGCCCCTGCCGGTTGGGACGGCGTCGACGAGCAGCACGAGAAGTAGCGCAGGCCGCGACGCGCCTCGTGTCGCGCGGCCCGGGACGCCGACACGAGCGGCGGACGCGCCCACCGGCCCGGGACGCCTACCTGAGCGGCAGATGTGCGCCGCGCGCGCTCACGGACCGGGCGGCTCCGCCATCGGGGGCTCGCTGGTCCAGTCCGGCGCGTGGCGCGAGTCCGGGAACTTCTTGAGCATGCCGAAGATCTTGTACGCGAACAGGCGCGCGCGTCGGCCCCAGCTGCTCGCCCTGCGCAGGTGGTTGAGCGAGTGCGGGTCGTCGATGCTGACGGCGTTCGGGATGGGCAGCGTCTTGGGCGCCTGCGTGATCTCGAACCAGGTGAGCATCGCCTCCTTGTAGTCGAGGACCTCGGTCAGCTCGACCTCGGCCAGCTCCAGCCATGGCGTCTCGACCTCGTCCCACGGCCACGCGCTCGACGCCCATTGCTGAGTGGGGCCGTCCAGCCACGGCCGCACCTGCATCTGGAGCCGGAAGCGCACACGGTCCTTGCGGTCGTTCACGCGCTCGATCAGCTCGTCCTTGAGGTAGTTGCGGGTGCGGGTCTCGTCCTGGAAGGGGTTCTGCAGCCACGGCAGGGCGGCGTCCCACGGCTCGGGCGTGCCGGTCTCCGTCTCCGGGCTCCAGCCGTCCCAAGGGATCATGCGGTAGCGCACCAGGTGACGGGACTCGTCGGCCGCGATGAGGCCGCTGCACGTCTGCGTGTGGTAGCTCATGCCCGCGAAAGACTCGGGATCACGGCGCACGCTCACCGACCCGCCCACGAGCGCCTGCGGGTACTTTCGCAGGTGGGACACGAAGTACTTGCCGCGGCCGAGCATGGTCACGACCATGAAGCTCGCGAAGGTGCGCGCGTCCCAGAAGAGCGGTGCGTCACCCGTGTTCATCAGCAGCGCGAACGGCGTACGGCCGCGCGTGTCCGAGAACTTCACCGACGCGGAGCGAACGACCTTTTTGGCGTCGTCATTGAACGACGCGGCGCCGTGGCGCACGCGACCGACGAACTCCCGGCCGTTGACGAAGAAGTCATGCGCGGGACGGCGCGGATCATCGAGGATGCGAATGCGGGCGCGCGCGCTGACGCCGTTCTCGTGCGACATGCGCACGCGAAACACCAGGCTGTTGAACGCCACCAACAGCGTGATCAGCACCGTGTAGATGGACAGCTGAATGCGCTTCGCCCACGCGATCAGTCTCTGTAGAAGCACGGCTCGTCCCCTGGATGGCTCGGGTGCGCGTGAGGGCGCTGGGCCGGGCGGAGTCTACGACGAGCGGCGGCGCGTCCGCAAGGGACACGCCGCGTTGCGCCGCGCTTTCTCGTGCTCGTCCGTCGATCAGGCCAGGTCGACCTGATCGCTGACCGCCTCGCGCAGGATCGACGACGGCGTACCGACGCAAGTCACCCACAGCTGGTGGATCGCGCGGGTGGCGGCGACGTGCAGCAGGCGACGCGACGAGGGCGTGTCCGGGTACGAGCGCGCGCTCGCGTCGACCAACAGCACGTAGTCGAACTCCAGCCCCTTCACCTGCCGCACGTCGACGACCTCGACGCCGGGCGAGAAGCTGAACGCCTCGTCCTGCACCAGGCGCAGGCGGGGCACTTCGCCGCGCTTGAGCCCGTCGTAGTAGAGCTGGGCTACGGACTCGTTCGGCGCGATCACGGCGACGCTGGCGAGCGGCTCGTGCCGGGAGAGCTGCTGGAGCGCGTCCGCGAGGAAGCCGACCGCGGCGCCTGCGTCCGTGAAGCGGAAGACCTCGACCGGCGGGCCGGAGCGCACGGTGAGCGGCGGCGTGTCGTCCTCGTTCACGTCGCCGAGCAGGCGGTTGGCGAACGTGACGATGGGCTCCGACGAGCGGTAGGCGATGCGCAGCGTCTCGACCTCGACGCCGGCCACGCCGAGCCAGCCGAAGAAGGTGGACCAGCTGGTGAAGCCTGCAGACGCCATGACGTGCTGCTGCGTGTCGCCCGCGAGCGTGATGCTGCGCTTCTCGTCGAGGCAGTCGAGCAGGACGCGAACCTCGATGGGGCTGAAGTCCTGGACCTCGTCGACGGCGATGTGCTTGTAGCGGAGCGGGCGCTGGCCCTTGTCGCGCAGCGGTCCGACGCGCTTTTGCCACGCACGCAGCAGGATGGGGTCGTCCTCGGCGTCCATGAACACCGCGACCTTGTCGTCCTTCTCCACGTCCTCGTCGAGCGCGTTCATCAGCTCGGCGCCTCGCTCGCGGCTCCAGGCGATCGCGCGGTTCAGATCCTCGCGCGTGATGCCGCCGGGATCTAGTTCGTCGAACACGGGCAGGAGGACGTCAGCGCGGGTCAGCACGGTGAGCCAGTCGTCGATCGCCTGCTCCATGGTGCCCAGGCCGTCGGTGGCCTCGATGTGACGCTCCAGCGCGACCATGGTGGCGGGGTGCGACTTCAGGCGCAGCACCACCTCGGGTGTGTCCTCGTTGATCGCCTGCGGCAGCTTGGGGAAGTGCCTGCGGCGCATCTGCGCGGCCCACGCAGGGAAGGTGATCGGGCGGACCTTGGCCACACCCAGCGCCGGGAGCACGCGCTCGACGTAGTCGCGGAGCGCGCGGCTGAACGCGAGAAACAGCGTGCGATCGGAGTCGACCGCGGGGTCGTCATAGGCGAGCCACGCGATGCGGTGGAGCGCGACGGTGGTCTTGCCGGAGCCGGCCGTGCCGCGGATCACGACGAAGCCCGACGACGGGCGCGTGATCAGCTCGAACTGCTCGGGGTCAAGGAGGCCGGCGATGTCCGGCAGGTGCTTGTCGGCGCGGATCGGTCGACCGAGGGCGTCTTGGCCGAGCGTGCGGCCGGCGGCGTTGGCGTCGTCGTGCACCGTGGCGAGCGCGCTGCCCTGACCGCCGGCGAGGCGCGGGCGCTCGCGGGTCCGCAGCACCCAGGTGTCGTCCTCCAGGCGGACGAAGCTGCCCTCGGGCGACTCGACGCGGCGGAGGATGGACTGCTCGACGCCGACCGTCCGTCGGGCGACGACCGTGCCCTCCATCACGCGGCCGCCGAAGTTCTCCTCGTAATCTTCGCCCTGCTGGTAGCTGTAGAAGATGCGGGAGATGGGCGCGTTGCGCCAGTCGACGATGCGCAGGCCGTGGTCGATGCGCGTGCCCTTGCCCAGGAACAGGTCGCGCTCATGGCCGTCCTCGTCCAGGCGCAGGTGCGCGAAGTACGGGCTGGCCGGGTCGACGACGGGGCGTTCGCTGCCCGCGCGGATCTGCTCCAACAGCGCCAGCTGCTGGTCGTACTGCTGGAGCATGGAGGGCTTGTCTTCGTCCTTGGCGTTGTTGACCTCCTCGCGCAGGCGGAGGAGCTCGTTGACCAACTCATCCTCCTTGGGAGGCGCGAGCACGGGGACCTCATGAAGGAGGCGGACCGTGCGGACCAGGAGGGCTTGCTCGTCGAGGACGATTTCGGGGACTTGCGGTTCGGACATTCTGTGCTGCTAACCGTTCGTGGCGATCCGCAAGCGTGCACACGGCAGGGCATCGAGTGAAGGGCCTTGAGCGAGGTTGACATGGGACATGTCGTCACGGTGGCCGCCGAGCCCTTCCTCGGCATGGGCGGTGCGCTGCGGGTGGTGGCCTTGCCTGCCGCTCAGGACAACCTGGTCTGGGTGATCGAGTGCACCGCCACCGGGCAGGCGGCGGTGGTGGATGGGCCTGACGCGGGCGCGGCGCTGGCGTGGATCGAGGCGCGTGGGCTCACCTTGGTCGCGGTCTTCAACACCCACACGCACGGCGATCATGTCGGCGTGAACCGGGACCTCGAACGTCGGGGCTTGCTTGAGGGCCTGCGGGTCATTGGGCCTGCGGCGGCGGCGGTCGACGTCCCGGGCATCACGGAGCCGGTGGACGAAGGCGACCTCGTGACGATCGGGGCGCTCACGGCCACCGTGATCCGCACCGACGGCCACCTGCACGGCCACGTCTGCTACCGGTTCGGTGACGTGCTGTTCTGCGGGGACACCCTGTTCACCGGCGGCTGCGGGTTTGTGTTCGACGGCACGCCCGCGCAGATGAGCGACAGCCTCGCGCGGCTGGTCGCGCTCCCTGCGGACACACGCGTCTGCTGCGCGCACGAGTACACGCAGGACAACCTGCGGTTCGCGTGGACGGTGGAGCCGGGCAACGCCGCGCTCGCGGCGCGGATCCGGCAGGTGTGGGCCGCGCGGGGGCGCGGCGAGACGGTGGTGCCGTCGACGATCGGCGAGGAGCGCGCGACCAACCCGTTCGTCCGCCTCGATTCGCCCGAGCTGATCGCGCGGACCCGCGTGGCCATGCCGGACTCGCGCCTCGACACGCGGACCGAGGTGTTCGCGGCGGTGCGCGGCCTCAAGAACGCGGGCCTGCACCGCGCCGTGCCCGATGGAGCGCTCCCGCTGGGCGGCGCCTGAGGGTCGGCGCGGTGAGCGTTCCTACGGGTTGCGTCGCGCGGCCGTGAGCGGCCTCACCGACGTGACCGTAAGGGCGAACCGACCTGCACGCGTCGTGGTCTGCTCTGCGCAGCCAGGGAGGCTGCACATGTTCGACACCGTGGGGCGCGAGATCGATCCGGAGCTTCGTCGCCGGCAGGCCGTGCTCGTCGGCTGGACGACTTTGCTGGCGGCGGCGGCGGTCGGCGTGGGCGTGTTCTTCGCCGCGACGGTCGTCCCGGTCGCGACCGCGACCGTCCCTGAGGTGCCCGACGTGATGGTGGAGCTGGCGCTGGAGCAGGCGCCGGTCGCCCCCAGGCCGCCGGCTGCGCCGCGGATCTCGCAGGGGGAGGCGACGTCGACCGCGGCGCCGACTCCACCCGATCCCGCTGACCCGCCCGCGCTCACGCCCGTCCCGTCGGCCCCGGAGCGGGCGAGCGAGCCCACCGCCGGTGCTCCGGACGGAGACCCCAACGGCGACCCGACCGGGGCTCCACACGGCGATCCGCACGGCCGACCGGGCGGGCGGGGGGACGGCGATGGCTCGGCGGATGGCGGCGGCGTCAAAGCCGTCGCCCCGTCCGCGCTCGACTGGAAGCGCCAGCCTTCGCCGGACTACCCGCGCGCCGCGCTCGGGCTCGGCCTGGGCTCGCAGCGCTGCGTGGTGCGGCTCCGCCTGGACGCCGAGGGTGTCCCCATCGACGTGCAGCCGATCGACTGCCTCGCCGCGTTTGTCCCGGCGACGGTCGAGGCGCTGAGCGCGTGGCGGGCCTACCCGGTCCGCCTGGGCGGCACGCGGATCCCCGTTCAGACCACCGTCGTGATCCACTACGAGGAGCGGTAGGCCGCCCCGACGATCACTTCTTGGGGATGTCCTGCTCGACCGGCACACCGTCGATCGCGGCCGCGAACAGGCGGCGCAGCTCGTGGTGGCCGCGGTCGTTCGGGTGGATGCAGTCGTCGTAGAACCAGTTGGTGGCGTCGTCGGCGTCGTAGTTCGGGTTGCTCGGGTCTTCGGCGTTGACGTTGTGGTCCAGGAACTGGCCGTGCAGGTCGACCACCGAGAAGCCGCGCTCCTCGCCGAGCGCGGTGAGGCGCGTGTTGTAGTCGTCGAGCACCGCCAGCTTGCTCGCGTAGTCGATGCCCATGAAGCAGCTGGACTTGCCCACGCCGCCCGACGGCTCGTAGATGTTGGTGGCGTAGATGTGGGGCGTCTCAGCGAACACGGCCGGGTCGGTCAGCAGGTCGAGGATCGTGTCCATGTTCTTGAACGCGCTGTTGATGACCTGCTGCGCGTTGGCGAACGGGTTGAGCGCGCCCTGCGCGTCGTTGCCGCCGATCGTGAAGACGATGATCGTCTCGCCCTCGACGGGGAGGGTGCCCAGCCGCTGCTTGAGCGCGGGGACCTGCTGCGACTTCAGGGTGGCCGTGGTCGCGCCGCCGACCGACACGTCGATCACGTCGGTGATCGTGCTGTACATGGACTCGAGGTCCACCTTGTTGTAGCCCTGCCAGCGCGCGGCATCGTTCTCTTGCAGGAGCGACGTGTACTGCAGGCTGGTCTTGGACGCGCCCGAGCCCGCCGTGATGGAGTCGCCCAGGAAGATGAGGCGAACCGGCGCGTTGGGGCGGAAGCCGTCCGGCACGTAGGTGCTCACGTCCGGGTCCGGGTTGGCGGCCGCGGCGACGTCGGTGTCACCCGACAGGTCCGTGTCGGAGCCGTTGCCGCCCTTGTCCGAGCAGGCGGCGGCGAAGAGCAGGGGCAGGAGAACGAGCGGGCGAAGGGTCATGTGGCGTTCCTCGTCCCCCCCATCGCCTTATGCTGTCCCGCTGGCAAGTCCCGGATCAGGGCGTGTAGCACTGACGGTGCACCGACTGTTCCAGGGGGTCGGACAACGCGGCGACGGTGGCCTCAGGCCAATTGATCCGCGCGACGTCCCACACGTCATTGCGCTCCATGTTCTGCGACGCCTGGAAGGCCAGGACACCGTCCAGGTACACCCGCACCGACGCGGTCACGACGTCGTCGCCCTGGTCGTCGAAGTAGTGCACGCGGACATCGTAGCGGCCGGACTGGGGCTCATCGATGTTGATGTTCTCCGGGCCGTGGCCACCGCGATCATCCAGGTCCAAACGCGGATCATCCGCCGCGCCCAGCACGCCCCAGTTCGGGGTGCGGTTGCACCAGTTCGCGTCGGAGGGGCGCCCGAAGATGGGGGTGCCCTCCTGCGCGAGGTGCAGGTCCATGTCGGCGGAGGCCGTGTTCCAGGTCAGCTCGACGTGGACCCGCTCGGACGGGATGGCGTCGATCAGGCAGCGCGCGGGCGCGCTCGTCACGCCGATCGCGTTGGTGACGGTGAGGTCCACCTCGTACGGACCGACCGCGTCCGCCCACAGCTTGGTGGTCGGCGACACGGCGTTGGTCAGGTAGGCCGACGAGATGGCGTCGCCCGCGTCGTCCTCGGGCACGCCGACCAGCGACCAGCTGTAGGTCAGCGGCGTGTGATCGGCGGGGTCGTTCGAGGCGTAGCCGTCCAGCTGGACGAAGGCCGGCGGGTCGACCTGCGAGGGGCAGTTGATCTCGGCGACCGGGTACTCGAAGTCCGCGCCGCCGTTGCCGAGCAGCACGACCTCCACCGGATCCTCGTCGGGGTCATCCGACGGGATGGTGAGCGTGCCGCTGTCGCCGTCGGCGTTGGGCGGCGTGTAGCTGAGCACGATGGGGACGTCGTCACCGGGGGCGATGGTGTTGCCCGAAGGGTCCGTCAGCAGCGCAAACGCGGATGACCCGGACTGGGCGACGGTGCCCAGGTGCAGCGGCGCGCTCCCGCGGTTGGTGATGGTGACCACGCGCGTGGCGAGCTCGGCCGCCGGGCCGAAGTCCACCGCGAGCGTGCTCAGGTCGATGTCGGGCATGGGCGCTGAGATGCCGGTGCCCGTCAGCGGCACCGTGACCTCAGGATCGGTCTCGTCGTTCGACGTCAGCACGAGCGTGGCGCTGTAGTCGAGGAAGGTGGCGGGCGTAAACGACAGGTCGACCGGGTGGTCCTCGCCGGGCTTGAGGGTCAGCTCCGTCTCGTCGATCTCGAACAGGGACGCATCCGCACCCTCGATCTTCAGGCTGACGTCGAGGTCCGCGTGGCCGGCGTTCGACACGTGCACCGGCAGGATGTGCACCAGCGGCACCGCCGACGGGCCGAACTCGAGCGGGCTCGGGGTGACGTTGATCTCGGGGGTCTGCACGGCGATGCCGATGTCGTCTGGCGCGCAGGCGAGCATCGTGAACGGGACGACGAACCGGAGGCGGGACAAGTTCATGGCGGCTCCCGCGGCCCAGCGTAGCGCAGCGGATGCGCGTTCGCAGGTCAGTTCAGCGGCGTAACGGAGAAGGTCGCGGGCGAGGCACGCCGACCGTGGTGGAGGTTGCTCTCGGGCGCCGTGACCGAACGGACCTCACGCGCCGGTTGGTCGCCGACGAGCTCCGCGCAGCCCGCGCCGGGCAGGTTGCAGTCGAGCGCGCGCACGAAGAGCAGGCAGTCGGTGTCGGCGGGCCCGTCGCCGCCGAGCTGGGGCGACCCCTCGCGCAGCGGCCAGCCGTAGGTGGCGGTCTCAAAGGTGAGCGCACCGACGTCGTCCGCGGACTTGCCCGGGCTGACCCGCGTGCCCAGCCGGGTCTCGAACAGGCAGCCTCGGTTCGCCTCGACCGTCTCCACGATGAAGCGCGCGCCGACCTGCTGGACCGAGTGGGCCAGCGCCCAGGGAGGGCCGCGCAACTCGGCCGGGGCGAGCACCCTCGGCAGGGCGACGCTGCCGATCGCCAGCCAAGGCCAGATCGCCCGGGCGCGAGCGTGGCCGTCCAGGCGGTGCGCGGCGAGCAGCGCCAGGACCGACATGGGGCCGAGCAGCATGGCGACGTAGCGCAGGGTCTCGTACGGGGCGGCGCCCAGGTGGCTGGCCTGGCTGTAGACGCGGCTGGAGAGGAGCGTCCCAAAGGCCAGCGCGAAGCTTCGTAGATCCCGCACGCCGGCGACCATCCCCAACAGGACCAGCACCGTCAGGCCGGGGCTGGAGAACGCGAGCAGGTCGTGCGGCAGGCGGAGGTCCTGCCAGGTGGCGGGGGCCCACGGCGCGGCCACACGAACCGTGGTGGTCGCAGGCATCCAGTCGCCCACCGCGTACATCAGGGCCAGCGTCGCGGTGGTGGTGACCAGCAGCGCGATCCCGAGCACGGGCCATGAGCTGGCGCGGAGGCGCGCGTCGAGCTTGGACACCGGCAGGCACCACGTGGCGAGCGAGGCCGCGACCACCGGACCGGACACCAGAAGGGTCTCGATGCGGAGCGCGGCGGCGGCGGCGGCCGTGAGCGTCAGGGCCGCGCTCGCGGTGAGGCGCGTGAGCGGGGCGGTGTCACGCGGGGTCCCTGCGACCAACGCGCCGAGGAAGGTCGCCAGCAGGATGGGGATCGCGTGGCCCTCAGAGTGGGCGGCGTTGAGGAACCAGGGGTTGAGCGCCACCAGCATCACGACCGCCGCGGCGCCCAGGCGGGTGGTGAAGGTCCGCGCGATCGGGACCAGCAGGGCGAGCGCCGCGACGGCCTCCATCACGTGCAGGAACACCGTGGCGCGCAGCGGGAGCACCCACTCGGGCACGGCCCAACCGAACCAGCCCTCGTGGTCCCACAGGGCGTGCAACACCGCCTCCTCACGGCCCTCTTTGAGGAAGGTGAAGCCCTCCAGGGGGATGGCGTAGGGGCCCCGCATCCACAAGAAGAGAAGTCCAAAACAGCCGAACACCGAGGCAAGTGCTCCAGCGGCGCGCGCCGACGGGTGCGACCGCCACAGGGCGGGCAGCAACGCGACCGCGAGCAGCAGCGCGAGGTGGATGAACGGGGCGTGATCGGTCAACGACATCGGGAGCCGCATAGCCCGTTGTGCGTCGGTCGAACCGCTCGAATGGGGCGCGCCCCTGGGGCCTTGTGCGGCATGCAACCGGCGTTCGTTACCTCGTGGCCGCCAACTCCGTTAGACTCGTCGCTACGGGGTTTCCATCATGACCAGCTCCCTTCGAATCACGGTCGGCGTCATCTACATGGCGTTCGCCACGATGATCCACGCGGTGATCCTGCTCGTGCTGTTCCCGAGCAAGAACCTCCGCATCCGCTCGTGCAACTACTGGGGCTGGCTCACCGGGCGGTTCATCGTGTGGGTGTCGGGCTCCACGGTCACGGTGTACGGCGGCGAGACCATGCGGTCGGATCGACCCGTGATCTACGTGTCCAACCACACGTCGGCGCTCGACATCTTCATCGGCATCTGGCTGGCCCCGGTGGGCACGGTCGGCGTCGCCAAGAAGGAGGTCGTCTACTACCCCTTCTTCGGTCAGCTCTACTGGCTGTCGGGTCACCTGCGGATCGACCGCGGCGACACCGGTAAGGCCGTGGCGGCGATGAAGGCGATGGTGAAGATCGTCCGGGCCCACCACCTGTCCATCTGGATGTGGCCCGAGGGCACGCGCAGCCGAGACGGCCGCCTGCAGCCCATGAAGAAGGGCATCTACCACCTGGCTGTGGCCACGGGCCTGCCGGTGGTGCCGGTGGTGGTCCAGGGCGCGCACCACGTGTGGGAGAAGGGCAGCATGCGGGTCTCGCCGTGCGACGTGCACGTCTCCATCCTGCCGGCAATCGACACCCGCGGCTGGAAGGACCGTCCGATCGACGAGGTCCTCGCCGAGCTGCACGCCAGCTTCGCGAACGCGCTCCCGGCCGACCAGCAGCCTCTGGCGCGGGCGGCCTAGGCGGCGCTTGGGCTAGTACTTCGGATCGGAAGTTCGTTCCGGGTTCTCGCCGGCGATGTCGGTGAGGACCCAGCCGAACGCCTCAACCAATACGCCGATCAGTTCGTTGCGCGTGGTGCGTAGGCCGGTCGGGCCCCATCGGCCGCGGTGATCGGCGATGTCGAGGATCCACAGGCTCACGGCGTCCCGCGTCAGCCGCGCATGCTTCACGGGGGCCTCGGCGGGGCCGGACTCGATCACGAGCGTGGCGCCGTGCTTGCGCACGCGCAGATGGCCCAGCCCCTGGTAGGCATGCAGTTGTTCGAGCGTGGCGTCGGCATGGTCTTGATCGGCGGCGTACTTGGGCATGGACTCTGGCCAGAGGTCAGGCGGCGGTGTTGCGCCTCGGTGCCTCGGCCTTATCGGACCGCCACGTCCAGCGGAACGGGTGCGCCTCCACTTCGTTCCACAGTGTCGCGAAGCCGATCACGCGCTCGTGCAGGACGTCCGCGTTCGCGAAGTCGCCGTATCGGATGACGCGCCGCTGCAGGATCGAGAACCAGCACTCGACCTGGTTCAGCCAGGACGCGTGCAGCGGTGTTCGGACGAAGTGGAACCGCCCGCCGTTGCGCTCGTTGAAGCGCGTCCAGCGTTGCGCCTTGCCCTCGCCGTGGGTGTTGAGGTTGTCCCACACGACGTAGACAGTCTTGCCTGGGTAGGCGTCCGCCACACGCTGCATGAACGCCACCAGGGCCTCAGCAGTCCGGTGCAGGACGAGCTCGGTGATCACTCGCCCTGTGCGGACGTCGAACGCCGCGAGGAGACAGCGCGTTCCGTGCCGGACGTACTCGAACTCGCGCCGCAGCGAGGCGTCGCGTGAGACCAGCGTCGGATGCTTCCGGGCGATCACCTGGATCGGCTTCTCGTCGATACAGACCACGACCGCGTCGGCGGGCGCGTTCAAGTACAGGTCGCACACCCGAGCGGCCTTCGCATCGAACTGGGGATCCGGGCTGCGCAACCACTGACGGACCATGTGCGGACGCAGCATGTTGAACCGCAGGATCCTGCCAACCTCGCTACGGCTCAGCGTGGTGCGAGTCCGTCGTGCGACCTCGTCGGCAAGGGCCTGCTGCGTCCAAATGTCCCGGAAGCACTTCGGCTTCTTCTCCCCGTCGGGGCGCTCGCAGGCGATACGGATGACGGCGAGACGGGCCTCGATCGGCACGCTTGAGGGCCGTCCAGAACGCCGCGCATCGTTGAGCGCCTCCATCGACTGGAGTGCAGCGAATCTGGCCTTCCACTTCCGGACAGTCCGCTCCGACTGTCCGGTCCGGCGCGCGATAACGGGCACCGGTCGTCCATCCGCGGCGAGCAAGACGACGCGAGCCCGGACCACGCGCGCGTGCGGCTCTGTTGTCGACGTCGCGACGCGCCGGAGCGCCGCGGTGAGCGCGGGATTGATCAGCAGCGGTGTGGGGGATGGGCCAGGCATCGCGCCCAATTCCCCGTCGGCCGAGTTCGATCAACCCGGATCGGACTTCCGGGTCGTGGTACTAGTCTGCTGCGCACCCAAGGGCCCCATGCGATCCGCTGTCCTGACCCTGCTGATCGCCTGCAACGACGACTTCATGTTGCCGGCCACGCCCGACGCAGACCCGCCTGCCGCCGACACCCTCCCCGGC
>CANJMY010000018.1 GCA_947475315.1 Pseudomonadota bacterium | reverse complement strand
GGGCGGAGCGGCAGCGCGACGCCGTCGACGATCACCTCGAGGACGGCCCACCCCGGCGCGCTCGGCGCCTGGATCGACTGATCGGTCGTCGCGCCCGTGGTGCTGGGCGTCCCGACCAGGGTGCCGGTGCCGGACACCACACGGAACTGCACGTTCGCGCCGGTGCGCGGGGTGCCGTCGGGCGCCCGGGCCGTCATCGACACGACCACCCGCGAGCTGCCGTCCGCCGGCAGGTGGCGATCCGCGTCATCGACGTGGACCGTCACGGGCTCCTCGATGCGATGGACCGCCCCGCCAGTCAGGCCCGAGACGACCTGCTCGTACCCGCTCGGCCAGCGGATGGTGAGCTGGTCGAGCACCGCGTCCGCGCCCGCCGCGACGAACACCAGCGGCTCCGACAGCGGACCGCGCGAGATCGTCCCGCCCATCACGGAGGCGTCGAAGGTGACGCCGCCGTCCACGCCCTGGACCCACGCGCCGATCCCGAGCGGGTTGCTGGACGTGCCGACGAGCCGCACCGCCAGCCCCGGCGGCGTGGCGTCGACCCGGTTGAGGTACACCCGCGGCGGCTCGCCTAGCCCGCCGAACACAAAGTCCACGCGACCGTCGCCGTCCAGATCGCCCGACGACAGCGCCTGGCCGCTCTCAGGGAGGTCCAGGTTCGCGGCCACCCCCGACTCGTCGAACGCGGCGCCGCGGCGAAGGAAGAGGGTCGGACGGTAGCCCCCGGTAGCCAGGAAGGACTCGGTGGTGTCGTCGCCGTTGGCCACCACCAGATCGTTCCGACCGTCCCGATCGACGTCCGCCGCCACGACGCCCCAGGGGCGCATCACCTGCTGCCACTGGGGCAAGCCGGTGTCGACCGCCAGCCGCGCCGGCGAGGCCACGAGCCACCGCGCCGTCTTGTCGCGGAAGGTGGCGCCGCCGATGTCCTGAAACACCAACAGCTCCATGGCCGTCGAGCTGATCGTCAGGTCGAGCCGACCGTCGCGGTCCAGGTCCGCCACGGCCGCGCCCATCGGCCGCTGGTAGCTCACCGAGCGGCCGGCCACCTCGGGGCTCTGCTTGTACAGGCTGTTCGCGGGGGTCGGGTCGGTCGGCGCGTACAGCGCGAAGCCCTCCGCGTCGGCGCCCGCCTGCACAAAGAAGGTCGGGCCGTCCGTGGACGACGGGAGCGGCGCCCCAAACGCCATCACCGTCGACGGCTGCCTGAGCAGCGGCGCCGCGCCCACCACATAGGCCGACACGTGGTCCTGGCTGGCGACACGCGCCTCGCGGGTCTCGAACACGCGCGGCGCAGTCTGGAAGTCCGCGCGGAACGAGTCGCGGTTCCCGCCAGACGGCTGCCCGTGCAGAAGGTCGAGCCAGCCGTCGGAGTCCAGATCGGCGACGCCGACGACGACGCCGTTGTCCCCCACCAGCCACGCGGAGGACCCGATGACGTCGCCCCAGGTGACGTCCGCCAAGCCCCAGCGGACGCCGTTGAACGGATCCGCGCCGCCGACGCCGTCTGGGTGCCCGTCGCCGTCCAAGTCCCACATCGCGCCGAGCAGCGGCGGGACGCTCCGCAGCGCGTCGGTCAGCGCGTCGTCGGGCACCAGCGCCTGCGTGACCGGATCGTAGCGAAGCACCCAGGCGGCCGCGAAGTCCGGCGAGCCGACCGGCAGCGTGCCCGTGAGCACCACCTCGTCCTGCCCGTCCGCGTCGAGGTCGACGAAGAAGCCGCCCGACTGCATCGGCGGCGTATGGCTCACCGGGTCCTGTGCGGGCGTGAAGCGGGGGTAGGTCGTGTAGAGGTCCGCCGTGAGGTCGACGAAGCCTTGCCCGAGCTGGATCGGAGCCTGGGTGGCGTCCGTGTCCGCGGTGTCGGGCAGGTCGGTATCGACCAAGTCCGTGTCGACGGCGTCCGTGTCGACAGGGTCGGAGTCCATCGTGTCCGAGTCGGCCACGGTGTCCGTGTCGGTCCCCACGTCGCTGTCCTGCGTGACGTCGGAGTCGTCGTCGGTCGACGTCGGCGCGTCGGCGGATGTCTTGCCGCCCGCGCAGCTCGCAAGGGCGACCAGCGCGCAGTGGACCCGCAGCGTGTGGAGGGCGGAGCTTCGCATCTCACTCCCTTATCGCGAGCCTGCAGGGCAGGGTATCGCGGCGCCGCGCGCGGCCTGTCCCGCGCGTGTGACCTACGCGCCGCCCTCGCCCTCGCCGCCGCCGCCGTGGCCGCCGCCGTGGCTGCCGCCGCCCGACACGTCGCCCGCGCCCGCGTCCGCGCCCGACACGTCCGTGTCCTCAGACTCGTCGGTGTCCTCGGCCTCGACCGCGTCAGAGATCTCCGCGGCCTCCACCTCGGCCCCGTGGTCGTCGCCCGCCTCGACCGCGTCCGTGTCGCTGCTGTCGTCGGTGTCACCCGCGACCGCGGCCGCGTCGCGGGCGGCGGAGGCGCCGCCGAGCGCGCCGGACAGGTCCAAGCAGCCGCCGGTGGAGAGGGCGATCATCGTGAGCAGGGGGAGCAGGGGGAGCAGGGCGCGGTTCATCATGGTGGACTCCAGTGGGTTCGTGGTGCGGGGTGTTCCCGACCCTCGGGTGCCGCACCAGTAGCCTGCAAATCGAACGCGGTACTCCTACTGTGAGCTTTTGGAGCGTCGTTTCGTTGTCCTTTTGGATACGTACTCCGATCGGATACACTGTTTCGTACACGTGAATACGGCCCGTTCGGACGCGATCCTTGGAGGGTGTCCGAGACCGGCGGGTACAACCCCAGGCGCCCGGCCTCGTCGGACGACCCGCGCCGACGCACGGCTCGCGCGAAGGTCGTGGTACTCTCAGACTCAGGCCCAAGAGGGAGGCGAACGAATGCGATCCTGGCCCACGAAGATGCTCCTGCTCACACTGTCCGGGTGCAACGGCCCGCTGGTGCCGGACGTGGGCGCGTGGGTCTACACGGACGACGGGCTGGTCGAGACCACCTGCGCCGACGACCTGTACCGCGACCCCGACGCCACGTTCGGTGTCCTGAGCGCGGACGCACAGGGCTTCGTCGCGACCGACGGCGAGGAGTTCCCCTGCACCCTCGATGGCCACGACTTCACCTGTCCGGAGCGCCGCAAGATCGATCTGCCCGTCACCGGCGACACCGTCGTCTCGTGGACGGTCGCCGTGAGCGGCCGCTTCCCGGACGCGCACACCATGCACGGCGAGCAGACCTTCACCATCGACTGCGAGGGGAGCCTGTGCGGGCTGGACCAGGCGGTGCTCGGCTACGACCTGCCGTGCGCGTACACCGTCGCGTTCCACGCCACACACTAGAGGCCGCCGTGTCCAAGCTGACGTCCTTGTTGGCCTGCGCGGCGACGGCGAGCGCGGCCGGCTGCACCAGCCCCCGCTGCCGCGACGTGCCCCTCCACACGTGGCCTGCCGAGGAACAGGCCGACCCCACGCTGCCCGAATTCCCGACGCGTGACGCGCGGCCCGTGCTGCGCTCCTTCGCCTCGTCGTTCGAGTCTGAGGAGGACTTCGCGCCGTTCTACGTAGTGCCGTCGCCCTACCTGGGCACCACCTTCCAGGAGCTCAGCACCGCGAACCCGCGCTCCGGCGCGCGCGCGCACCGCGCGTGGATCGAGGGCGCCAACAAGATCGTCGCGGGCGAGAACACCAACCACCGCGGCTACCCCACGGTGCAGCTCGACGCGCTGGACGGCCCGTACGCGAGCGTCGTCCGCATCGAGCTCCAGGCGTGGATCGACATGCCGATGGAGGCCTGCGCCGACAAGGACTGGGTGAGCCTGATGACGCTCTCGTCCTACGCGGACGACCAGTGGTACCAGGTGCAGCTGCTCAACCTGGACAGCGAGGGCACGCCTCACCTGATGCATGTGCCCGTCTATGGGCAGTCGGTGCACGACATCTTCCAGACCCGCACCGTCCGCGCGCCGCAGCGGCAGTGGTTCACGGTCACCGTGCTGGTCGACTACCGCTCAGACAACGCCTGGAGCAGCCCGATGCTCGCCGCGTGGATCGACGGCGCGCTGGTGAGCGCGGCGCGGTTCAACCCACGCGTCGACCCCGCCTCCGTGCCCGCCGAGAAGTTGCCCGACTGCCTCGACGGGTGGGACGGCCAGGACGTCGCGCAGGCTGAGGCGCTGTGCGGGCTAGACTACCGGGGACCGGTGCTGACCCAGGCGCACTTTGGGCTCTACGTGCCCCCGCTGCTGGAGTCGGGTCAGATGCTCAACGACGACCTGGAGATCCTGGAGCTTGCCCCCTGAGCACGTCAGTCGACTCAAATTCGCCACTTGTGGTTCGGCTCAGGACCGGGAATGATCTGCGCGTGCTGATCCGACGCTCCACCCTGCTGCTGATCCTCGCGGCGCTGCCGTTGGCGGCGCTCTACGTCTGGCACGCCGCAGCCTACGGGCGCTGGCAGGTGGACGACGCCGGCATCACGTTCGCCTACTCGCGCAACCTGGCGATGGGCTTTGGCCCCGTGACCAACCCCGGCGACCTTGAGCTCAACGAGGGCTACAGCAACCCCGCGTGGACGTGGCTGCTGGCCGGGTTCATCCGCGCCGGCTGGTTCGACCTGCTGTGGACACCCAAGCTGCTGTCGGGCGCGTTCGCGCTGGCGTCGCTTGTGCTGTCGGGCTTGATCGTGCGCCGACTCGACGACCGCGCGTCAGTCGCGATGCTGCTGCCCGCCGCCGCGCTGATCGCGAACGGGAGCTGGGTCGCGTGGACGATCGGCGGCCTGGAGAACCCGCAGTACGTGGCGTGTATCCTGGGCGCGCTCTGGCTCTATTTAGGCGACATCCGCGCGATGGACCGCTGGCCCAGATCAGGGCCGCTGTTCTTCATCGTGGCGATCAGCCGCCCCGAGGGGCTCGTGTACACGCTCGCCGCAGGCGGGGACGCGCTGGTGCGCGCGTGGCGCACCGGGTCATGGCGCTGGCTGTTCAAGCTCGTGGCCGGCATGGCGGTGCTGTGGGTGCCGTACACGGTCGTTCACGTCGCCGTGTTTGACGACCTGCTGCCGAACACCTACTACGCCAAGGCGCGCGACTCGACGGCGGCGCAGCGCTTCCTCGACCCGCTGTCGGGCGGCTGGCGCTACCTGATCGAAGGCCTGGTCCGTTGGCGTCAGGCGGGCCTGATGCTGCTCGCGCCCCTCGCGCTCGTCGACCGCGCGCAGTGGCGCCGTGGCGTGGGCGCGGTCTGGCTGGCGCTGCTGGGCAGCGTCGCGTTCATCCTGCAGTCGGGCGGCGACTGGATGATGGAGTACCGCTTCGCGTCGACCACGTTCACGCTGCTGGCGATCGCCGCGGCGTGTGGCGCGGCGGCGCTGTACCGGGTCGTGCTGACTCGCGTACGCGGCGCGGCGATCGTCGCAGGGCTCGCGTCAGTCGCGCTCGTCGCGTCGGCGCTGCCGGTCGGCTACGCGCGCATGATGGTGGCGCCTACCGCGCCGCTCGACGATCGCCTCCTGCGTCTGCCTCGCCTGCTGACCATCCTCGACGCGCTGCACGTGAAGCGCAAGATCGCGCTGATGTCGGACATGGGTGGGCCCATGTGGCAGAACGACGACGGGCGCATCCTGATCCTCGACATGTTCGGGCTGTGCACACGTGAGATCGCGCACGCGCTGCATGATCGCGACGTCGATCGCATGTGGTCGTACGCGTTCACGTTCAAGCCGCAGGTGGTGCAGGTGCCGCCCACGCTGTTCGACGCGTGGCGCCTGGGCGCCAGCCCCACGTTCGCCGACGAATTCGCGCCGCTCGACAAGTGGGACGATCCGCCCTCCGAGGCCCGCTACTTCCTCCGTCGCGAGCTGATCGAGCCGCCCTGGGAGGATCGCTTCTCGCAGGGCGACGTGGTGGTGCAAGACCGCGTGCGCGTGCACGACGTGAAGGTGGAGTCGACGAGCGACAAGGAGCTCTCGCTCACCGTGATCTTCAGCCTGCGTGGACCGGTGGGCAGCAGCCCGCGCGCGCGGATCCGCTTGATCGCCGACGCGCCTGTCGAGCAGGCCGTGCCGCTCCTCGACTTCCTGCCCGCGGCCTCGCTCGCGCCGAACCGCGTCTACCTCGCGCACGTCACCGTGCCGCACACCGGCTCCGCCGTCACGCGCGCGGAGGCCGTCGGCACCGTCGAGCCCAGCGATCTGCCGATGCCGCCCACCTGGACCGCGCAGCCGCTCCCGCTCGACGCCGCCGCGCTGATCGCCGCCGACCCGATCACCAGCGACGCGCCCGACCTGCGCTCCGACGCCGCCGGCCTTCGCTTCTCGCCGGTCGACCCCGCGCAGGGCCACCTGTGCACCACGGCGGTGCCCGCCGACGCGCCCGCGCGGATCCGCATGCGCCTCGCCCTCCCTGAGCTCTCCGACGACGCCACGCTCGACGTGCGCGGCTACGACGCCGCCGGTCACTTCGTCGGTCGCGCCAACCTGTGGCGGTGGCCAAAGCCCTTCGCCGACGCGCGAGACACGCGGCTCACCGTACACGCCCCCGACGGCTCCGTGACGGCGCGTGTCTGCCTGTACCTGCCCGCAGGTGGCGTCGCGAAGGTCGAGAGCTGGGGCTGGGAGACCGTCGCGCCGCGCTGACTACCGCGCTCGTGCCTCGATGCTCCGAACCAGCACGACGGGCCCGTCGTTCGGCACCGCCAGCGTCATCGTCCACGGTCCGTCCGCGGTCGGCCCGGCGATGGGGGCGCGCTGACTGCCGCCCGCGGGTGCTACCTCCAGCGTCGCGTCACCCGAGCGCAGCACGGCCGGGTGTGTGCCGCCCACCGACACCATGTCTACCGTCAGCGCGTGCGGCGGCGGACCGAGCGGCGCGTCCCAGGCCCACGTCAGCGTGGTGCCGGGCAAGCCCCACCACAGCGTGGTGCGCACGCCGCCGCGACCGTCGACGACCACCTCGGCCTCTGGTTTGAAGCCGACGACGTAGCCGTGGGTCTCTGGATCGAGCGCCGGGCGAACCACGAGGCTGTCCCCCCCGTGCGCGAACGCGCCAGTGCAGCCACTCCCGCGGTCGTGCGGCGTGAGGAGCGCGTCGCCCTCCCACACCGCCAACGGCGACGCCGAGATCAAGTCGTAGGTCTCAAACAGGCGCAGGTCGGAGATCCCCGCCCACTCGGACAGCTTCACCAGGTGGCGGCAGTCCTTGCCCTGCGGACCGAGCTTCACTGGCGTGCGCACCGGCACGCCCTCGCGCGTGACCGTGGGTCCGCCGCGCGTGGCCTCAGACTCCGTCGCGACGGGCGCGGTGGCCCCCGCGAGCGTCCCCAGGGCGACGCTCGCCTGCTCGCCTTCACCAAAGGCCAGGGCGTGGATCGCGAGCGCGGGGCCGTCGACAGGGACCTGGATCGTCAGCGTGCGTCCGGCGGGATCTCCGGCCAGCCGCACCTGCACCGGACCGTCCGCGCCGGCGATGTCGGCCGACGCCGCGCCCCAGGTGAGCGTGGCTGGGTGGGCGGCGCGCGTGGCCACCGCCGACAGGTTGACGACCGGCTTGCCCCACGCCGGGTCCCAGGCGCCCTCGATCGGCAGCTCGACCTTCATGCCGGGCATGACGTACCAGAGCGGCTGCGGCCCCTGCTTGCCGCGGTTCGCCAGGACCTCAGTCGCGCTCGACCAGCGCAGCGTCCAGCTCGACGCGTGCACGTCGCCCACCACGCGGACGGACATGCCGAGCGTGGTGTGGGCCGTGCCGTTGTCACAAGCGTCGCCCCGCTGGTGCGCGGCCATGGCGTTGGCGCCGCGCAGCAGCTCGAGCGGGCTGGCGTTGAGGAAGCCCGAGTTGTCCATCATCCCCTTGTCGGAGAGCGCGCCGAGCTCCGGCACTCGGAACAGCCAGGTGCAGCCGCCGCGCAGCTCCGGCTCCGGCGTCGCGATCGGCGCCGGCGTCCCGGTCCAGCGGGGCGCGCCCATGGCCAGCCGCGGGGCCTCCTTAGCGGCGCCGCCGAGCTCGTCGGGGAGCACCTGGCGGGCCCAGTAGGCGCCGCCGCCCAACGCGAGCCCGGCGCCCAGCGCCAAGACCCAGCCCGGGATCAACAGCCGATCGCCACGCTCTTCGACCCGTCTGGTCTTGCGCTTGGACATCCAACCCGCCCTTGCGAACCCCCTAACGCACGGCCGCGACCGCCGACTCCGACGACCGCCCCCGTGGGAATGGAATACATGGTCGACATGATCGCGCTCCTGCTCGCCAACGCCATCGCCGCCGAGCCGCTGCACCTGGACGTAGGGACCCTGACGACGCCCCTGCTGGACGGGTTCCAGCTGCTCTCGCCCTACGGGTGCGAAGACCCTCGCGTGACCTGGGAGAAGCCGCCCACCGAGCCCTTCTGGGAGGGTGACCCGGACGCGTTGATCGGGGACGGATCCGAGGGCGGCGTGCTGCGCCTCAAGCTCGAGCCCGGCACCTGGGACGTGTGGGTTCAGATGGGCCGCCCCGGCGAAGAGCCGCGCATGTGGGCCGGCGGTGACCCCTACGGCCTGACCGTCGATGGCCAGCAGGCGCTCCGGGTCGACACCCCCGCCGACTGGACCGCGTTCCTGCAGTCGCCGTCCTTCTCGGCCAACCCGCGACCGGTCTTCCGTCCGGGTGAATCGGCCTGGGACCGTCAGGTGACGCCCGCGTTCCCGTGGCGGCACGTGCGCGTCGAGGTGAGCGCCGCGGGGCTGCAAGTTGCGCCATTCGGTCGACCGCTGCTGGCGATGGTCGCGTGGCCCGCCGCGCGCGACGCGGAGGCCGAGGTCGACCTGGCGCTGGTGGACGCCGCCCGCGAGGCCTGGTGGCACGAGCACATCATGCCGTCGGACGACGACGGCGCGTCGTGGGTGGTGGCCACGCCCGGGCCGCTCGGCGCGCAGGTCGGGACGCTCGACGACCTGCCCGATCCGAGGCTCGCCACCGCCGAGGACACCGTCTCGATCGACCTCGCGCGCGATGACCGGACGTCCAAGCTGATCTACGTGTTTGGCGGCGACGGCCCGGGAGACGTCCACGTGGACGCGCCTGCGGACCTGGACGTGTCCGTGTCGGAGGCGTCCTGGCTCGACGCCGCGCAGCACCAGGACCGCGCCCTCCAGCCGCGACCCACTGTGCTCTGGCCGGGCGCGCGCTGGGAGGGTGGTCAGGCCCTCCCACCCGCGCTGCTGGTGACCGTTCGCTCGCGGCCAGACAGCAAGACCGGCGTGCACGACATCACGCTGACGCTGACCCGCGCCGGGCAGATCGCGACCGTGCGCCTGGACGTGCGGGTCCACGGCACCGTCGCCCAGGCCGGAATCCCCACCGGGCTGTTCACGCAGGTGCCGCCCGAGGCGACGCTCCGGGCCGGCTACGCGAGCGACACCGTGCTCGGCCTGGTCGACGAGATGTTCGGCTTGATGGCGGCCGACGGCTTTGACGCCGCCACGCTGCGCTACGCCTACTGGCCCAACGCCGCGACCGACGGGGACAAGGTCGACACGCGCATCATCGACCACGCGCTCGCGAGCTGGGCGCGCCTGGGTGGCAAGCTGCTGGTCTGGTCCGACCCCAAGGTCCCGCTGCGCCCCGCCGCCTATGGCAACCCCGACGGGCCCATCATCCTCGACCACATGGTCGAGTCGACCCGGCAGCTCCTTGAGGTCGCGCGCGACGCCCCCCTGCCGCTGTGGTTCCACATCTGGGAGGAGGAGGCTGGCTGGAAGCGCGTCGACAGCGTCGCGCGGGGCCGCCAACTGGCCACCGCCATC
Organism: Pseudomonadota bacterium; assembly: GCA_947475315.1. GTDB lineage: Bacteria > Myxococcota_A > UBA796 > UBA796 > CAIOSP01. Next base: position 41,085 of record CANJMY010000018.1, on the reverse strand, counting down.
CGACGGCTCGGTCCGCCCGGGATCAAGCTGCTCGGCACCGCGCCCACGCCCGCCGACTGGCCGATCGCCGACTCGCTCGACGCCGCGCTGCTCTCCGGCGACGGCCGCATCCTGGTCGACGGGATCGCGCGCGCCCGGACGCGTGGCGCCGCCACCTGGGCCTACAACCTGAACGCCGGGGCCTCCGGCCCGCTGCTCGCCTGGGCGTCCGGCGCGGACGCGTTCTTGCAGTGGCACGCTGGCGCGTTCGCGCTCGACCCGTTCAACGCCGTGTCCCGCAAACCCCGCTTCTTCCTGACCGCGCTGGGTCCGGACGGTCACGTGCACAGCACGGTGCTGCTGGAGGACATGGCGGACGGTCGCGCCCAGGCCCGGCTGCTGGGCACCCTCGACGCGCGCAAGCGGCCCACCGACCTGGCCGCGACGGCGCTGATCGACGCCGCGCGCGCCTCGCTGATCCAAGGCGCGGCCGACCCTGAGGGCCGGCTGCTGGAGGGGGACGCCCTGGATGCGCTTAGAAGCGCCGTCCTGGCCGCCTTGGACCGAGTCCCCAAGGCCGACTGAAGCAGAAACGTCACGAACCGTACTCACGCGGAAGCACGCCTTGCGACGGCCTGAAGACCCGTACGAAATGGAACGGGCACGGGTACCGCGCGTCGTCGGCTAGGAATGGCCGGGCGATGTCGCTAGGTTCTGCACCTGTCGGGCCCCCTCCCTCCCGCTCCGGTGTCCCTTGGACCGCTCCGAGTCCGCCACAGTCCTCGTCCGCGGCGGCCTCGGCCGCCTGCGCCTGCACGTGCACGGCGCAGATGCGGCGATGGTCATGGACGAGCTGCCGGTCGCCATGGTCTGGATGCGGCAGGGCGACGCAAACGACCGCTGGTTCGTCCGCGCGCACGACCTGGGCGCGATGGAGGACGAGCTCGAACTGCCGGACACGCAGACCGACGAGCCGCTCACGGCCCTGCTGCGCGACGTGCTCGCGATGATGCCGGATGGTCGCTACCGCCTTGGGCTCCAGGCCTCGTCGGACCTCGACCCGGACCCGCCCGCGGCGGATGACGCGTCGCGCTCCAGCGGCGAGCTGCTCACCTGGACCGGCCTGCACCGCGTCCGCACGGACGACCCGCTGCTCCTGGGCACGGTGCCGCGCGACCTGCTCGACCGCGCACAGATCCGCGCGCTCAGCGCCCGCATCAACCGCGGCGCGCGTCCGCCCGTGGTGCTGGTGGAGGCGCCCGAGCAAGGCGTGTCGTTCATCGTCGCCGGTCACACCGCGCTTGAAGCGTACCGGCGCGTGGCGATGGAGCCGGTGCTGCTCACGATCGAGCCGCTGGACCCCGATCCCCTCTCCGAGGACGACGGGACCGCGCTGCTCAACGCCGCGTTCGTCCGCTGCGGAGACGTCGTCGCCGCCGAGTGGCGCGCGCTGCGCGAGAGCCAGGCCCCCGTCAGCGTCGCCGACGCCGGCTAGAGCACCGGTCGGAGACCGCGCGCCCGCGCGCGATCAGGGCGTCGGCGCGTCCGGGCGCAGGATGCCCTGGATGTAGACCTGCTTGTTGAGCACGACCTTGGCCATCTCCGCGGCCTGCGCGGGCGTCAGGGTGCGGTTGCGCTTGTCGTAGAGCAGGATGTCGTGCGGGTCTTCGTGGCGCTGCAGCGCCGTGGCGATGGCGCCCACCCAGAAGCCGTTCGTGCGCGAGTCGGTCTCGCGCGAGCGCAGGTTCTTCTCGCGGATCGTGTCGATCGCGAACTGCGGGTAGACGCGGCCGCGCACCTCGTCGATCACGGTCCACGTCGCCTGGAGCAGCTCGTCCGTGCGGCCAGGGTCGCACTCGAACTCGATCGTCACGGTGTACTCGCCCGTGGGGATCTCCTCGACGGAGTGGTCGACGCCCACGCCGTAGGTGCCGCCGCGCTCCTCGCGCAGCTCTTCGTGCAGGCGCGTCTCCAGGATCGACGCCATGGCGTCGAGCTCGTTGCGCGTGGCCCAGGTGGGCGTGAACGGTCCGTGGAACTCCAGGCGCACCAGCCCGCGAGGCGTCAGGCCGCGCGGCATCTCCACCGTGTGCACGCCGTCGGCGCGACGGATGCCGTCGTCCTGCCACATCTCCTGGCGGCCGCTGGTCGGGAGCGACGCGAGGTAGCGCTCGAGCAGCGGCACGATCTCGGCCTCGGTGAAGCTGCCGCCGAACACAAACGTGAAGTCGCCGACGTCGCCGAAGCGATCCTTGTAGATCTGCGCCGAGCGCTGAAGGTTCATCGCGTCCAGATCCCCGAGGGTCCAGTTGGTCTGACGCGGATCGTCGTTCCACTCCAGCTTGGCCCACGCGTCCTCGAACACGGAGTCCGGGTTGGCCGTGCGGTTGCGGAGCGCCTCGGTGCGCGCGATCTTCTCGAGCTCGAACGCCTTCTCGTCAAAGCGCGGCGCGGTGACCGCCAGGTAGAGCAGCTGGAAGAGGGTCTCCAGGTCCGCGCGCTTCGCGCCACCGTAGAAGCCCTCGTCGAAGCGACCGAGCGTGGGCACCACGGCCGCGTCGCGACCCGCGAGGATCTTCGACAGCGCGACGGCGTCCGCGTCGCCCACGCCGGAGCGGAGCATCAGCGACGTCGCCGTGATCGCGGGGATGTAGTCCTCGCGCGGGACCAGCGACGTGCCGCCAGGGCTGAACGCGTCGAACTGGATCTCGTCGGCCTTGAAGTCGGTGGGCTTGAGCACCACGGTGACGCCGTTCGACAGGCGCCAGGTGGAGGTGCCGAGCGCCTTGTCGGTGGCGATGCGCGTCGCCTTGCCGGGCGCAGGCAGCGTGGACATCAGCGGCGCGACTAAGCCCTCGGCGTCCGGCGGCGTGAGCTGCGCCGCGGCGACGCGATCGAGGATCGCCTTGAGGTCGGCCTCAGACGGCGGCGTGACGCCGGCCTTCTGCGGGAAGAGCGCCTCGATCACGCGGCTGCGCGGCGCGAAGAAGGTGCGCACCGTGTCGCTCATCTCGGTGAGCGTGAACGACGGCAGCATCACCTGCGACAGCGCGTACTCGTACGCCGTGCCGGGCATGGGCTCGTTGGTGAGGTACACCCGCAGGATCTCGTCGACGCCGTCGCTGGAGTCGGTCTTGTTCCGCTCGACGTAGTACGCGAGCATGTTGCGCTTCATCTCGTCCGTGGCGCGCTGAAGCTCGGCCTGCGTGAAGCCAAAGCGGCGCGCGCGCTCCACCTGGAGGTATGCAACCTCCAGCGCCTCAATCTCGCGACCCTGCTTCGGCGCGACCTGCAGGTCCTGCGTGGAGCGCTGGTGGCCGACCGGCGAGATCGACACACCCGCGCCCAGGTACGGCGCGTTCGGATCCTGCGCCGCGACGGCGAGCCGCTCGTTGATCATCAGGAAGATCATCTGGTCGCGGAGGAACTTGCGGTACGACTCGTGGTCCTGGCCCTCGACGTCGTCGACCTTGTGGAGGATCGCCAAGCCCGACTGCGTCAGCTCCGGGTCGACGATGCGCGCGACCAGCGTCTCATCGTGGTCGGGGATGCGATCCCACACGCGCGGGACCGCGTTCTCCGGGTTCTTCAGCGGCGTAAACGCCTTGCGGATCCACGCCTCCACCTGATCGGGGTCGATGTCGCCGTCGACCACGACGGCCATCAGATCGGGGCGGTACCAGGTCTGGTAGAACTTCTTGGCCGCGTCGCAGGTGAAGCCCTTGATCGTCGTGTCGCTGCCGATCGGCATGCGCTCGGCGTAGCGCGAGCCGTAGAACACCTGCGGCGTGATGATCGCCTGCACGCGCTCGCGGATGCCCTGACCCAGGCGCCACTCCTCGAGCACGACGCCGCGCTCCTTCTCGCACTCGATGTCGTCGAACGACAGGCCGCCGGCCCAGTCGCGCATCACGAGCACGCCGGTGGCCAGCATCTCGGGGTCATCGGTCGGGAGCTGAAGCTGGTACACCGTCTCGTCGAAGCTGGTGTAGGCGTTCAGGTCCGCGCCGAAGCGCATGCCGGTCGACTCAAGCCAGCCGACCAGCTGCTGCCCGGGGAAGTGCTCGGTGCCGTTGAACGCCATGTGCTCGAGGAAGTGCGCGAGCCCGCGCTGGTCCTCTTCCTCGACGATCGACCCGGCCTTCACGGCGAGCCGCAGCTCAGCCCGGTTCGCGGGGCGGCTGTTGCGCTCGATGTAGTACGTGAGCCCGTTCGGCAGCGTGCCGATTCGGACCCCAGGATCCAGGGGGAGCGGGGCGGCGGGATCGGTGGAGACCGCCGGCAACGTCGTGGTGTCGACGGTGGGCGAAGGCGCCGCGGCGCGCGCGCAGCCCACGAAGAACAACGAGAACAGGACGAGACGACTCACCGACCCTCCAGGGACCCACGGGACTATACGATCAACGAAGGCTGCGAGCCCCACTTACGCAGGTACGCATCCAGATCGAGCTTCTTGCGGGTGGCGTCGCTGGACATGTAGCGAATCGTCCCGAAGATCGGCCGCTCTGGGCCCCAAGGCCGGTCGAAGCGCCCGAAGGTCCACGCGATGCCGCTGTACGAATTCGGGTCGCGACCGTCGAGCGCGTAGCGGTTGTTGAGCTCGATGAGCGTGTCGAAGGCCTCGCGCGGCGACGCCGACCACTCCAGCACCTTCTTGCCCCACAGCATGCGCAGGTAGTTCTGGATCACGCCGTCGCGCAAGAGCTGCGCCTGCGCCGCGTTCCAGATCGGGTCGTGCGTGTGGCCCGCGGCCAGCTGCGCGCGATCGTAGAGGACGGGCCGCTTGTCGCCCGCGTGCTTCTCCAGCGACGCGAGCGCCCAGGTGGGCAGGCCGTCGTACTGGTCGAAGTCGTCCGCGCGGTGCCCGCAGAAGCCGTACCCAAGCTCGCGCCAGGTGATCAGCTCGTCCAGGAACGACTCCGCCTCGGGCGACGCGTTCCACCAGCCCTCGCGGCGACCGTTGGGCTTGGGCGCCCAGCGCGCGCGCGTCCACCCGTCGCGCAGCAGCACCGCGCGCACCACCTCGTGCGCGCCGACGTGGCCGTAGTGCAGGTAGGGCGACAGGCCGCTCGCCACGTCGGCGGCGGGGTCGCTGCGATCGTCGGCGTAGCGAGGCAGGCGCACGCGCAAGAACTGGTCGAGCAGGGCCGCGCCCGCCTGGGCGCCGCCGCGCGTCGAGGTCACCCGGACGGTGATGTCCAGGCCCGGAAGCGCCACGCCAGACGATCGCAGCGCCGTCAGGTCGGTCGGCGCCCAACGCGTCAGCGTTGGCACCGTCGCGGGGCCGAGGTCGTAGTCGTGCAGCGGATCGGGCTCGGGCGCGTCGTCGACCAGCGTGGGCAGCGTGCGCTGCATGTGGCGTCGGAACGCGTGCGCGAACACCGATGGCGCCTCCGCGGCGCGGATCGGCAGCACGCCGTTGCCGTCGATGGCCTCGACCCGCACCGGCAGCTTGGCTGCGGCGGCCTTCACCATCCGGTCGAGGAAGAAGCCCGGGAACACATCGGTGACGACCACGCAGGCCCGCGCGGCCAGGACCTCCAGCAGGCCGGACGCCGCGCCGGGCGACGGCTCCACGTACGGCAGGTAGGTCACGCCCGCGGCGGCGAACGCGGCGGCGTTGTCGATCATGCCGTCGACCACGAACGCGTGGTGGCGGACGCTGGCCCAGCGGTAGTCGAAGCGGAGCGGCTCAAACACCAGCAGCGGCTTGCCGAGCGCCCGCGCGTGGCGGAGCGCGTGATCCAGCGCGTGGCTGCTGCGCGCGCGACGGGCGGAGATCATCCAGTACAGGACGTAGTCGCCCGAGGGGCGCACGGGCGCGTCATCACAAGGGAGCAGGCGTCTTGGGTCCACGCGGTCCTCAACCTCCGCTCGGTAGCCCGCTCGACCCGCTCCGTACGGGATCGTGATGAACGGTGGCGCATCGGCCCGGACAGGAGCGGTTGGGGATGCTACCGTCCCCGCGCGAGCGAGGCCGGGCATGGAGTTCGTCGAGATCCGCGTGCGGGAGGTCGAGGACGGTTGGACGCTGTCGATCGGCGCCCACGGCGCGCCGGCTCGTCACGGCCACGTCCCGCTGGAGTCCGTGCTGCTGGTGGCGGCCGCCACCGAGGCCCTGCTCGCGTCCGACGGCGACGCCGCGCTCTCCAAGGCTGAGGCCGCCGTCAGCCGCGCGCTGGCTGAGGCGATCGAGGCGTCGGGCGGCCCGGGCGACGTGCTCTGGCGCGCCGCAAGCCGCACTGAGGCCCGCCGCGAGCCGCTGGTGATCGTGCTCGACGCCGACGAGCGGCAGCGCGCCCTACCCTGGGAGCTGCTGGCGATCGGCGCTCGGCACCAGGCCCTGGAGGTCGAAGGCCGAGGCGCCGTCGTCCGTCTGGTCCGCCACGCGCCCCCGCCGCGCGAGGCGCCTGCGGGCTCGCTGCACGTGGTCGTCGGGCGGTTGGGGATGGACGCGCCGGAGCTGGAGGTCGCGCTCGACGCGCTGAAGGAGGCCTGCGAGGCCAGCGGCCTGCCCGATCCGGGCGGCCTGGACGTCGGCGCGGGCCCGCGGGTGGTGACGCTGCTCGGCGGCGACACGGCGGACATGGGCTGCGGCGCGCTGCTCACCGCCGAGGTCCGGACCCCGGGCGACCAGCTGCTCGCTGGGGCCTCGCTGGTGGTGCTGGCGTCCTGCGGGTTCGGTGACGGTCGGGCGGTGCGCAACCTGGCGGCCCGGTCGGTCCTCGCCGGGGCGCACGCGGCCATCCACACCGACGGCGGACTGGCGCCTCCCGCGATCGCCGCCTTCGTCTCCGCGCTTCACACGTCGCTCGGTCGCGGTCAGGACCAGCTCGTCGCGCTGGCGGCGGCGCGGCGGGCCGTCCACGCGCTCCACCCGGACATGATCGACTGGCGCTGGTGGCGCTTCCGCATGCTGGTCGGCACGCCCGAGGTGCTCGCCACCCCGCCGCGTCCGCCCCGCTGGCGCCCGCAGTCCTGGCCCACCCCCGCGCACGACGCCGCCGACCTGATCGACCGCGCGTATGGCTTGGCCGACCCCTACGCCGGGTTCGTCGGCGTGGAGCACTTGGCCGCTGCGTGGGTCGCCCGCGTGCCGCCGGGCCAGGATCCGCTCGCCGACGAGATGCGCACGCGGGTCGACGCCTGGATGCGCCGCCTGTCGCAGCTCACGCCGCGCGAGGAGTCGCCGTTCCTGGGCCCGCGCCCGACGCCGCGCCTGCTCGCCCTGGCGAACACGCTCCAGGAGGGCTTCACCACGTCTGACCTGTGGGACGCGCTGCTCGGCGACGCGGGCGCGTGGGGTCGGTGGTTCGTCGACCCCAACCAGCTGCGACGCCTGGCGCCGGCGGCGCACCGCGCCGTCGATCTGGCCGTGCTCGGCGGGCCGGAGGACGGTCGTCGCCTGGACCTGATGCCGGAGGACGTGGTCGGTCGCGCCAGCCCCGGCCGACCGCCTGGGCCTGCGCTGTACCAGGACACCGCCGTCAGCGACCCCCGCCTGTCGCGCCGTCACCTGCGCTGGATCACCGACGGCAGCGTCGAGGTGTTGGCCAACGTGTCGGCGGTGCACAACGCCACGCAGAGCGCTGCGTCGCCCGAGGGCACGCTGTCCGTGCGGGTGGGCGACCGGCTTGAGCTGACCGACAGCACGTGGCTGGTGGGCGTGGGCCCGCGGGAGTCGCGCGCGCCTTGACCATCCGCTGGGACGACGCGACACGAACGCTCACCCTGTCCGTGCGGGATCTGGTCGAGGCCGGCCCGCCCTCCGGCCACCTGGTGATGGAGGTCGCGCAGACCCAGAAGGCGCGCATGGCGGCGGGTCGCGCGGCGCACGTGGCGTGGCAGGACACGCAGGGGGCGTCGGACGCGTCGTACCAGGCCGAGGTCACCCTCCAGGAGACGCTGACCGTCGACGGCTGGACGGTGATGCTCCAGGGCCGCGCCGACGGGCTCACCGAGGAGGGTGGCCGCACGGTGGTCGAGGAGATCAAGGCCACCGCGCTGGACTCCGACCGCCTCGCCCCCACCCGCGCCGAGGACTGGCCGGCCTGGACCGCGCAGCTCGAGCTCTACCTGTGGATGCTGTCGCGCGCGCGGCACGTGGAGCCGGTGGGTCGCCTCGTCCTGGTGTCGCTGCTCGACGGGTCGCGGCACATCCTGGGCGTGGTGCTGGACGCCGCGCGGGTCGAGGCCTTTGTCCTGCGGCGCGCCGGTCGGCTGGTCCGCCTGCGCGACGCGCGCCTCCGCTGGTATGCGCAGCGGCGCGCCCGCCGTGTCCCCGTCCCCTTCTCCGAGTGGCGCGAGGGTCAGCAGCGCATCACGGACGCGGTCCGCATCTCGCTCGCCACCGGGCGCAGGCTGCTGGTGCAGGCGCCGACCGGCCTGGGCAAGACCGGCGCGGTGATGCACGGCGTGCTCGCCTACGCCATGGCGCACGACAAGCAGGTCTTCTGGTGCACGTCGCGCAACACCCAGCAGGCGGGCGTGATCGCCACGCTGGAGCGCTTCAAGGCGCACGGGCTGGAGCTGTCGTGGGTGGGCCTGCGCGCCAAGGAGAAGACCTGCCTCAACGGCGTGGTCTCGTGCCGGCCGGACACCTGCAAGTTCGCCCGCAACTACTACGACAAGGTCGAGGCCCGCCGGCTGGTGGAGGCGGCGATCGCCAGCGGCGGCCTGTCGCCCGACCACGCGATGCAGATCGGCGGCGAGCACGAGGTCTGCCCGGCGCAGCTCATGCTCGACACGTCGGAGCACGTCGACATCGTGATCGGCGACGTGAACTATGCGTTCTCGCCGGGCGGCCGACTCAAGCGCCTGTTCGGCGACACCACCGCCCAGGACTGGATCGTCGTGGTCGACGAGGCGCACCAGCTGGTCGAGCGCGCCCGCGAGCACGCCTCGCCGCGCGTGGACGCCGAGCGCGCCCGCGAGGCCGCCCGCGTCCTGGGCCCGGGGTTTGAGGTCTTCGCCGATGTGGCCGAGGGCATCGCCGAGCAGGTGCGCGCCGTCGTGAAGGCGACGCCGGGACCGTGGAACGACGGCTGGGCCAAGGCCGAGGTGGACAAGGCGCCGTGGCGTCGGCTGGCGTCGCGGGTGGACGAGCTGGCCCTGGACTACGCGCTGCTGCGGGCGCGCGCCGGGCACGCCGGCGCCGACGACCCCTACCTGGACGTGGCGCGGCAGGTGCTGCGCTTCGCCGGGTCGTCTGAGGACGCGGGCGACGAGAGCGTGCCGTTGGTGCGCGACACACCCGGCTCCGACGCCGTGCGGCTGCTCTGCCTGGACCCGGCGCCGATGCTCCGGCCGTGGATGAGCGCGCTCGGCGGCTTCATCGGGTGCAGCGCCACGTTGGCACCCCACGCCTTCTACCGCGACCTGCTGGGCCTCCCCGCCGACACCGACCGCATCGAGATCACGTCGCCCTTCCCGCCCGAGAACCGCCGCGTGATCATCGCGCCGCGGGTGTCGACCGACTGGCGGGATCGCTCGACGGACGTGCCGCGGATCGCCACGCTGCTGTCCGGCGCGCTGACCAAGGTGCCGGGGAACGTCGCGATCTACTTCTCGTCCTTCTCCATGCTCGACGACGTCGTCGGGCGGCTGGACCTGACCGGTCGGGAGCTGCTCGCCCAGCGCCGCGGCATGGACGAGCCCGACCGCGCCGCCTGGATGGCGAGAATGGGTCAGGGACGCACTCCGGTCGTGCTCGCCGCGGTGCTCGGGGGTATCTTTGCGGAAGGTATCGACCTCCCCGCCGGTGCCCTGTCCGCCGTGTTCGTCGTCGGACCCGCCCTGCCCCCGATCGGCCTGGAGCGAGATCTGTTGCGCAGCTACTACGAGGCTCGCTTTGGACAGGGATTCCTCTACGCCAGCCTGGTGCCGGGCATGACGCGCGTGGTGCAGGCCGCCGGTCGCCTGGTGCGCAGGCCCGAGGACCGCGGCGTGATCATGCTGGTGGGCAAGCGCTTCCGGTACCGCGAGCACGCCGACCTGCTGCCGTCCGACTGGACGCCGCTCACCCCCGACGATCCAAGCGCCGCCATCGGCGACTTCTGGGGTGAAGCGTGAGCATCCCTGGCTTTGACACCCCGCGCGCCGCCGAGCGTCGCCGCGTGTTCGACAAGCTGGAGCGCCGCCTGGTGCGCCTGGCGCTGGCCGCGCCCGAAGACCGCGAGATGCGCGTCCGCGTGGACAAGCTCCGCTACGCGATCAGCTTCGCCCGGCTCACCGTGGTGCGAAACGCAGACGGCTCTGAGGTCGACCTGTCTGGCGTGCAGGCGCTCCACGCCAACCGCATCCGCGACCTGCTATCGCCGCACCTGATCGACAAGGAGGACCTGCGCGAGGCCCTCCGGCAGACCGACGAGGCTGTGCATCACACGCTCGCGGCGCGTCGGAGCGTGCTCGAGCACATGCCCTTGTCGCGCGACGCGCTGGAGGCCGAGGTCTCCGAGAAGCTGCTCCTCGTCGCGAGCGCGGGCGGCGGCGGCGTCGGCTACGTCTACCCGGGCGCCTTCGACACGCTGGACCGCGCGGGCCTGGAGCCCTCGCTGATGGTCGGCACGTCGATCGGCGCGCTGATGTCGATGTTCCGGGCCAAGCGTCGGCGCTTTGACCTGGCGGCGCTCGTGGCGGCGGCGCGCACGCTGTCGTGGTCGAAGGTGTTCCGCGTGCTGGAGAGCGAGAGCCGCTACGGCCTTCCCGCCACGCTGCGCCTCTACCTGCGCTCAGCGCTCGGTCACCTGTTCGAGGAGGACGGCCGCCCGCTGCGCCTGTCGGACATGGAGATCCCGCTCTACACGGTCACCACCGGCATCACGGTGGACGCGCTCAAGCACGACCTGAACTTCTACGAGAGCTTCCTGTCGGCGGACGTGCAGGCCTCGCGCTCCAGCCGCGCGCAGGCCGGCCTGCGCGCCATGAGCATTCTGCGCGAGTTCCTGTCTTCGCCCGACGCGCTCAAGGAGATCGTGCTCGGCCGCACGCCCGGGACGGAGGACTTCGACACGATCGACGCCGCCGGGTTCAGCGCCGCCATCCCCGCCGTCATCCACTACGACGTGCTGCGCGACGACCCGCGCATGACGGCGCTGCTCGACGCGCTCTACGCCACCTACGGGATCACGCGCCTGGGCGAAGGCGGCATGGTCAGCAACTTGGGCACCCGCATCGCGTGGGAGTCGGCGGCGGCAGGCCTGATCCGCGGTCGCCGCAACTGCTTCGTGCTGGGGCTGGACGGGTTCGCGCCCTCACCCATGACGCGCCTAGCGTGGTTCCCGTTCCAGCAGCTGGTCCGGCAGTCGAACGTGAACCGCGACCGCCAGTTCGCCGACCTCTACGTGCCATTCCCGCGCACGCTGTCGCCGCTCAACCTGGTCCCGCCGGTGCAGGACGCCATGCAGGCGATCCGCTGGGGACGTGAGGAGATGGAGCCGCACGTCCCGCTGCTGAAGCGGATGATGTCGCCGGTGCCTACGCTGGTCGACCCGACACGGCCCGCCGAGTAGCCGGCAGGCTGACCAGCAGCGCCAGGACCATGAGGCTCGCGCCGCCGGCCATGGCGCCGGTGGGCATCCAGCGGGCGTAGAGCACGCCGCCCGTGGCCGGACCCGTCGCGCGTGCGAGCGCCGAGAACGACTGCGACACGCCGAGCACCGCGCCCTGCTCGTCGGGGCCGACGCCGCGGCTGATCAAGCTGTTGAGCGAGGGCGTGGCGAGCGAGCTGCCCAGCGCCATCACCGCGCAGCCGATCCACACGCCCGGGCCCGCAGGCGTAGACGCGAGGATGGCCATGCCGAGGGCCATACAGACGTAGCCGACCTGCACCAGCGGGGCCTCGCCGAAGCGCTTGGCCAGGCGACCGACCATGCCGCCCTGCACCACGATGCCGACGATGCCTATTATGCCGAACATAGCGCCGACGTCCTTGGGGCCCATCGACCAGATGTGCTCAGCGACCAGCGCGAACGTGGACTCCATCATCGAGAAGGAGAACGTCGCGACGAACACGAGCAGGACCGCCATGCCGACGACCGGGTGCCGCAGGCCGTGCAGCAGCGCCGCAGGGGACAGCGTGCGACGGTGGCCGCCCTCGGACGCGCCGGGGCGCAGGCTCTCCGGCAGGCGCGCGAACGCCCACACAAAGTTGAGCGCGGACAGTCCCGCCGCGAGCCAGATGGGGACGGACAAGCCGTAGGGCGACAGCAGTCCACCGATCGCGGGGCCAAAGCTGAAGCCCACGCCAAACGCCGCGCCGATCAGGCCCATGCCGCGCGCGCGGTCAGGGCCCTCAGTGACGTCAGCCACATAGGCCTGCGCCGTGCTGATGTTGGCCGCCGCCAGCCCGTGCAGCGCTCGGAACAAGAAGAGCTGCCAGAGCGAGGTGGCGGACGCGAACAGCGCCAGGAAGATGGCCGTGAAGGCGATCGACGTGAGCATGACCGGGCGCCGGCCCGCGCGGTCCGACACGATGCCCCACATGGGCGCGCCGAAGAACTGAGCGATCGAGTAGGTCGCCATCAACCACGTGACCTGCATGGGGGTCGCGTGGAACTCCTCCGCGTAGAACGAGAGCAGCGGGATCACGAGCCCGAAGCCGAGCAGGTCGAGGAACACGGTGAGGAGGACAGGGCCGAGGCCGGGCCGCTTGGGCGCGGCGGCGTCTGCCGGGAGGGTGTCGGTGGTCATCGTGGCTTCATCAGCTCCATGACGCGCTCGTGGAGCACGCCATTGTCTCCGCACACGCCAATGTGCAGCGGGTCCGGTCGGTTGAACACGTAGTCGGCGCCAGACCCGTCGCACGCGCGGCCACCCGCCGCGAGCACGCAGGCGACGCCGCCGAGCAGGTCCCACTCGTTGCGGGGCTGTGGCGTGAAGGTGGCCTCGGCCAGGCCGGCGGCGACCAGACCAAACTTGTAGGCGACCGAGCCCATCGGCTCCAGCGTGGCTGTGCCCTTGAGGTGGTCGAACCAGCCCTTCTTGTGCTCGGTGGCGCTGACCAGCAGGCGCGCGCCTTCAAGCGTGGCGCGCGGGGTCACCGTGCAGGGCTCGCCGTTGTAGGTGGCGCCCATGCCGACCACGCCGGTAAACAGCTCGCCGGTGGCCGGGTTGAGCAGCACGCCCAGCACGGCCTTGCCGTCGATCGCCAGGCCGATGGAGACCACGAACTGCGGGATGCGCAGCGTGAACTCCTTGGTGCCGTCGAGCGGGTCGATGACCCACACGCGGCGCTTCTCCAGCCGGTGGGGCGAGTCGACCGTCTCTTCGGACAGCAGGCCGTCGTCGGGGAAGGCGGTGCGGATCGCGTCGACGATCAGCGCGTTCGACGCCAGGTCCGCCTCGGTCAGCGGGCCCTTGTCGTCGGCCTTCTCGACCGTCCCGTGATCCGCGCGGTGGTACACGTCCAGGATGGCGGCCGCAGCCAGCCGCGCCGCCTCAACGGCGACCTCGAGTTCCCTGTGCATGATCGGTCCTCAATGGGAGGGCCGCACGTAACTCGCCCCTATGGACAGAGGGGGAGGCCGCTGCACTGCGTGAGGTTCTTCTCGCGGATCAGCTCCTGGGTGGTGGCCGGGTATCGGTACACCTCCTCCTTCACCAAGCCGACGCCGCGCACGTACCACTGGTCCGCCACCGCCGAGACCGACAAGTCGTTGCCCTGAAAGCCGAACAGCGAGGTCAGCGGCGCGAACAGCTGGTTGAAGATGTCGAAGAAGCCGCCCGCCGAGTTCTTCTGCGCCATCGTGTACGTGTAGTTCACGTGGTACGCCTCGACGTCGCCACCGAGCACAGGGACGTTGATCGTCTCGAAGCCGATGGGCGTGACGTCGCCGACGTAGGTGAGCTTGGCGCTGTCGTAGGCCCAGCCCTGCTGCGGGATCAGCTTGAACGCGGGCACCTTCATGTCGTACTTCATGTCGACGTGCCACGGGTTGGCCCCGAACACGCCGTGCATGGAGACCTCGTCGGGGAGGTACTTGCGGGCGTTCTGCGCGCCGGCCTTGAGCGGGAAGGTCGGCTTCTGCGAGTTCTCCTGCGTGAACCCGACCTCGAAGGCGCCGTCGTCGCCCTGGACGCCGCAGCGGTTGAAGTACGTCGACGTCGAATTCAGCGCGGGCAGGCCGGTGATCACGACGCTGTAGGCCCAGCCGTCGGCGAACGCCGCCGCGGTGCCGGTGGGCATGGTCTGGTTGCCCAGGCCAGTCCACTTCTCGGTGCCGCGACCGCTCGCCGTGTTCAGCGAGTACTTGCGGATCCAGCCGGTGCCCTCGACCGGATCGAAATTGTGGCAGCCGTAGTTCCCGGCCGCGATGTCGGTGTCGGACGGGCCGTCGTCCGACGGCGTCAGCGCGGTGTCCGCGGTGTCGTCGGTCACGTCCGTGTCGCCCGCCACGTCCGTGTCTTGCGCGGTGGTGTCGTCCGTGGACACGTCCGTGTCCTTGGGGACCACGGGGTAGTACGGCACGATGCAGGCCAGGGCGAACACGGGGCTGACGATCAAGAGGCGACGCATGACATCCCTCCCCACGGCCTCAACAGAGGGGGACCGCACGGGGCCACAGACTAGCACAACGGCAATTCCACCCGCAATGACGACGATCAGACTTGTCGATCCCGTGGCGAGCGCGTGCCGAGCCGCGCTCCAGCCGATCAGGTCTCCGGCTTGTCCTTGTCGTCTTCCGACGCGCCGCTGGCGGCGTCCTTGAACGTCTTCACGCTGGCGCCCACCGCGCCCATGATCTGGGGCACCTTGCCCGCGCCGAAGAACACCAACACCAGCACCAGCACGACGAGGATCTCGGAAATTCCAGTGACCATGGGCGCTCCTGGGTGGCGGTGCGAGAGGACCGACTACGAGTCGGACTTCTCCTTCTGGACCAGCTCGGCTTCTTCCACGGCCGCGCGGCCGGGAATTTGCTTGGCGACCGGCGTCACGTCCTGCTCCTTCGGCGGGGCCTGGGAGGCCTCGCGGAAGTTCTTCAGACCCTCACCGACCGCACCAAACACCTGAGGGAGCTTGCCCGCGCCGAAGACGACGAAGACGATGACAAGAATGACCAAGAGTTCGGGAAGACCGGGCATCATGACGGCAACCTCGTTGGCGAGCTTTCAGCCACGTATCCCACGGATTCGGCGGCGCAACGTCCCGATCCCAGCCCCAGCCCGCGCCGTTCAGCCCGATCCCGGCGTCCAGAGGCCCCGCTCCGTCACCCAGCCTGACACCAGGGAGGCGGGCGTGACGTCAAAAGAGGGGTTCCAGCATGGCACGTCCGCGGCCCAGGTCACGCCGCCGTAGCCGCGGATCTCCGATGGATCGCGCGCCTCGATCGGGATGTGCGCGCCGTCCGGGCAAGCGTCATCGATTGTCGAACGCGGGACGCACACGTAGAACGGCACCCCGAAGTGACGCGCGAGGATGGCGAGCTGGAGCGTGCCGATCTTGTTGGCGGTGTCGCCGTTCGCGGCCACGCGGTCCGCACCGACCAGCACCGCGTCGCAGCCCGGGAGCACGGTCGCTGCGGCCGAGTCGACCAGCAGCGTGCACTCGATCCCTTCCTGGAGACACTCCCACGCAGTGAGCCGCGCCCCCTGGAGCCAGGGCCGCGTCTCCCCCACCCACACGCGGATCCGACGACCCTGCGCGTGCACCGATCGCACGACGCCCAGCGCCGTCCCCCAGCCGCCGGTCGCGAGCGCGCCCGTGTTGCAGTGGTGGTAAACGGTCGGATCCTGCGGCAGCAAGGCCGCACCCACCGCCCCCATTGCCTGGTTGATCGACAGGTCTTCCGCGTGCATGGCGCGGGCGGCGTCCGCGAGCGCGTCGGCGGGCAGCGCGGCCAGCCGATCCAGCGCCCAGCGAAGGTTCACCGCGGTCGGTCGGCTCGCGAGCAGCGCTTGCCTGGCCGCGTTCCGATCCGCGCCCCGAGCGGCGTCCAGCGCCAGACCGTAGGCGGCCGTGATCCCGATCGCGGGGGCCCCGCGGACCACCATCCGCCGGATCGCGTCTGCGACCTGCGCCGCCGTGCGACACTCCACCCACTCGACCCGTCCGGGCAGGACGCGCTGATCGAGCAGGAGAAGCCGGTCGCCGTGGAAGACCATCGGCTGGACCACCACGACACGGCCTCCGGAGAAAGTGAGGCTCCCCTCGTCGAGAACCACCGCAAGATATGGAGGAGACGCAAGAGCTTGAGCGAGTAGAACACCGGCGAGGGGAGCGTTCTGTGAAGGCTTTTCCGGCCTCAGTCATAGAGTAGCGCCGATCCACCCAGGCCCGCACCACCTTTTTTGGCGACATTCGTCGTGATCGCGTCCCGACTGGATCCAACGGCGAACACTTCCTGTGTGACGGGGCGGGGCCGCGGCGATACGCGGCGGCGCTTGAGGTCGTCGTGCAGAAGTTCCTGTTCGCAGTCATCGCCATCATCGTGGCGGTCGGAGTCATCTTCACGATGGCGCGCGGCACTCTGCGTCGCGTGCAAGCGGACCGCGCGCAGCGACTCTTCCTCGCCTTGGCCCAGGAGCTCAAGCTCCAGGTCGACTTCTCCGCGCGGTGGGGCGAGCTGCCCCTGCCCATCGCTACGGGCAATCTTGAAGGCTCGCCCGTGCGCGTGGAGTCCCGGCTGCACAGGGCCAAGCTCCCCTGGCACGTGCGCACCCACGTCGAGGCCACCCGCCGCGACAAGGCGGGGCCGGTCGGCGTGATCGGCCAGCCGGAGCGCATCAAGGCCCCGGCCGGAGCCACCGAGCTCCGCCTCACGGACGCCAAGGGCCGCACGCTTCGGGTGCACACCACCGACGTGCACGTCCTCGAAGACGCGCTGGACGCCGACTTGGTTCAGGAGCTCATCGACCTCTGCACACCGGGTCGGGGCCTGGTCCTCCACCAGGATCGCGTGGAGTACGTCGACGCGCCAGTGACGTCGGACGCGCACCGGGCCCACGTGGAGCGGGTCGCGCGGGTCGCCGCCAAGGTCGCCCGCAGGCTCCAGACGAGAATTCCCAAGGCCGCCGTCGAATAAGCCCAGGCAGCGCGCGTCGAACGGTCGTCCACTTCACGGGAGGACCTCATGAACGCCCTGCTCCGCCGACTCGCCGCCGTCACCCTCGTGCCGCTCTCGCTGTGGAGCGCCCCCGCCTTCGCCCACCCGTCGGTGGTCGTGGTCGGCGGCCCGCGCAGCTACGCGCCGCCCGTCCGCGTCGAGTACCGTCCGCAGATCCCCTGCGAGCGCGCCATGTGGATCCCGGGCTCCTGGTCCTGGAACGCCTACGGCTGGCAGTGGACCCCCGGGTACTGGCAGCGGCCCATCGTCTACCAGCCCACCCGCCCCGTCTACTACGGCTACCCGGTCCCGCTTCCGCGCCCTGCCTATGGCTACGAGCGGCACGAGGAGGCCGAGCGCCACGAGCACGACGGCCACCGTGAGCACGGCTACGGCGACCACGACCGCGGCTACGAGGGCCACGGCTACGCCCAGGGCGACCGCCCGCGGCCCCCCTCAGGTCACCGCTAGGCTTTGGCGCGACGCGTGGCCCACAGGAAGGCCAGCGTCGCGCCACACGCGCCGACAAACCAGTTGCCCCAGAGCTCGTAGAAGGTATCGACCCGCGCGAGCGGCACCTTCACCACCCGCTCCACCTTGGTGTAGAGCGCGGTCTCGTCGTGGATCTGGCCGTCCGGGTCCACCACGAACGACACGCCGCTGTACGCCGAGCGGAACAGCGGGACGCCGAGCTCGATCGAGCGGGCGGCGGCGAGCATGCCGTGCAGGTCGCTCGCGGCGGTGCGGCCGAACCAGGCGTCGTTGGTGACGTTCACCAGCACGTCGGGGTGGTCGAACTCCTTGCAGACGTAGCCCAGGATGGCCTCGTAGCAGATGGGCACCGACAGGCGGACGCCGCCCGCGTCGAACACCAGCGGCTCGGTGCCCGCGCGGAAGTCGCCCGGGCCCTTGATCCAGTCGGCCAGGATCGGGAACGTCTCGGCGAGCGGCAGGTACTCGCCGAACGGCAGCGGCACCATCTTGTCGTAGTGCGGCGCGTCCGGCATGACCTGACAGTCGTCGCCGGTGCAGCGGACGGAGAAGCCGTGGCAGTCGTCGTCGGGGCAGTCGGCGGCGCGGAAGATCCACGCGTGGATGTCGCCCTTCTTGATGCCGGACACCTCTTTCAACGGCGCCGCGAAGCGAGCGCTCTGCGCGCGGATCAAGCGGAAGGTGTCCGCCGTGATCGTCGGCTCGTCCTCGGGGGGCAGGTGTGCGCCCTTGCGCAGCGTGTCCTCGCGCTCGCGCAGCTTCTGCACGCACGCCACGGTCGACGGGTCCGGCAGCGTGAACACCTCGACGCCGGCCACCGCGCCGCCGCCTGCGTCCGCCGGCGCGTCCGGCGCAGGCTGGGTCGCGGCCTCACCGGCCAGCCGCAGCGCCCGCGCCTCCAGCGCCGTGAAGACGTGCGCCACGTCCAGATCACAGCCCGCGCCGAGGGCCGCAAACGTCGCGGCGGCGTCAGGCTGCTTGGGATCGACCTCCAGCTGCCGCGGGTCGAACAGGTAGACGGAGTTGAAGTCGTGGATCTTCTCGTCGGCCTCGGCGTCCTTGCGGGCGATGCGCTCGCGCGTGCCGGCGCCCGCGAGGATCTGGTACTTCCCGTGGCGCGCCAGATCCCAGAGGATCCACGCCGCCGTGCTGGTGTTGAGGTCGAACGGGATGGCGCCTTCGGGCAGCACCACCAAGTCCACCGAGCCCGGCTCCAGGGTCTTCACAGAGTCGATCCACTCGTCGAACGCGACCTTGCGGCCCACCCGCATGCGCTGCTCCATGTCCGACGCGGACTGGAGCTGGGCCACCCGCAGCACGGGCGCAGCCTCAATCTTCTGCCGGAGCCAGCTCTCCCGCCAGGCGCCAAACGCGAGCACCGCCACCAGGATGCCCACCGCGGAGGCGACCCAGCGCTTAGGGAACGGGCGGCCCTCGCGGCGCCGGTAGATCGCCTCGCCCAGCGCCGCGTTGAAGAAGAGCACCAGGTACGACAGGCCCCACACGCCGGTGATCGACGCCAGCTGCCACGTGTACGGGAACCGATACTGGCTGGTGCCCTGCGGGTACGGGAACAGGATCACCCAGGTGGAGAGCCACTCGACGATCACCAGCCACGCCGGCAGCGCGACGATCCACAGGTCGCCAAGGCGCTTGCGCATGGGGTGGACCGCGCCGAACACCAGCAGGTACGGCAGCCCGAACAGCATCGCGAAGACCACGAGGATCACGTACGCGAACAGCCCGTGGAACATGGAGCCCAGGTTGCTGAACAGCGTGACCGTGTCCGCGATCCAGCGGAAGATCATCGCCTCGGCCACGGTCCCGTACAGGAAGAGCAGCCAGCGGTTGGCCCGCGGGGTGTCGCTGCGCAGCGCCCAGAACATGGGCAGGTAGGCGATCCAGTGGAGCGCGTAGAGGCCGTAGGGCGCCACCAACGTGGCGAGCAGCACGCCCGAGGCCACCATCACGATCGCGCGCACCATCAGTCCGTTCCGGCTCATTCAGCACCGTCCCACCGACCGGCCGATATCACGCCCGCACCGCCCGATCCGCCGCGGTCCCAGAAAGCAGGAAGGCCCGCGCGGCAGCCCCTCTCAGGGCGCGACGCGGGCCTCTTGGACCGATGGGACTAAGAGTTGTCGCCGTCGTCGCCCTTCACCTTCTCGGCGATCATCGCCTCGGTGGTGAGCAGCAGGCCCGCGACCGACGCGGCGTTGGTCAGCGCGGTGCGCGTGACCTTCGTCGGGTCCAGGACGCCGAACGCGAACATGTCGCCGTACTCGCCGGTGGCGCCGTTCCAGCCGAACGAGCCAGAGCCCTCGCGGACCTTGAACACGACGATGCTGGCGTCTTCGCCGGCGTTGCTGGCGATGATGCGCAGGGGCGCCTCACAGGCCTCGCGGATGATCTGCACGCCGAACGCAGCGTCGCCGTCGAACTTGAGGCCGGCCAGCGCCTTCTGGGCGCGGATCAGCGCCACGCCGCCGCCGGGGACGACGCCCTCTTCGGCCGCCGCGCGCGTCGCGTTGAGCGCGTCCTCCACGCGAGCCTTCTTCTCCTTCATCTCCATCTCGGTGGCCGCGCCCACGTAGACGACGGCGACGCCCCCGACGAGCTTGGCGAGGCGCTCCTGGAGCTTCTCCTTGTCGTAGTCCGACGTGGACTCCTCGATCTGCATGCGGATCTGCTTGACCCGGGCCTTGATGTCGACGGGGTTGCCGCCGCCGTCGATGATCGTGGTGTTCTCCTTGCCGACCGTGATGCGCTCGGCCGTGCCGAGGTCATTGAGGGTCAAGGTGTCGAGCTTGACGCCCAGGTCGTCCATGATGGGCTTGGCGCCCGTCAGGAACGCGATGTCCTCAAGCATGGCCTTGCGGCGATCGCCAAAGCCAGGGGCCTTGACCGCGCAGACGGACATGGTCTTGCGGATGTTGTTCACGACGAGGGTGGCGAGCGCGTCGCCTTCGATGTCCTCGGCGATGATCAGCAGGGGGCGCTTGGACTCGGCGACCTTCTCCAGGATGGGGAGCAGGTCGGCCATGTTGGCCAGCTTCTTCTCGTGGATCAGGATGACCGGCTTCTCGAGCACGGCCTCCATGCGGTCGCCGTCGGTGACGAAGTAGGGCGACAGGTAGCCGCGATCGAACTGCATGCCCTCGACGATGTCCGCCTCGGTCACCATCGACTTGGACTCTTCGACCGTGATCACGCCTTCCTTGCCGACCTTGCTCATGGCCTCGGCGAGGATGCGGCCGACTTCCTTGTCGCCGTTCGCGGAGATGGTCGCGACGTCCTCGATGTCCTTGTCGGAGTCGACCGAGCGCGAGAGCGTCTTGAGGTCCGCGACCACGGCCTTGACGGCCGCGTCGATGCCGCGCTTGAGCTCCATGGGGTTGGCGCCGGCGGCGACGAGCTTGCTGCCGCTGGTGAAGATGGCCTGCGCGAGCACGGTGGCCGTGGTGGTGCCGTCACCGGCGACGTCCGACGTCTTGGAGGCGACCTCCTTGACCATCTGGGCGCCCATGTTCTCGAACTTGTCGGCGAGCTCGATCTCCTTGGCGACGGTGACGCCGTCCTTGGTGATCAGCGGCGAGCCGAAGGACTTCTGGAGCACGACGTTGCGGCCCTTGGGCCCCAGCGTGACGCGGACGGTGTTGGCGAGCTTGTTGACGCCCTCGAGCATCGCGGAGCGCGCGGTCTCGCGGTAGTGGATCTGCTTGGCGGCCATGATGGGCCTCCTTCAAGAGTCAGGGTTGGAAGGGGTAAGTTTGGGCCGCTGTGAGGCGACCACGGCCTGCGACCGCCGCGTGGCGGCCGCAGGCGGGTTCGGACCTAGCGGTCGAGGACGGCCAGGATGTCGTCCTCGCGCAGGATCACGTGCGCGGTGCCGTCGAGCTTGATCTCGTCGCCGGTGTACTTGCCGAAGAGGACGCGGTCGCCCGGCTTGACCTGCAGGGCCTTGACCTCGCCGTTCTTCAGGCGACGGCCGCCGCCGATGGCGACAACCTCGGCCTCCTGGGGCTTCTCCTTGGCGCTGTCCGGGATCACGAGACCAGACTGGGTACGCTCTTCGGCTTCGATGCGCTTGACCAGGACTCGGTCGTAGAGCGGACGGAACTTCGTCATGACGTGGATCTCCTGCCCATGTGGGCTCTGGGGATTCGCGGGGCGGGCGGGCCGTCCCGCAAGGGGGGAACCTTGTGCGCGCCACCCTACGCACCCCACCCGAGGCGTCAAGCGGTCGACGGATCCGTACGCCCCCCCCTTGCCGACAGGCGGCGCGGTGTCCAATCTGCCGCCGTCCCAGAAACGCCAGCCGTGGCGGTTGACGCGGGCGGCCCCGCGTCTATCTATCGGCCAAAGAGGAAGGAATACATCATGGGCAAGATCATCGGCATCGACCTCGGCACCACCAACTCCGTCGTCGCCCTCATGGAAGGTGACGGCAAGGTCACCGTCATCGTGAACGACGAGGGCCAGCGCACCACGCCGTCCGTGGTCGCCTTCACCAAGGACGGGGAGCGCCTCGTGGGCGCCGCCGCCCGCCGTCAGGCCGTCACCAACCCGACCAACACGGTGTACTCGGTCAAGCGCCTCATCGGCCGCCGCTACGAGGAGACGGTCGACGAGCTCAAGCGCCTCCCCTACGAGGTCACCCGAGCCACCAACGGCGACTGCCGCGTCCGCGTCCAGGGCAAGGACTACTCCCCGCCCGAGATCAGCGCGATGGTGCTGCAGAAGCTCAAGGCGCAGGCTGAGGCCTACCTGGGCCAGCCCGTGACCGAGGCGGTCATCACGGTCCCCGCGTACTTCAACAACGATCAGCGCGAGGCCACCAAGGCCGCGGGCCGGATCGCTGGCCTGGAAGTGAAGCGCATCATCAACGAGCCGACCGCGGCCGCGCTCGCCTACGGCATGGAGAAGAAGACCGACGAGGTCATCGCCGTGTACGATCTCGGCGGCGGCACGTTCGACGTCTCCATCCTCGAGGTCGACAACAACGTCGTCGAGGTGCGCAGCACCAACGGCGACACCCACCTCGGCGGCGACGACTTCGATCACCTCCTGATCGACTGGCTGGCCGACAAGTTCAAGAAGGACACGGGCATCGACGTGTCCAACCAGACCATGGTCATCCAGCGCCTCAAGGTCGCGGCCGAGAACGCCAAGATCGAGCTGTCCGCCGCCGCGCAGACGCAGATCAACCTGCCGTTCCTCACGGCCGACGCCACGGGCCCCAAGCACTTGGACGTGACGCTGACCCGCGCCGAGTTCGAGCGCATGATCGAGCCGCTCGTGAAGAAGTCCCTGGGCCCCTGCAAGAAGGCGCTCGAGGACGCGGGCCTCAAGGCCTCCGAGATCGACGAGATCATCCTGGTCGGCGGCTCCACGCGCATCCCGCTCGTGCAGCAGGAGGTCGAGAAGTTCTTCGGCAAGAAGTGCAACCGCTCGGTCAACCCTGACGAGGTCGTCGCCGTCGGCGCCGCCATCCAGGGCGGCATCCTGTCGGAGGACGTGACCGACATGCTCCTGCTCGACGTCACCCCGCTGACCCTGGGCATCGAGACCCTGGGCGGCGTCATGACGCCCCTCATCGAGCGCAACACGACCATCCCCGTCGAGAAGAGCCAGGTCTTCTCCACCGCCGCCGACAACCAGAACGCGGTCGACGTCTACGTGTTCCAGGGCGAGCGCCCCATGGCCCGCGACAACAAGCCGCTGGCCAACTTCCGCCTCGACGGCATCACGCCGGCGCCGCGCGGCATGCCGCAGATCGAGGTGACGTTCAGCATCGACGCGAACGGCATCCTCTCGGTCGCCGCCAAGGACAAGGGCACGGGCAAGACCCAGCAGATCAAGATCGAAGCCAAGGGCGGCCTGTCCGAGGCGGACATCAAGCGCATGGTCGACGAGGCCAAGGTCAACGAGGGCTCGGACAAGGCCAAGAAGGAGCTCATCGAGGAGCGCAACAAGCTCGACCAGCTGGTCTACCAGGTCGAGAAGTCGCTCTCCGAGCACGGCGACAAGCTCCCCGCGTCCGAGAAGGCCGCGGTCGAGACCGCGCTCACCACCGCGCGCGACGCCAAGGACAAGGACGACGTCGTAGCCATCAAGTCTGCGTTCGAGGGCCTCACCGCGGCGTCGCACAAGCTCGCCGAGGTGATGTACCAGTCGCAGGGCGGCGACGCCGCCGCCGAAGCCGCTGCGGGCGGCGCGCCCTCGGGCGGTGGCAAGCCTGGTGATGACGTCATCGACGCCGAGTTCGAGGACGCGTGATCTTGAAGGGGCGTTGAGCCCACAGGCGGCGAGGCTAACCACCTCGCCGCCTTTTCCGTTCCTGGCGACTCCGGAGAAAGAACTTTGGCACGCGACTATTATGAGGTCCTCGGCGTCCCCCGGACCGCGACCGACGTCGAGATCAAGAAGGCGTACCGCAAGCTGGCGCTCGAGCACCACCCGGACCGCAACGCGGGCAACCCGGAGTCCGAGGCCAAGTTCAAGGAGGCGTCTGAGGCCTACACGGTGCTCTCCGACAAGGAGAAGCGCCCGATCTACGACCAGTACGGCCACGATGGCCTGAAGGGTCAAGGCTACGACCCCGGCTTCACCGACTTCGGCGACATCTTCAGCGCGTTCGGCGACATCTTCGGCGGCGCGTTTGGCGGCGGTGGACGTGGCGGCGGGCAGCGCCAGCGCCGCGGCAATGATCTCGAGCTCCAGCTCACCGTCGAGTTCATGGAGGCGGCGCTCGGCATCGAGAAGACCGTCCCGATCACGCGCCACGTCGCGTGTGACACCTGCCACGGCAACGGCCTCAAGGCCGGCGCGCAGCCCAAGAACTGCGGCACCTGCGGCGGTCGCGGCCAGGTGATCCAGCAGGCGGGCTTCATGCGCATCGCCACCACCTGCCCCGCGTGTCGCGGTCAGGGTCGGTCGGTCGCGCGCGAGGACCGGTGCGGCACGTGCGGCGGCAGCGGCCGCAAGCGCGAAGAGGGCGAGATCAAGGTGTCCGTGCCCGCGGGCATCGACTCCGGCACGCGCATTCGCTACACCGGCAAGGGCGAGGCTGGCGAGGCCGGCGCCCCTCCCGGTGACCTGTACGTGGTCATCCTGGTCGAGGACCACCCCGTGTTCCGCCGCGACGGCGCGGACACCATCGTCACCATGCCCGCGCCCTACGTCACCATGGTGCTCGGGGGCGAGATGAAGGTCCCCACCGTGCACGGCGAAGAGACCGTGAAGATCCCCGCGGGCACGCCGTCCGGCAAGGTGATCGAGCTGCGCGGCAAGGGCCTGGACGATCCGCGCGGACATCGCGGTCGCGGCACGCACCACGTGCAGCTGATCGTCGACGTGCCGAAGAAGGTCACGCTGGAAGAGACCGAGGTCCTGCGCAAGCTCGCCGAGATGCGCGGCGACAAGGTCCACGAGAAGGGCTGGTGGGAGAAGCTCTTCGGCGGCTGATCCGCGACGCGCTCCACGCCAGCCCGCCTTCGATGGGCACGGCGCGTGCAGTGTTTCGGACCCTCGATCCCTTCGAGCAGGAGCCGCGGTGAACGCAGTCTTAGACCACGAGCCGGCGATCCGACTCACCTTCTTCTTCGGCGTCCTCGCCGTCATGACGGCGTGGGAGATCGCCGCACCCCGCCGACCGCTCACGGTCCGCAAGTCTGGCCGCTGGGTGAGCAACCTCGGCGTGGTCGTGCTGAACACCGCGCTGCTGCGCGTGCTGCTGCCGTTCACCGCCGTCGCGCTCGCCGCCACCGCCGTCGAGCGTGGCTGGGGCGTGCTGAACCAGGTGTCGCTGCCCGACGCGCTGGCGGTGCCGCTCGCGGTGATCGTCATGGACGCCGCGATCTGGCTTCAGCACGTGGTGTTCCACGCGGTCCCGTTGCTGTGGCGCCTGCACCGCGTCCACCACGCCGATCTCGACTACGACGTGACGACCGGCGCGCGCTTCCACCCGATCGAGATCGGGCTGTCGATGCTCATCAAGTTCGCGGTCATCCTGGTGCTCGGCCCGGCGCCCACCGCCGTCGTGCTGTTCGAGGTGCTCCTCAACGCCATGGCCATGTTCAACCACGGGAACGTCGGCCTGCCCGCCTCCGTGGACCGCGCGCTCCGCACGCTGCTGGTCACGCCCGACATGCACCGCGTGCACCACTCAGTGGACGTGGTGGAGACCAACCGCAACTTCGGGTTCAACCTGTCGGTGTGGGACCGCCTGTTCGGCACGTACAAGGCGGAGCCGGACGCCGGTCAGCTGGGCATGACGATCGGCGTGCCGGACTTCCGCGACGAGGCCCAGGTGGAGCGGCTCCCCGGAATGCTGGGGATGCCGTTCCGCTAGCGAGCGCACGCCGCACGCCGCGCGCGCCGAGGGCGACAGGTCTAGGACGCGCGACGCGCAGGCCCAGGGGCGACCTGCGCGAACGACGAGGCGCCGCTACTCGACCTTGTGCCCGGCCGAGATCCATGCGCCGGTGCCCCCCTCGACGTCCACGACGCCCGTGAACCCGGCTTCGGCCAGCGTCATCGACGCGGCGAGCGAGCGACGCCCGCTCTGGCAGATCACGCCGATCTTGTCGGCGCGGTGGGGCTCCAGCTCGGCGAGGCGTCCCTTGAGCTGATCGATCGGGATGTTCACGGCGCCGGGCACGTGGCCACCGGCGTACTCCTCCGCGGTGCGCACATCGACGACGAGCTTGAACGCTCCCGCGTCGAATTCCTTCGCGAACGTCTCGACGTCGACCCGACGGAAGCCGCCGGACTGCTCATCGACGTGCGCGATAGGCATGGCGCAGGCGGAGGCGGTGCCGAGCGCGAGGCCGAGGGCGATCAGAATGGTGCGGGACATGGACTCTCCAGATCAGAGGTTGGCGGGGATGCGAAGCGGGACGCGGAGCGCGCGAACACCGTGCGCGTCCGGCGGCGGCAGACGGCCCGCGTCGACGTTCACCTGGATGCTCGGGAGCAGCAGGCGAGGCGCCGCCAGGCCGGCGTCGCGGCCGGTGCGGAAGGTCACAAAGGCCTCGCGCGAGGTCGCCTGCGCGAGGTGCTGGTTGCGCGCCTTCGACTCGCCGATCGTCGTCTCGAACTGGAGCGCGCGGCCCTCGTTCTGGTAGTCGTGGCCGACGAACACGCGCGTCTGGTCCGGCAGCGCGTAGAGGCGCTCGTGCACGGACTGGTAGAGCGAGTCCGCGCTGCCGCCGGGGAAGTCACAGCGGCCGACGCCGGTGTCGGGCACGAACAGCGCGTCGCCGGTGAACACCGCGTCGCCTACCTTGAAGCTCATGCAGGCGGGCGTGTGGCCGGGCGTGTGAAGCGCCGTCAGGCTGAGGCCGCCAAACGTGAGCTGCTCGCCGTCGCTCAGCAGGTGCTCGAACTGGCTGCCATCCTGCGCCACCTCCGGGCCCAGCCCGAAGAACGGCGCGAACGTGCGCTGCACGTCGGTGATCTGCGCGCCGATCGCCACCGGCGCGCCGGTGCGACGCTTGAGCTCGTGCGCGCCAGACAGGTGGTCTGCGTGCGCGTGCGTCTCCAGGATCATGCGGAGCGTCAGGGCCTCGCGGCCGAGGAAGGCCTCCAGCGCGTCGAGAGACTCCGTCCAGATCTTGCCGGACGCCGGGTCGAAGTCGAGGACCGGGTCGATCACCACCGCGTCGCGCGAGGCGGCGTCCCAGACCACGTAGGTGAGCGTCCAAGTGCGCGGGTCGAAGAAGTGCTGGATGTTCACGGGGACCTCTCGATGGGGTTCATCCCGTAGAGCCATCGACCCGGTGAAGTGTGACACGCCCCGTGGTCGAGCGCATCGCCGTCGCGGCGCCGGTCACGCCTTGGGCGCGTCCGCCGCGTCCGCGGCCGCGGCGGGCCGCGCCATCGCCACGATCGTCCACACCAGCCAGACCCACGGAGCGCCGTGCAACGCCAGGTCGAACACGTCGATCGGCTTCATGCCCGCGCCGCCGGCGGCGATCATCCGCAGCTTCTCGATCACGTGCGGCTGCGGCACGAACGGCGCCAAGCCCAGCGTGAGGCTCGCGAACAGCGGGGGCAAGATTCGAGGGGTCTCGGCCATGGGTCACTCTCCTGCGCGACGCACGCGCTCACTTGCCCCAGACGCTCATGCCGACCTGGAACAGGCCGACGGCGAGCACGAGGACGCCAAACCCGACCCGCAGCCACTGCGTCGGCACGCGGCGGTTGAGCGAGCCTCCGACCACCGCGCCGACCGCGGCGGGGATCGACAAGCGCGCGATCATCGCCCAGTCGATCTCGACGTGGGTCGCGTGTCCGGCGAAGGCCGCCCCAGCTTGCAGCGTGAGGACCAGCATCGACGTGCCGACCGCCTCGCGGATCGGCAGGCCACAGCGCCGGATGAGCGTCGGCACGACCACAAACCCGCCACCCGCGCCGACCAACCCGGTCAGCCCGCCGATGGTCATCGCCGTGGTCACCAGCCGAAGCGGCGTGCAGGCCTCCGCCTCGCTCTCGGGCGGCGGCGCCTTGAACATGGACGCGGCCGCGGCCAGCGTCATCAGGCCGAACGCCCCAAGCAGCCACGACGCAGGCACGTAGGAGGAGAAGTGCCCGCCCAACCACGCGCCGATCATGCCCGCGAGCCCGAAGCGCGTGCCGACGTACACGTTCACGTTCCCCGCGCGCAGGTGCCGCAGCATCCCCGCCGCGCTGGTGAGCGACACGACCGCGGCGGACGCGGCGATCGCCTGACGGGGCTCCTCATGCACGCCGTAGACGAGCAGCGGGAGGACCAGCATGGACCCGCCGCCGCCGACGAGGCCGAGCACGAGTCCGATGGTGAGCGCAAACACGGGCAGGAGGAACGTCATGCTCCCTCCTGTGGGGTCAGGGTGCGTTCGTCACAAACATATGCCGACTTCGGAATATGTCAACCCGGTCCGGTCGACGCGTCCGTGGATCAGCCGAACCGCTGCCAAGCCTTCATGGCCGCAAAGACCAAGAACACCAAGCCGGAGACCCGCTTCACCCACACCTCGGGCACCTTGGCCAGCAGCGCGCGCCCCGCGACCACGCCCAGCACGGACGTCGCCGTCAGCGCCAGCGTCGCGCCCACCCACGTGCCGAGCGCTCCCTGGGTGGCGGCCAGGCCGGCGACCGCGATCTGCGTCTTGTCCCCCAACTCCGAGAAGAAGGTCATGGTGAACGCGAGCGCGAACGGCTTGCGGTGGTCGTTGGGGTCGATCACCTCGTCGTCCTCGTCGCCCGCGGTCCACAGCGCCTTGAGGCCAAAGCCAGAAAACAGCGCAATTACGAGCATGTCGACCACCGACGTCGGCACGTAGGCGCCGACCGCCGCCCCCACCAACACGCCCACCGCGTTGAGCAGCGCAAAGGCCAGTACGGCCCCGGCCACCACGGGGCGCGCGCCGTAGCGCGCCGCGAGCGTCATGCAGACGATCTGGCTCTTGTCCCCGAGCTCAGCCAGAAAGACCAGCCCGAAGGCATTGAGGACGTGCTCGATCAACGGCGCTCCACAGTGGGGCCCGCACCTAGCCCGGGGCGCGCGTCGCCCCCACACCCGCTGCACCGGAACGGCGCGGGCGAGCGGGTTATGTGGGTTCGCCCCCTCTGCACGGTCCCCACGAGCGCGCTGCCGCCACTTCTTGACAAACAAGGTGGGCGCTCGCGCGTATCGAACGTCCCCTGCTGCGTGTGCGCGCAGCCCTACGGAGCCCCATGTCATCCGTCGAACAAGTCGAAGCCGAGGTCACTCGACTGGCGCCCGTGATCCGCGCCGCCCGTCAGCAGATCGGTCGAGTCCTCGTCGGACAGTCCACCATGGTCGACGGCCTGCTGTTGGGCCTTCTCGCCGACGGCCACGTGCTGCTCGAAGGCGCCCCCGGCCTGGCCAAGACCACCGCCGTCAAGGCCATGTCCGACACGCTGCAGCTGCGCTTCTCGCGCGTGCAGTTCACGCCGGACCTGCTCCCCGCGGATCTGGTCGGCACGCAGATCTACGAGCCGCGCACCGGCGAGTTCCGCACCCGCCAGGGCCCGATCTTCGCCAACCTCGTGCTGGCCGACGAGATCAACCGCGCACCCGCCAAGGTGCAGTCCGCGCTGCTCGAGGCCATGCAGGAGCGTCAGGTCACGCTGGGCGACCAGACCTACCTGCTGCCTAAGCCCTTCCTGGTGCTCGCGACGCAGAACCCGATCGAGCAGGAGGGCACCTACCCGCTGCCCGAGGCGCAGACCGACCGCTTCCTGCTCAAGCTGCGCGTCGACTACCCCACCCTCGACGACGAGCTGGAGATCGTGACCCGCAGCGCGCTGCCCATGCCCAAGCTGGACACCGTGGCGTCGCTGGAGTCCATCTTGGAGATGCAGGCGCTGGTGAAGAGCCTGAAGATCACCGACCCGCTCATGCGCTACATCGTCGACTTGGTCCGAGCGACGCGCAACCCGGGCGCGGTGGACAGCTCGCTCGCCCGCGCGGTCGAGTACGGCGCATCGCCGCGTGCCAGCATCGCGATCGCCGCCGCGTCTCGTGGTCGCGCCTTCCTCGAAGGCCGCGGCTACTGCCTGCCCGAGGACGTGAAGGCCGTGGCGCCCGACGTGCTGCGCCACCGCGTGCTCCCCACCTACGAGGCCGAGGCCGACGGCCTGACGCCGGACGCCATCGTCAAGCGGCTCCTCGAACTCGTGAAGATGGGCTGATCCCACCCACCATGTCGACGCTGACGCCCGAGGAGCTGAACGAACTCCGCCGCCTGCACGTGCAGGCGGGTCGGCGCGTCGACGCGTTGTTTGGCGGCGACTACCGCAGCGCCGTGCGCGGCCGTGGCATGGAGTTCGAGGAGGTCCGTACCTACCAGCCGGGCGACGACGTGCGTCACCTGGACTGGAACGTCACCGCGCGCACCGGCGAGCCGTTCATCAAGGTGTTCCGCGAGGAGCGCCAGACCACGCTGATGCTGGTCGTCGACGTGTCGGGCAGCACGCGCGTGGGCACCGGCGGCCGCGACGGCCACACCGACCGCCGAACGCAGCTCGCGCGCATCGCCGGCGGCCTGGCCTACGCCAGCTTCCGCAACCGCGACCGCGTCGGTCTGGTCACGTTCAGCGATCGGATCGAGGCCTACATCACGCCGCGCCGCACGCGCGCCCACACCTGGTCGATCATCCAGCACGTGTATGACGCGCACGCCCAGGGACACGGCACGGACATCGCGACGTCGCTTGGCTTCGCGGCCAACATGCAGCGCCGCCGCTCGGTGTTCGTCGTCGTGTCCGACTTCCTGGACAAGGGCCCGTGGGATCGGGTGCTCGGCGCGATCGCGCGGCGTCACCAAGTCTACGCGATCTGCGTCCCGGATGCGCTCGACAACTCGCTGGGCGACCTGGGTCTGGTGGAGATCCAGGACGCCGAGACGGGCCGCACTCGCGTGGTGGACGCCCGCGCGCTGACCGGCCGCGCGCCCGTGGAAGCGCGCGTCGAGCGCCTGCGTCGCACCGGCGCGCGCGCGTTCGCCATCGCCACTGAGGACGACGCGTTCGCCGTCCTCCACCGCGAGCTGCACGCCCGCAAGAGGGCCGGATGATCGGCCTCGCGCTCACGCTCGCGCTGCACGTCGCGCGCGCGGAAGACACGCCGCTGGCGATCGACGCGATCGTCGACGGCAAGGACACCGACCTCACCCTCCGCGTGCAGCTGACGGGGCCCGCGCAGCACGCGTTCACGCTGATGCCGCTCGCGTTCGACGGCGTCACGGTCGGCGAGACGACGCAGCGCGACGAACCGATCGGCGGGAGCCTGGTGCGCACGGTGCAGGTCAAGCTGACCCCGCAGCCTGGGCGGCACGTCCTGGACAAGATCTGCGCCGCGTTTGAGGACAGCCCCGGCGCGCCGGTCTGCGCGGAGCCGATCTACCTGGACGTGGGCACCAAAGCGGACCGCAAGGCGATGCAGGACATCGTCGACCCGGCGTCCATCTCGCGCGTGTCGAACACGCTCCTCGCGGTCGCCGCGGGCACCTTCGTCGGCGTGCTCGCGCTGCTGTACGCAGGCCGCGCGCTGTGGCGCCGCAGGCCCGCGCCGCGCGTGGTCGAGGTGGCATCCGAGCCCGCCCACATCGTCGCCTGGCGCAGCTGGGAGGCCATCCGCGACGACCGCTCCCTGTCGGACTTCGATCGCGCGTTCGCCCTGTCGGAGATCTTCCGCACCTACGCCGAGACCGCGCTCGCCTTCCCCGCCCGCGCGTACTCCACGTCCGAGACGCTCGATCACCTGGAGTCGCTGACCGCGCTGCCGCGAACCAACCTGCCGCGTGCCAAGCGACTGCTCCGTGCGACCGACCGCGTGAAGTACGCTGAGGTCCCGCCCGACGAGCGCTTCTTCGCGGAGCTGGAGGACGACCTCCGAGGCTTCATCGACGCCACCAAGCCGGTGTCCATGTCCGAGGCAAGGAGGCCTTGATCACCTGGGCCGCACCGTGGGCGTTCGCGCTCTTGATCCTGGTGGCGCTGCTCCCATGGCAGCCTCGCTGGACGGGCGTGCTCCGGCTTGTGGTGCCGGGCCTCGACGTGCACGAGGCGGGCTGGACGCTTCGGCGCGCGGTGGCCTGGCTGCCGCTCGCGCTGCGCATGGCGGGGCTGGCGCTCTGCGTCGTCGCCCTGGCGCGCCCGCAGCTCTCGAACAAGCGCATGGTCGTGGAGTCCGAGGGCCTCGACATCATCCTGGCGGTCGACACGTCGGGCTCCATGCGCGCCCAGGACATGACCTCGGGGATGCAGGCGGTGGATCGCCTCGCCGTCGCCAAGGCGGTGATGGCGCGCTTCGTGAAGGAGCGGCCCTACGATCGCATCGGCGTGGTGGTGTTCGGCGCCGAAGCGTTCACCCACGTGCCGCTCACGCTCGACCACGACACGCTCGCGGCCGTGCTGGATCAAGTGCAGATCGGCGTCGCTGGCGAGGGCGCTACGGCCATCGGCTCGGCCATCGCGGTGTCCTCCAAGCGGCTGGCCGAGCTGAAGGCGCCGTCCAAGCTCGTGATCCTGCTCACGGACGGCCGGAGCAACGCGGGCCGCTTCGACCCCAAGCAGGCGGCCGAGCTGGCCAAGGCGCTCGGCATCAAGGTCTACACGATCGGCGTGGGCGGCGGCGGGCCGCGCGGCGGCGGCATGTTCGCGATGTTGAACCAGGACGGCGTGGACGAGGAGTCGCTCAAGGCGGTCGCGGAGACCACCGGCGCCGCCTACTTCCGCGCCGCCGACACCCGCGCGCTGCAGAGCGTGTACGACAAGATCAACAAGCTGGAGCCGTCGCCCGCTGAGGTCGAGCAGATCGTCGACCACGAGGAGCTCTACCGCCGCTTCTTGATCCCGGGCTTGGCGTTGCTGTTCCTGCAGTCGCTGCTCTCCACCACCTGGCTGAGGCGGTGGCCATGACCTGGGCGCAGACCTCCTGGTTCTGGGCGCTCCCCGCCATCGCCGTGCTCGCGGCGCTGATGGTGTGGTTCGCGCGTCGCCACGTGGCGCGGCTGGGCCAGATGTTCCGTGGGGCGGCGCTCGAGCGCGTGCTGCCCAAGCGCGTCCGGGCCCGTCGCCTCGTCCGCGACGTCCTGTGGGTGACGGGCTTGATCGCGCTCGTCGTCGCGCTCGCCGAGCCTCGCTTTGGAAAGCGCAAGCACCAGGTCGACGCGGAAGGGGTGGATCTCGTCCTCGCGGTCGACCTGTCCCGAAGCATGGACGCGACCGACGTGGACCCCTCGCGCCTGGAGCGCGCGCGCCGCGAGATCCTCGACCTGACCGACATGCTCGGCGGTGACCGCGTCGGTCTTGTGATCTTCGCAGGCGGCGCCTACCCCCGCATGCCGCTCACCGCCGACCGCCGCGCGCTCGAGATGATCGTCCGCGAGCTCGACACGCAGACCTTCCAGGCCCAGGGCAGCAACGTCGCCGAGGCGCTCCGCGAAGGCACCAAGCTGCTGTCCAAGGGCACCAGCGACGCGGGCCGCGCGATCCTGCTGCTGTCGGACGGCGAGATCCACGAGCCCGGCGATGCGCTCGCCGCGGCGCAGGAGGCCACGAACGCCGGCGTGGTCGTGTTTGGCATGGTGGTCGGTCAGGCCGCCGCGCCCATCCCCAACGGCGATGGCACCTTCCTCAACGACCCGTCCACCGGCGATCGGGTCATGACGACGCCGTCCGACGCGGTGCTGACCGACCTCGCCCGCGCGACCGGCGGCGCGGTGGTGCGCAGCGTGCCCGGCGATGAGGATACGAAGGCCCTGGTGAGTGAGATGCGCAGCACCCTGAAGTCCGTCGTGACCCGCAGCGAGCAGCTTGAGTCGTGGGAGAGCGCCGTTGGCTGGCCGCTCGGCCTGGGTGTCCTGCTGCTGATGTTCAGCGCGTGGATCGGCGACGGCCGCAAGGTCGTGGCGACCCTGGTCATGGCGCTGCTGCTGATCGGCCCCGCCGCCCACGCGCAGGAGTCGGCCTCCGCGGGCGACGCCGCCTACCGAGCCGGTCGCTACGCCGAGGCGGTGAAGATCTTCGAGCAGCTCGCCACGCAGACCCCCACCGACTCGGACCTGCAGGGTCGCCTGGGCGCCGCCCGGTACCGCGCGGGCGACTTTGACGGCGCCGCGCGCGCCTTCGATCGCCAGTCCCAGCTCTCCAACAGCGCCGACGCCGCGTACAACGCAGGCAACGCGTGGTGGCAGTCGGGCGTGCTTGACCGCGCGCTGCAGCGCTACGACTCCGCCCTCGCCCGTGACCCGGCGAACGAGGCCGCCAAGGCCAACCGTGAGATGGTCGCCAAGGAGATCCAGCAGCGACGTAGCGAGCAACAGCAGCAGCAGCAGTCTGGCGGCAGCGAGCAGGGCAAGCCGGGCGACGACAAGAACGACCCGCAGCAAGGCCAGCAGCAGCAGGGCCAGCAGGGACAGCCGCAGCAGGGGCAGCAGGGGCAGCAAGGGCAGCAGAGCCAGCAGGGACAGCCGCAGCAGGGGCAGCAGGGCCAGCCGCAGCAGGGACAGCAGGGACAGCCGCAGCAGGGACAGCAGGGACAGCCGCAGCAGGGGGAGCAGCAGGGCCAGCCGGGGCAACCGCAAGGCCAGGGCAAGCCCGACGACAACGGCACACGGCAGCCCGGGGAGACGCAGGGCGCGAACGCCGACGGCACGCCTCAGGGCGAGGGCCAGCCCGGCGCCGCGGGCGGCGACAACGGCCAGGGCGACGGCGCCCAGACCGGGCAAGGGATGACCGCCGATCAGGCCAAGAAGACGCTGGACGGCGTCGAGGAAGGCCGCCCGCGGGTGGTCGTGCCGGGCCAGACCTCGGAGAAGCCATGGTAGCGGTGCGCGTGCCGCTCGCCGCGCTCGTCCGGCTGGCCGTGCTGCTGGGCGCGCTGTGCGTGGCCACGCCCGCGCTCGCCGCCAAGGTCGTCCTTGAGCTCGACACGGAGTCGCTCTTCGTGGGCCAGTCCACCGGACTGGACCTGGTCGTGCGGGGTGGCGACCCGATCTCCGAGCCGCAGATGCAGGTGCCCGCAGGGCTCACCGCCGAGTTCAGCGGTCAGCAGCAGTCCACGACGATCGTGAACGGCTCGATGAGCCGCTACGTGAAGTTCCGCTACGAGATCACCGCGCGTCAGGAGGGCACCTACACGATCGGCCCCGCCAAGGTCGACCTGGGCGGCGGCCAGCCGCTCGTCGAGTCCAACGTGGTGACGGTGACCATCGGCGCAGCTCCGCCCCGCTCAGCAGGCGCCAACAAGGCGCTCCAAGTTGAGGACCGCTTCAACACCACCAGCGCGTGGCAAGGCCAGGTCGTCACGCTCTACACCGCCTTCCACACGCGTCGCAGCCTGCAGGGCGCGCGTTGGTACGGCCTGCCTGAGTCGCACCTGCTCGCGCCGCGCGACGGCAACCCGGCGCAGAACCAGTACAAGATCCAGGACGCGGACGGCCCCCAGCTCACGCAGGAGGAGTGGACACCGTGGGTCGTGACCGACTCAGGCTCGCTCACGTGGGATCCGCCCGCGCTGGAGGTCGCGGTGGTGGTGGAGGACCCGAGCCCTGGCGGGCTGCTCGGATCCTTCTTCCAGCGCACCGAGCGCGACGTGGTGACCGGCACGCCGCTCTCGCTCGACGTGCGCCCGCTCCCCCCGCCCCCCGCCGACTTCTCGGGCCTCGTCGGCGACTTTGAGCTCAGCCAGGCGATCGACTCAAATCGCGCGCGCGTCGGCAGCTCGGTCGCCTGGGTCACCTTCCTGAGCGGCGACGGCAGCGTGGAGGGCTTCAAGCTCCCGCCCGCCGCCGACATCGAGGGCGCCCGCGTCTACGAGGGCGGCGCCTCGCCTACCGCGCAGGTCAAGAACGGGAACTACCTGGCCACCGTGCGTGTCGCGCGCACCCTGGTGCCCACGCGCGTGGGCTCGGTCGTGATCCCCGAGGCGCGCGTGGTCATCTTCTCTCCGTCCAAGGGCGTGTACGTCACGCTCACCGCGCCCGGCGCCACGCTCGACGTGAAGAAGGGTGAGGCCGGCGCGGTCAACGTGCAGTCGTTCGCCCCGGACGGCGGCGCAGCGACTGCGGACGCGAGCGCCGAGGACGACAAGGTTCGGCCCATGTGGACCTCGGGGCCCGCCTGGCGCCTGCCGCTGGAGCGCGGGCTGCCGGCCGCGATCGGCGTCTCCGCCCTGCCCGCGCTGGCGCTCGGGGCGCTGGCGATTGGCCGACGCGCGCGCGCGCGGCTGGCCGAGCTCAACGCGTCCGAGCCGCGCGAGGCGACGCCCCGTGAGCGCCTCGACGCGCTCCCCGATGAGCCTGTCGCGCGCCTCACCGCGCTGGACGACGCGCTCCGCTTGGCGCTCGCGCAGCGCGTCGGCGTGACCATCGACGCCCTCGACCGCGACGCGGCGCTCGCGCAGCTCGACGACGGGACCGCGGCCTCGGTGCGCGACGTGCTCTCCGCGCTCGATCGAACCCGCTTCGCCGGCGCGCCCGCTCCGTCCGATCTGGAGGCGCGCGTGCGCGCCGCCGTCGCCGCGCTGGGTGCCGCATGAACGGCCGCGCCACCGCCTTGAAGGCCGCGGTCGCCGTCGGCGCTCTGCTCGCCGTCGTGTGGGCGTCCGCGCTGCCGGGCCAGGGCTCGCTGCAGATCGCGGCCGACGCCGCGTCCGCCGCCAACTGGGACGAGGCCAACGCGGCGCTCCTCCCTTCGTCGCCTGCCGTGCGCTCCGCGGTCAACCTGCGCGACGACGGCGTGCTCCACGAGCTACGCGGCGATCACAGCGGCGCGATCGCGTCGTGGCGCGCCGCGCACCTGCTGCGCCCGCGTGATCCGGACCTGATCCACGACCTGACCCTGGTGCGGGGCAAGCTGGAGAAGGGCGTGCCCGACCCCGTCGCCCCGCCGCGCGCGTGGATGGAGGTCGTCAGCCCGATCGAGCTGGGCCTCGCGGCGCTTGGCGCGTGGCTCTTCGCGAGCGTGCTCGCGTGGCGCGCGCACCGTGGCACCGCAGACGCGCGCGTGGCCGTCGCCGCCGCGCTGATCGCCACGGGCGTCGCCGTCCCCGCGGTCGATGGGCTGTGGCTGCTTCAGGCGACCTCGGTCGGCGTGGTCCGCAGGGAGGTGAGCGTACGCGAGGTCCCCGACCTGCACGCCGCGGAGCATCACACGCTGCCCGAGGGCGCTGAGGTTCGAGTGCTCTCCAACAGCGGCGACTTCCTGCTGATCGAGGATGGCCGCGGCCGTCGCGGCTGGGCGGTCGCCGCCTCGCTGGCGTTGCCGCCTCCCTAAGGCGCGACGCGCGGCGATGTCGCGCGCGGCGCAGACGCCGCGTCGTTCAGGCGGCGTCCGTCGCGGCGCGCAGCTTGTCCACCACGTCTGGCCCGCGCAACACCTCGCCGTGGCACGGGATGAACACCGTCGGCGGGTCGCGCGTGAGCTCGTCGCGCACCCACGCCTTGTGCGCGGCCTTGTCGGTCAGGAACAGCCGCTTGAAGAACGGGTTGGTCATCAGCCCCGTCCGGAACCCGAGGACGCGCATCACCACGCCGAGCGCGCCGGGCGGAAGGTGCGCCTCGTTGAGGATCCCGTCGGTGACGAACCACGCGGTCCCCTGCCCCGTGATCAGCGAGACCCAAACCTCGCCCTGCTTGGCTTCCGGCGGGCACATCAAGCGCACGCCGTCGGGGAGCGCCGCCACGAGTGACTCCAGCCCCTGGAACTCGAGGCCGGCCAGCCGCTTTCGCAGGCGCTTGTGCGCACGCTCATGCGCGACCACGCGCGCGTCGGGGAAGCGCTTGGACCAGGAGCGCAGGCCCAGGTTGTGGAACGAGTTGGGCGCCACCAGGAACCGTGGCTCTCCCCACGCGGCGAGCGCCTCAAAATGCGCGTCGCTCATGCGGGCGCCGGGGCTGACCACCGCCAAGCCCCCGTCACGCAGGCCGAACGCGAGCATGCGCACGCGGCCGCCGCCGTAGCGGGCGCACAGCACGCGGCGGTCGGGGTCGAAGACCTCCCAGAGGTCGGGGCTAGCGGACATGAGGTGCTCCATCCCCCGCTCCCTCGCCCCTTCTGCGGCAGGCGGCGAGTCTCCGCGACGGAAATTTCCCTCCCGCTCGCGTGTCTGGATAAGGATCCCGTCCCTTCCCAGGAGCCCCCATGTCCCTCTCCCCCCGCTGGCTGCTCGTCGGCGTCCTGCTCTTCGGCACCGCCTCCAAGTACGACCGGCTGGAGCCGCAGGAGAAGATCCACTTCGACGCCCTGCGCGTGTGGATGAGCGACAAGGACGAGAAGGACTTCTTCAAGCAGAAGACGCCCGAGGCCCGCGAGCAGTGGCTCAAGGACCACCGCCTGTGGGACCGCTTCTACCACTACAACAAGGAGATGCAGGACGCGATCGTCCAGCGCGCGGTCGCCCGCGGATGGCCCATCGACGCCGTGTACATGGCGTGGGGCAAGCCGCATGAGACGCAGCGCCTGTTCCGCGACGGCGCGGAGCGCTCCGAGAAGCTGATGTACTTCCTGGAGGTCACCGAGGACGGCCACGTGCTGGTCTGGAAGCCCGGCAGCAGCGAGACCCACAACGCCGTCGACCGCTACCGCTACGAGCTGATCATCGACGACGGCATCGTGGCCGTCATGACCAAGCGGTCTGGCTGGGAGTAGACCAAGGGCGCCGCACGCTCAAGTCGCGCGACCGGCGCGAGGCGACGCAGCGTCGCGATCTCGCCCGGTCAACAGGGTGCTCGCTCGACCGCGCCCAGGGTGACTAGCGGCCCGTGTCCCGAGCCGCGGTCGCGTCGTCGTCGTCCTCGGACAGGTCGATCATCGCGACCTTGGCCTTGGGCGGCGTGGCGAGCGCCTTCTGGTGCGCTTCAAAGCGATTGCGGACGCTGCCGAGCGCGGAGAGCACGGTGGCGTCGTCCGTCCACGGGGCGTCCATGCCGAGCGTGACGAGCCGCGCGTAGGCCATCTCGGCCAAGGGCGAGTCGTTGAACTGGAGCACGAAGCCACGGTAAGCTTCAGTCGCTTGGTCAGGCGTGAGCGTGCGATTCTCGAGGGTCTGCCACGCGATCAGGTCTTCACCGTTGGCGACGGGCGGCTGCGCGAACGCGACCGAACCCACCATCAATCCAGCCGCGAAGACGGCGTTGCGGATCATCAAAAACACGCTTTCGGCCCCCAGGTCAGAAGTTGCCCCGGCGTTTTATGCCAGGAGGGGGGCCGGAGTCAAGGTTCGTCGCGGTCAAGAACTTCGGAATTGCCGCGGCCCTCCTGCGACCATTCCGCTTCTCGCCTGTAGATCG
Organism: Pseudomonadota bacterium; assembly: GCA_947475315.1. Classification (GTDB taxonomy): domain Bacteria; phylum Myxococcota_A; class UBA796; order UBA796; genus CAIOSP01. The sequence continues at coordinate 1,763 of CANJMY010000018.1, read as the reverse complement.
TACGCGCGGTGATGCCCAGCAGAGACGCGGCGAGCCCCTTGTCGCCGTGCACGTAGCGCAGCGTCTCGGTGATCATCGTGCGCTCGATGTGGGCCAGCGGCGTGCCGACCTCAAACGTCAGGCGACGGCGCCCCGACTCGCCGCGCACGGTGGGCGGCAGGTCCTCAAGGCCGATCTGCTCGCCGCGACAGAGCACCACCGCGCGCTCCACGGCGTTCTCGATCTCGCGCACGTTGCCCGGCCAGCGCCACGCGCACATCGCGTCGATCGCCTCCGTCGTGAAGCCGCGCACGGTCTTGCCGTTCTTGCGCGCGAATCGGACCAGGAAGTGCTGCGCGAGCAGCGGGATGTCCTCGTAGCGTTCCCGCACCGGCGGCACGTGCACGCGGATCACGTTGAGTCGGTAGAACAGATCCTCGCGGAACTTGCCCTCGCGCACGTCGCGCTCGATGTCGCGGTTGGTGGCGGCGACGATGCGCACGTCGGCGCGCAGGGTCTCGGTGCCGCCCACGCGCTCGTACTCGCCGTCTTGCAGCACGCGCAGCAGCTTGACCTGCGTGGCCATCTGCATCTCGGTGATCTCGTCGAGGAAGAGCGTGCCGCCGCGCGCCAGGTCGAAGCGGCCCTCCTTGCGCTTGGTGGCGCCGGTGAACGCGCCGGCCTCGTAGCCGAACAGCTCGCTCTCCAGCAGGGTGTCGGGGAGCGCGGCGCAGTTGACGGTGATGGAGCGCTTGTCCTTGCGGCGGCTGCCGTCGTGCAGGCGTCGCGCCAGGCGACCCTTGCCCGTGCCCGACTCGCCCGACAGCATCACGGTGGCGTCGCTGGGCGCCACCTGGTCGATCTCAGCCAGCAGCACGCGCATGGCCGGCGACTGCCCGACGATCACGCCCTCGCCCGCCGTGCCGAGCTGCTCGCGGAGCTGACGGTTCTCCACCGCGAGGCTGCGCTTCTCGATCGCCTTGCGCAGCGTCTTGAGCAGGTCGATGCGCTTGAGCGGCTTGGACACGAAGTCGTACGCGCCCTCCTTCATCGCCTCGACCGCGGTCTCGACCGTGCCGAACGCGGTCATCACCACGACCTCGACGTCCGGGTCGAGCGTACGCACGGCCTTGAGCAGGTCGATGCCGGTCATGCCCGGCATCTTCAGGTCCGTCAGCACCACGTCCATGCGGTGCGCGCGCACCACGTCCATCGCCGAGCGGCCGCTGTCCGCGTGCAGGACCGTGAACTCCTCGCGCACCAGGAGGCGTTCGAGGGTGTCGCGATTGGAAGCGTCATCATCCACGACGAGGATCGTCGGCATCAGGGCCTCCGCGAGCGCCACCCGCGCCGTATCCGGTGCACTACAGAATGGGCACATCGTCGAGCGGTCCCTCTTCGTCTCCGGCGTCCGACGGGCGCCACGGGAGCGAGAGCGTCACCAGCGTTCCGCCGGTTGAGCTCGGCCCGATCACGATGCGCCCGCCGTGGTCCTCGAGGATCTGGCGCGTGATCGCGAGGCCCAGGCCGGTGCCGCTCGCCTTGGTCGACCAGAACGGGTCCGTCGCCTGACTCACTTGATCTTCGGTCATGCCGCTGCCGTCGTCGGCCACGGCGATGTCTACGCCGTCCTCAGTGCGCGCGAGCGTCAGGCGCACGTGGTGGGCGCCGGCCTCTCGGGCGTTGCGCAGCACGTTGAGCACGGCCTGACGCACCTGCCCGCCGTCCACCAGCTGCGGCGGCACGTCGTCGAGCGCCACGTCCAAGGTCACCGACGCCTCGTC
>CANJMY010000017.1 GCA_947475315.1 Pseudomonadota bacterium | reverse complement strand
GCAGCGCCGCGTCCGCGCGCCGATCGGGCGCCAGGAAGAAGCTCGCGAAGCGAAACGTCTTCGAGCCCGCCGCCAGCACGGCCGTCGGATCTGAGGGCACGAGCGCGAGACGCTCAAGCTCGACGGTGCGGCTGTGCGGGGTCGCGATCTCAGCCACGGAGCGCCTCACGGGGGGCGAGGAGCTTGTCGCGCAGAGTTCGTCCGACAGACTGGAGCGTGGGCTGACCGAGCAGCATGGGGCCTTCGAGATCAGAGGCTAGCGCGTCGATCCGATCGAGGACGTCCTTGAGCGCGCCGCTGTCGCGCATCCGCGCGATCACCGCGTCGACCATCTCACGCGTCGTGTCCGCGCGCGGCGTGCGGAGAATGCGCATCAACCACACGCGGTCCGCGGGCACACGCTCCAGGTGCGACGCGACGAGCGCGCTGATCTTGCCCTCGCGCACATCGCCGCCGGACTCGCCGCGGCCCTTGTCGCCGTACAGGTCGACCACGTCGTCGAGCATCTGGTAGGCGAGGCCGAGCACCTCGAAGGGCGCCGCGAGCCTGCGGGACTCGTCCTCGGTGTGGCCGGACAGCAGCGCCGCGCCCTCCACCGGCATGCCAAACAGGCCCGCCGTCTTGCCGAACGCCGCCGTGCGGTACACCGCGAACGAGACGTCCGGGATCTCCTTGAGCAGCATCTCCTGCGCCTGACCGCGCGCCGTCCGCGCACCATGACGCGCCACGCAAGACGAGAGGCGCCAGCGCACCGCGTCGCCGCCGGACACGCGACCGATCGCGAGCGTCGGGAGCATCAGCAGCAGGTCGCCCGCGTTGATCGCCTGACCCGCGCCATGGCGCGCCCAGAGCGCGGGACGACCGCGCCGCATCGCGTCGCCGTCCTGCAGGTCGTCATGCACGAGGCTCGCGTTGTGGAGCAGCTCACACGCGGCGGCCCACGGGACCGCGTCCTCCTGCGACACGCCGAGCGCGGTGCACGCGTGCAGCGCCAACCGGGCGCGGGTGCGCTTACCACCCGTCGCCAGGTGCTCCTGCGCCATCTCACCAACAAAGCCTTCGCCGTGCTCCTGGACCAAGTCCGCCATGCAGCGCTCAACCGCGACCACCGGATCGGACGGATCGAGCGCGCGACGAACCTCGGGCTGAACCAGGGTAAACTTCACGGACATCGGCCCTCCTACACCGCGGCCCGGATCAGCACGCCAGGCAGGCGTCGACCCGAGACGAGGAGCTTCCAACGCAAACGATTGTCTCCGGCGAGGAGCAGCGTGCCCATCGCGCGGGCCAGCGTCACCAGGTCCCCGCGGGGGGCGAGGTAGCCCGACCAGAGCGGCTTGGACATGGAGAAGAACGCCTCGAAGAACGAGCGTTGTGACTCCGCATCCAGCTCAGAGAGGATCCGCGCACCGAACAGATGCAGCTCACGGCGGAGCAGATCATCGTCGGTCCAGATGGCGCGCCACGCCTGGCTCGCGACCGCGTCCGGCGAGCGACCGGCGCCCAGGCCATCCGCGATAGCGTTGGCAAGGTCGGGCGCCGTCCCGAACGCACGGCCGAGCAGGTAGCCGCTGGCCGGGTTCACAAAGCTGGCCGCGCCGCCAAAGCCGACGACGCGCTGCGTCAGGTCCGGCAGCGGCGTGTCCATGGGGATCAGGCACATCTCGGTCGCGTCAACGTCCGTGAGCGACACGCCCATGCGATGCAGGCGGCGGCGGAGGCGACGGTGGAGCACACCGAACGGCACGGCCGGCGCGCGCAGCAGAGACGTCTCCTCGATGAACACCCGCTGCGGACCGACCGGCATGGTGTAGAGGAAGGTGGGGACCACCTGACCGAGCTCGTCGTCCACATGGTCGGTGCGCAGGTCCATGAAGGTCATGCGCGTCGGGTCCCACGGGTGGTGGTCGACCGTGCCCGACATGCCAATCGCGGCCTGGAAGGTGGTCGGCTCGCCGTCGCGGTGCACGAACGTGGGGCGGTGCCCGCTGGCGTCCACCACCATGGCCGAGCGGACCGTAGCGCCCTCGGCGGTCTCGACGGTGGAGCCGGTCGGATCGTGGTCGATGGCGACGGCGCGCTCCCAGCGCAGGTCCACCCCGCCGCGCAGCGCGCGGTCGATCAGGCTGGCACGCAGGCGGCGCTTCGCCACGCGGGCGTAGGCGCGGCCGAGCTGTTCCGAGCGCTCGTCGTCGTAGACCACGACGGCGTCTGACCACACGGGCCCCAAGAAACCGCCCAGGCCCACGGCCTCCGCTTCATCGACCCAGGTGCCGTAGTTGGGCGACCACGGTACATCGGGCCCGGCCAGCATCGTGACGCGAAGCCCACGCGACGCAAGCGAGAGCGCGGCCGCAAATGCAGCAGGCCCTCCACCCACGATTGTGACGTCGCATCCCATCATCAGCCCTTATCCGGTCCACGCATCGTATGAGGTTTGTATATGGTTTGCAACCCCTAGCGAGTCACACGATGTTGCAAGTCGATCACCCTGACCGTCCGCTCGACCCGGCCCTGCTTGACGCACCCGGCGGATTCGCTTGGTGGTACGCCGACGCTCGCAATTCGGACGGGGACGGCCTCGTCCTGATCCTGTCGTGGGGCCTGCCCTTTCTCCCTGGCGATCGGTCGGCGCGCTTGGCGGGGAACCCGCCGCTCCCCAAAGACCGTCCTAGCGTCAACCTGGCGCTGTACAGGGACGGTCACCCCGAGTTCTATACCTTGCACACCCTAGAACCAAGTCGCGCCGCCTGGATCGAGGGCGGCGGCGGTCGGTTCGGCGAGTGCGAGGCGCATTTTGAGCGCACCGGCGACGAGGTCGCATTGCACGTCCACATCGACCTGCCGATCGCAGGCGAGGTGGCGCGTCTGCAGGGCCCGATCGTCGTGCGTGGCCCCCACCTCCATGGCGACGCGCCGGAGCACGCAAACCTTGTGCACGCGTGGACGCCCGTGATGGGCCCCGCTCGGTGCAAGGCCGAGCTGACCCGCGGCGGGCAGCCCTACTTCACGTTCGAGGGCGACGGCTACGCCGACCGCAACGGCAGCGCCGTGTCGTTCGACGACCTGGGCCTGGACCGCTGGATCTGGGGGAGGGCGACGGTCGGCGGGCGCGCGCTGGTCTACTACCTGTCGTTCCCGGACACGGCGGACGCCAAGCCCCACATGATCTTGTGGGAGGCCGGTCCGGACGGCGCGTTCACCGTCACCGACGTCGATCACGCCGAGTTCGAGGCGATCGAGTTCACCTGGCTCGGCATGCCGTGGTGGCGCCGGATCGTGCTCCACGTCGGCGAGGAGCGACTGCTGATCGACTTCATGGCTCCGGTCGATACGGGTCCGTTCTACCTGCGCCTGCAGACCAGCGTGATCCGCGGCACCCAGGGCGGGTTCGGCTGGGCGGAGATCTGCGTCCCGGACCGCATCGACCTGGGCGTGCACCGGCCGCTCGTGCGCATGTGCGTGCACCCCGAGCGCGGCCCGTCGTCGATGTGGCTGCCCTTGTTCGGCGGCCCGAGCGCGGGCCGCGTCGCGCGCCTGCTGCGGACCTGGCGTGGCGCCGCCCCGCGCCTCGGCGGAGCGACCGGGGCATGAGCCAGGACGTGATCGTCGTCGGGGGTGGGATCGGCGGCCTGTGCGCCGCGATCGCCGCTGCGTGTGACGGTCACCGCGTCCGCGTGCTGGAGTCCGGCGAGCAGCTCGGCGGCAAGGCTGGCACCGTCGTGATCGACGGCGTCGAGGTCGACACCGGCCCCAGCGTGCTCACGCTACCCGGCGTGTTCGACGCCCTGCTCCGACGCGCGGGCACGTCGCTCGCGGACGAAGCGACGGTCTTCCTCCCCTCGCCTGCGTGTCGCTACCAATTCGTCGACGGCATGACGATCGACCTGTTCAGCGATCGGGAGCAGACGCGCGCGTCGGTCCAGGCGGCGCTCGGCCCAGGCGCCGCGCGCGAGCTGGACGGCTTCCTCGACCACGCGCGGACCGTGTGGGAGGCCGCGGCACCCTGGTTCATCTACCGGGACGCGCCGTCCTTCTCCAAGGTGATCACCTTCGGCCTCTCGGGTTGGCGCGACCTCGCGCGCATCGACGCGCTCCGCACGATGGACGCGGCGATCGAGGCGCGCGTGAAGGAGCCGCGGCTCCGATGGATCCTGCGGCGCTACGCGACCTACAACGGCTCCGATCCGCGCTGCGCGCCGGGCACGCTCAACTGCATCGCGCACGTGGAGTTGGGCCTGGGCGTGTACGGCGTCGAGGGAGGGATCAGCTCGCTCGTCGCGGCGTTGGCGCGGGTCGCCACCCGGCTCGGCGTCGAGATCGAGACCGGCGCACGGGTCACCGAGATCCGCACCCAGCGCGGTCGCGTGCAGGGCGTCACCCTCGCGCACGGGGCCACGCTGGACGCGCGCGCGGTCGTGGCGAACGCCGACGCGCGGCACGTGCTCGTCGACCTGCTGCCCAGGGGGACGCGCCACGGGCTCGACGAAGAGCCCGTCCCATCCACGTCGGGCTGGGTGGGGATCGTGCGCGCCAAACGGCGCCCAGATCGGGTCCCGCACGCGGTTCTCTTCCCCCGAGACTACGCCCACGAGTTCATCGACCTGTTCGACCACGACCGGCCGCCGGTCGAGCCGACGGTCTACCTGTGCGCGCAGGAGCGGGCGCACCGCCGCACAGGGTGGGCCGACGCCGAGCCGGTGTTCGTGATGGCGAACGCGCCCGCCGAGCCCGCGCGTGGCGCGCGCCCCTCGGACGGCGGCGCGCTGCGGGCCAACGTGGAGCGCAGGCTGCGCGAGGCGGACCTGATCTCGCCGGGCGACACCATCGTCTGGGAGCGCTCCGCGACGGAGCTGGCGGCGCGTTTCCCTGGCACCCGCGGCGCGATCTACGGCGGCGCCTCGAACGACAAGTTCGCGGCCTTCCGTCGGCCGCCCAACCACGTGGCGTCCGTGCCAGGCCTGTACCTGGCGTCCGGCAGCGCCCACCCTGGCGGCGGCATGCCGCTGTGTGCGTTGTCCGGCGTAGCGGCGGCGCGCGCGGTCGACCGAGACCTCAAGCGCTAGCGCGCTGCGCGCTCACGTCGCTCCACCCGTGGGTCGACCGGCAGTGAGCGTCGCGGCGCGTGGGCAACCTCATCGCGGCACGCTGGCGAAGACCACCGCGGGAGCCACGCGCTACGCCGCGCGCCAGAGCCCGCCGACCTGTCCTCCGGCGCGTCCGTACTTAGCGAGCCAGAGCAGGTGCGCCGTGACCTGGATCGAGGCGAGCGGGAGCGCGGCTTCCGGAAGCTCCGCGCCGTAGACCTGCCGCGCGATCGCCAGCGCGTCGACCTCGCCCAAGGTGCGCAACGCCTCTTGGATTTGCGTCGAACGCTGGTGCCGGTGCGCGATGTAGAAGCCGAGCATGGCGTCGGCGTGCACGATCGCGTCGCCGTGCGCGGGGAGCAGCAGCGACGCGCCCAGGCCACGCATCCGCTCGAGGCTGTCCAGGTAATGCCCCAGGTCGCCCTCGAACGGGTCGATCAGGATGGTGCCGACGCCCGCGACCATGTCGCCCGCGACCACGGCGCCGCTCGCGCGGTCGTGCAGGACCACGTGGCCGGGCGCGTGGCCGGGCGTATGGAGCGTGTGGAGGCCCACGCCCCCGCAGCGCAGCACGTCGCCGTCGGAGATCACCTCATCCACGACCACGCTGCCCACCAACAGATCGCGCGTGGTCGCGTGCGCGACGATCGGCGCCGCGTGCCCCCTCGCGGCGAGCGCGTCGCGCAGGGCCAAGGCGCCGCCGACGTGGTCAGGGTGATGGTGCGTGAGCAGGATGCGCTCGACGCGCGCACCGTCGGCTTCCAGCGCCTCCACCAGACGATCCTGCTCGTCCGGCCACGGGCTGGCCGGCTCGATCACCGTCAGCCCAGTGCGTCCGACGACGTAGCAGTTGGTGTGGGTCGCGGGCAGCAGCGTCGGCGTGCGCAGCGCGAGCACGCGGATCCCATCGGCCAGCGGCTCGAGCGCGGTCATGCGGCGACCTCCAGCCGGTCAGAGCAGCCAGACGTAGACAATGTACACGCCGAGCAGGAGCACCATGCCGCCGACCAGGAAGGGCGCGTAGCGCCGCATGTCGACCGCCTCGTACCACTCCTGGTCCACCGGGATGAACTCGCGGCGGGCAATCTGGACGTCCGGCGCGTTCAGCACGGTCGGGTAGCTCCCGCTGTCGCCGAAGTCGGGGCCGGTGCCGCGATCGGGCTCGATCACCTCGGCGCGGCCGAGGCCGACGACCGGCGGCGGGATCATCACGTCCAGGTCGGAGAGGTCGCCGTACTCGTCGATCTCTTCAAGCTCCTCAGGCTCGACCACGCTCGCCTCGTCGCCCGCGTACGGGATGCGCGTGGGCGAGGTGGGGCGCTCGGTGGCCGCGTCGAAGGTCTCGAAGCGCGCGGGCTCCAGGCGCATCGCGGGGTCGAGCGGCGAGCCCGCGAGGATCGCGGGGGGCGACAGCGTCTCGGTGGGCCGAGGGTCCGGAGAGGGCGCGAGCACCACGGGGATGGGCGCGTCCTCCGCCTCCATCACGACGGGGGGCGGCTCGGCGGCGGCGTAGAGCGAGCGCAAGGTGGCGCCCATCCGCGCCAAGTCCGACGTCTGGCCGACCCGCTGACGGAGCGCGTCGATGCCCTGGCGCATCGGGTGCACGGAGTGGAACCGCTCCCCGCGCTCAGAGGCCAGCGCCCGGTCGACCAAGCGACCTAGCGGCTTCCACTGCTCGACCACGGGCGCGGACAGGTACGCGGCGTCGCCGATGCGCGCCTCGGAGATCGGGTCCTCGCCCCGCCACGGCACGCGGCCGGTGACGAGCGACGCGAGGATGGCGGCGAGCGCCCACTGGTCGGCGTCGCCGGAGGAGCGCTTGCCGCGGGCGCGCTCGGGCGACCACCAGCGCGCGGCGCAAGGCGCGTCGGGCCCGGCGGCGAAGCCCCACACGACGAGCTGCCCGTCTGCCGTCACCCAGATCACGTCGGGAGACAGGTGCCCGTGCGGGCGGCCACGCTCATGCGCGTGCACGAGCAGGTCGGCGAGCGAGGCGCCCACGTCGAGCACGGTGCCGGGCGTCATGGTGAACGCCTCCTCATGCCGGTGCTCGAGCAGGCGGGCGAGCGGCACGCCCTCAGGCGCGGCGACGATCAGCGAGCCGGTGGCGGCGTCGAAGGCGATGGCCTTGGGGATGCCGGGGTGGTCCAGATGGGAGAGGCGCTCCCAGGCCAGGCGGAGCGCGTCGGCGTCTTCATGGCCGCCGTCCTCGCGCGGCAGCCGAACCCAGACCGGCATGTCCCCGTAGACGCCGTCCGTGCGGAACCAGGCGCCCGGCTCGGGAATCGGGGCCGCGCCCAGGAGGGTGTGGCCTGCGACCTGGTGGACGTGCATCGTGGAGGGCCCCTGGCGCGACAGCGGCGGGCGGTCGCGTGCTCGCGCCGACCTTAACCGATCACGCGGAGTGTGCGCGCTCCCGCCGCTTGCGCCGTTTCCGGACGGTCGAGCGGGACACCGGGCGCCCCGCCGAGCGCGTCCACGACGCCATACACGCCCCTCACTCGAAGGACGTTCGGTCCGCGCCGTGTAGACTCCGCGGACGATCGACACAGGACGGCGGGGTCGCCGAGCACCGAATGGACACCCGACAACCCGAGCCGAGCGCGACCCACGATCCGCGCCTGCGCGCCGCACTGGCGGCGGCCCTCGTATGGCTGACCCAAGCCGTGGTGGGGCTGCTGATCGTCGCGCTCACGCGGCGCGATCTGGTGACCGGCTGCGAAGGGGACGGCCACTACCTTCGCGCGTCCTACCTGCGCTGCGGCGACCTCCCGCTCTACGTGCAGAGCGGCACCGCGTCGTGGCCGTGGCTCTACCCGTGGCTCACCGCGCAGCTCGCGTGGTTCGTTGCCCCGACCTACCTGGCCGGTCGCCTGATCAGCGTGGGCGCGATGGCGACGCTGACGACCACCGTGTTCGTGTGCGCCTGGTGGCAGTGGGCGGCGATCACGCCGGCGCTGGTGGCGGCGCTGGTGATCGGCACGACGCCGCAGCTGCTCTACTACGGCACCCTCGTGAGCACGGACGTGCTGTCGGTCGCGCTGGCGACCCTGGCGCTCCCGTTCGCGATGGGCGTCCTGCGAGATCGTCGTGTCCGCTCCAACGCGCTGTTCGCCGGCTTGTTCGCGGCCCTGGGGGCGCAGGCCCGCTACCAGGCCTACCCAAGCGCGATCGTGCTCGGCTTGGTGCTCGGCTTGGCGGCCACCCGGGGGCAACGCGTCCGAACGTGGGTCTGGTTCGCGGTGGGGTTCGCCTTGGTCGTGGCGGTGTGCGCCACCTTGCCGATGTACCGCCCAGGCGACTGGGGCGGGCTGGTCCCGGCCTGGGCCGCGCGCAACCAGCACGCCGCCGTCGCCTGGTACGACGTGCTCGGCCGCTATGCGCACTCGGCGGCGCTGCTCGCCTGGCACGTCGACTACTTGCCCCTGGTGGGCCTGTTCGCGCTGGTCCGATTGGGGCTCGACGGCGGACAGCCAGGGCGCGACGCGCTGGTGCTGATCGTGCCCTCGCTCGTGCAGTTCCTGGCGTTGGGCTGGTTCCCGTCGTCCGAGAGCGCGGAGCTGCGCCGCCTGTTCCTGCCCATCCTGCCGATCTGCGCGCTGGGCGCCGCGGTCGCGTGGCGGCGCCTCCGAACCTGGGAGGGGCCGCGCGCCATGGTCACCGCGTCCATCGTCTGGGCCTTCGTGCTGCTCACGGTGAACCAGACGCTCGCCGAGTTCCCGGTCCACGGCCTGTTCCCGTGGGGCGTCCCGTGGCCGGGCCTGGGCTTTGATAGCCCGCAGCGCCGCTGGGACTTCGACCGCACCGCCGAGCGCGAGCGCGAGCTCACCGCGCAGGCCGCCTCGCTGGACGCGCTGCTGCGGCTGCTGAAGCAGAACACGCTCGGCTGCTCACCGACGATCACGAACGACATGCTCGCCAGCGTGATGATCCCCTCCCCGGTCCTGTGCCGCCCCGGCATGCCGGACTGTCCGGAGGAGCGAGGCCTGGACAATGACGCCCTGGCGCGCATCGTCGCGGGCGTGCACGCCTCGCACCGCGTGCGTTGGGTGCTCGAGGCGCCCTACCAAGAGCGCTTCTGGCTCGATTCAAGCGCCCCAATTGGGGCCACCGGCGCGACCCTCACCGAGAGGCCGTCACCGGAGGGCTTTCGTCTCTACGAGCTCACCCTAGCCCCGCAGCCGGCACCGTAGCGCAACGGCGAAGGTCTAGCGGAACGCTCAGGCTTCCAGGCGGGCGCGCGCCAGCTCGGCGTTGCGCTCGGCGACCAGACGCTCGTCCGACTCGGCGGCGGAGTCGGCCAGGACGCGGTCGGCGTCGGCCAGCAGGGCGGCGGCGGCGGTCTTGTCCACGCCGTCGGTGGACTCGCAGGAGTCGGTCAGCACGACCACGCGATCCGCACCCGCCTCGGCGAAGCCGCGGCCGATGATGAAGCGCTTGCTCTGCGGGCCCGTGATGGTCAGGATGCCGCCCTTGAGGAGCGACAGGAAGAGGGCGTGGTCCGGCAGGACGCCGAACTCGCCGTTCACGCCCGGCACGCGGATCTCGTCCGCCGAGCCCGAGAACACGATCTTCTCAGGCGTCACGATGTCGACGTGCAAACCGGACATGCTGTCCTCCACTCAAAGGGGTCGAGGCCCGGGCGACGCCGGGCCGGATCCAAGGTCTTAGCTGGCCTTCTTGACGAGGGTCTCGGCCTTCTTCTTGGCGTCTTCCAGCGTGCCGACGAGGTAGAACGCCTCTTCCGGCAGGTGGTCGACCTCACCCTTCAGAATGGACTGGAATCCCTTGATGGTGTCTTCCAGCTTGACGAGCACGCCCTTCATGCCGGTGAAGACCTCGGCGACGTGGAACGGCTGCGACAGGAAGTTCTGGATCTTGCGCGCGCGCTCGACGGTCTTGCGGTCCTCGTCGGAGAGCTCGTCCATGCCAAGGATGGCGATGATGTCGAGGAGCTCCTTGTAGCGCTGGAGCACGGCCTGCACGGCGCGGGCGGTGTTGTAGTGCTCCTCGCCCAGGATGTGCGGATCGAGGATTCGGCTGGTGGAGTCCAGCGGATCGACGGCCGGGTAGATGCCGAGCTCCGCGATGCGGCGCGAGAGAACGGTGGTGGCATCCAGATGGGCGAAGGTGGTCGCCGGGGCCGGGTCGGTGAGATCGTCCGCGGGGACGTACACGGCCTGGACCGAGGTGATCGAGCCCTTGGTCGTGGTGGTGATGCGCTCCTGGAGGAGACCCATCTCAGTGGCCAGCGTGGGCTGGTAACCGACGGCCGACGGGATTCGACCGAGGAGGGCCGACACTTCCGAGCCCGCCTGGGTGAAGCGGAAGATGTTGTCGATGAACAGGAGCACGTCCTGGCCTTCCTCATCGCGGAAGTTCTCGGCGATGGTCAGGGCCGAGAGCGCGACGCGGGCGCGGGCGCCGGGCGGCTCGTTCATCTGGCCGTACACCAGAGCGGCCTTGGACTTGACGTTGTCACCCGGGAAGATGACGGCCGCGTCGCCGCCTTCCTGCATCTCGTGCCAGAGGTCGTTGCCTTCGCGGGTGCGCTCGCCGACGCCGGCGAACACCGAGAAGCCACCGTGCGCCTTGGCGACGTTGTTGATGAGCTCCATGATCAGAACGGTCTTGCCGACGCCGGCGCCGCCGAACAGGCCGATCTTGCCGCCGCGGGCGTAGGGGGCGATCAGGTCGATGACCTTGATTCCCGTGGAGAACATCTCGACCGACGTCGACTGCTCGGTGAACGAGGGCGGCGCGCGGTGGATGGGCTTGTGGGCGGACTCGGCCATGGGGCCCAGCTCGTCCACGGGCTTGCCGAGGACGTTGAGGATGCGACCCAGCGTGGCGCGACCGACCGGCACCATGATGGGCGAGCCCGTGTCGCGCACGGCGACGCCGCGGGCGAGGCCGTCGGTGGCGTCCATGGCGATGGCGCGGACGGTGTTCTCACCCAAGTGCTGGGAGACCTCGAGGGTGAGGTTGTCCGGCAAGTCGTTGATGCTCTTGTTGGTGAGCACGAGCGCCGAGAGGATGTCCGGGAGGTTGCCGTCCGAGAACTCGACGTCAACGACGGGTCCCATGACCTGCTTGACGCGACCAGTGGTGCCGATGGCCATTTGAAGCTCCAGAAAACGAAGGAGAGGAGAAGAGGACGAGAAGGATCAGAGCGCCTCGGCGCCCGACACGATCTCGGTGATTTCGGTGGTGATCGCGGCCTGTCGGGCTCGGTTGTACTGGAGCGACAGGCGATCGATCAGGTCGTTGGCGTTGCGGGACGCGTTGTCCATGGCGACCATGCGCGCGCCGAACTCTCCGGCCTCGGACTCCAGGAAGGTCTGGAGCAAGATGGTGCGGAGGTACAGCGGCAGCAGGCTGCTCAGGATGGTTCCCGGGTCCGGCTCGAAGAGGTAGTCGCCCGACACGTCCTCGGCCGCGCCCTCGGCGGCCTCGACGGAGAGCGGCAGGATCTTCGAGAAGGTCGGCACCTGGACCGCGGCGTTGGCGAAGTGGTTGTAGCCAATCCACACTTCGTCGTAGTCGCCGTTGATGAAGCCCGAGACCATGTGGTCCGAGAGGGGCCGCACCAGCTCCATCTTGGGGGTCTTGGCGTACTCGATCACGGCGTCAGCCGGGACCGTGCCGCGGACCTTGAAGAAGTCGCGACCCTTACGGCCGAACGTACGGACCGTGACGTTCACGCCCGAGGCCTGACGCTCGCCGATCCACACGACAGCCCGACGAAGCAGGTTGTTGTTGAACCCGCCGCACAGACCCTTGTCTGAGGTGAGCATCACGATCAGGATCTTCTCGACCGTCGGATGCGTCTGGAGCAGCGGGTCGGAGACAGAGTCCCCGGCCTTCGCGCCGACGCGTCCGAGCACCGTGCGGAGCTTGGACTGGTACGGCTGCGCGGCAAGCGCGCGATCCGTAGCACCCTTCAGCTTCGCGGCGGCGACGAGCTTCATCGCCGACGTGATCTGCTTGGTCTTCTTGACCGAGCCGATCCGCGCGCGGATGTCCTTCAAGTTGGCCATTCAGCCCTCCGGCGGTCGCCCGCGATCAGCCGTTGAAGGTGGTCTTGAAGGCCTTGATCTCGGCCATGAGGCGATCCTTGAGGCCGTCGGCCTTCAGATCTGCCTTCTCCTTGAGCTCCAGGAGCAACGCGGCCTTGTTCGTCTTGAAGTGCTCGAGGAGCGCCTCGGCGAACGGGATGACCTTGTTGACCGGGTAGTCCAGGAACACGTCTTCGATGCCCGAGAGGAGCAGGATGACCTGCTGCTCGACGGGGTACGGCGCGTACTGAGCCTGCTTGAGGAGCTCGGTGAGACGAGCGCCGCGCGCGAGCTGCAGCTTGGTGGCGTCGTCGAGGTCCGAGGCGAACTGCGAGAACGCAGCCAACTCACGGTACTTGGCGAGGGTGAGGCGCAGGGTGCCGGCGACGGCCTTCATGGCCTTCACCTGCGCGGCGCCGCCGACGCGGGAGACCGACAGACCGACGTTGACGGCGGGGCGCTGACCGGCGTTGAACAGGTTGGTCTCGAGGTAGATCTGACCGTCGGTGATGGAGATCACGTTGGTCGGGATGTACGCGGAGACGTCACCGCCCTGGGTCTCGATGATCGGGAGCGCGGTGAGCGAGCCGCCGCCGTTCTTGTCGGACAGCTTGGCCGCGCGCTCGAGCAGGCGGGAGTGCAGGTAGAAGACGTCGCCAGGGTACGCCTCGCGGCCAGGCGGGCGGCGGAGGAGCAGCGACAGCTGGCGGTAGGCGACGGCCTGCTTGGAGAGATCGTCGTACACGACGAGCGCGTGCTGACCGTTGTCACGGTAGTACTCGCCGATGGTGCAGCCGGTGTACGGCGCGATGAACTGCAGCGGCGCGGGCGAGGCGGCGGGAGCGGCGACGATGGTCGTGTACTCCATGGCGCCGGCCTGCTTGAGCTTCTCCATGACCTGCGCGATCGTGGACTGCTTCTGGCCGATCGCGACGTAGATGCAGTGCATCTTCTTCTTGGGATCGTCCTTGAAGACCTTCTGGGCGATGATCGCGTCGATGGCGACGGCGGTCTTGCCGGTCTGGCGGTCACCGATGATCAGCTCGCGCTGACCGCGGCCGACGGGGGTCATCGCGTCGATGGCCATGATGCCGGTCTGCATCGGCTCGTGGACCGACTTGCGGGGGATGATGCCCGGGGCCTTCACTTCGACCTGGCGCTGCTCGGCGTAGTTGACCGGGCCGAGGCCGTCGATCACATTGCCGAGCGCGTCGACGACGCGGCCCTGGAGCTCGGGACCGACACCGATCGAGACGATCCGGCCGGTGCGGCGGACCTCCTGGCCCTCGCGGATGCCACGGTCGTCGCCGAAGATGGCGGCGCCGACGTTGGCCTCTTCGAGGTTCAGCACGATGCCCACGACGCCGCCGTGGAACTCAAGGAGCTCACCGGCCATGGCGTTCTCGAGGCCGAAGATGCGCGCGATGCCGTCCGACACGGACAGGATCGTGCCGGTCTCGGACACGGTGACGCGGGACTCGTAGTTCTTGATCTGCTGCTTGAGGATCGAGCTGATCTCGTCGACGCGGATCTTCATGAGGAGCGCTCCCACCGCGTGACCGGGCCCCCGGTCACGTGGTCAAAAGTGTTCAAGCCTCGGCGTTAGCCTGGGCGTGGATGAGACGATGCTTGATGTCCTCGAGACGCTTCTTGAGGCTGGCGTCGTAGACGCGGCCACCCAGACGGGCGACCAAGCCACCGAGCAGCGTCGGGTCGAGGCGGGTTTCCAAGAGGACAGTCTTGCCAGTGGACTTCTCGAACGCGGCCTTGATCTCCGCGGCGAGCTCCGGCGACAGGGCTTCGACCGTGCGGACGTCGACGCGCACGCGACCAGCGCGGGCATCCAGGAGCGTCGTCACGATGTCGAGGATCTCCGGCAGCAGGCCCAAGCGGCTGCGATCGGCCAGAAGGGACAGGAAGTTGCGCGTCAGGGCGTGGCCACCCTCCGCGGCGAGCACGGCGCCGATGACGGCCTTGCGCTCTTCGGCGGAGAAGACGGGGCTGCTGAGCGCCGCGCCAAGCTCACCACCGCCGGCGGCGAACGCCTGCACGACGGAGGAGAGATCACGGTGGACGGCCTCATCGGCGCCCGCCTCCACGGCGAGCTCCACGATGGCGCGCGCGTAGCGCTGGGCCGCTGCGGTCTCAGACATGGCGTCCCTCCGACTTCAGCGTGTTCAGGAACTCGTCCGCGAGGCGCTTTTGGTCACCCGACTGGACCTGACCCGCCAGGATGCCCTCGGCGAGTTGGACGGCCAGGATGACGGCCTCATCGCGGATGGCGCGACGGGCGCGAGCGCCTTCGTCGGCGATCTGGCGCTGCGCGGTCTCACCCACGCGGCGGGCGGCGTCCTGCGCGCGCTCGATGATGCGGGCCTCCTCGGCGACGGCCTCGGTCTTGGCGCGCGCGGCCATCTCGGCGATCTCGGCCGACAGGGCGCCGAGGCGCTTGGAGACGGCCTCGTCGCGGGCGACGGCCTCGTCACGGAGCTTGGCGGCTTCGAGGATGCCGGACTTGATGCCCGCGGCGCGGGCGCGCAGGCCGTCACGGATGATGGGGCCGGCGAAGAACAGCGCCAGACCACCGTAGATGACAAAGTTCAGGAAGTGAAAGCCGAGCGAGGTCAGGACGTAGTTCTCGGAGTCCGAGTCCAGCCAGTTGGCCGTGCCGTCGTGGTCCTCGTCGCCGGTGTAGTGCAGCGGGCTCTCGTGCTCGCCGCCGTGCTCGCCACCCTCTGCGGCGTGCTCGCCCTCAGCGCCCGCCTCGGCGGCGTGCTCGCCCCCGGGAGCGGCGCCAGGCTCGCCCACGGGGGCCGCCACGGGCTCGCCAGCCGGGGCCGCCACGGGCTCACCCGCCGGCGTGGCCGGGATGCCACCCGGAGGAACGTGGCCGGGCTCCTGCGCGAGCGCAGCCGCGGAGAGACCGAAGAGGACCAGCCCGCCAATGGCGGCGGCGCGGAACTTGAGCGTCATGCTGTCACTCCTCAGGCGTCGATGCGGCGGCCGAGAACCTGGCCGGCGATGTCGTTGGAGAGCGCCACAGCGGCGTCGCGGAGCGAGGACCGGGCGGAGGCCGCCTCGGAAGAGATGCCCTCAAGGGCGGTCTCAAGGGCAGCCTCAGCCTGCTTGCGCGCGGCGTCGACGACCTCGGACTCTTTGTGGATGGCAGCCTGCCGGGCCGCCGCACGAACGGCCGCAGCCTGCTCGCGGGCGCGGGCAAGCTGGGCGTTCAGATCGGCCAGCTTGGCATCTGCCGCGTGAGCGATGTGCTCAGCGTCATGACGAGCTCCGTGGATCGCCGCGTCCCGGCCTTCCAGGTACTCGCGCATCGGGCGCACGAGCAGGAAGTTCAACGCAAAGAGCGTCACCAGGAACGGAAGCGTCATCCAAAGGGCGAAGTACGCGTTCGGAATGATCTGCATCGCAGCCAACCCCACCAGGGCCCAAGGGACCGCGCGTCTATCGGAAGGGGGTAGGCAGCGCAAGGCACGATCCGTTGCAGCCGACGGTTGATCCGTCCGTCCCGGGCAGAGGGCCGTGACATTCTGGTGCAACCGTCCGTTGCACTGGTGATACAGGAGGTCAGGGCGGCCCCCCTTTCACCGCCCGCGTGGAGGTCGCATGCTGTGGCCGAAACCGTCCGATCGAAGCTGGAAGTACCCGGAGACTGGAGTTGTTTTCCGCGACGAGCCCACCATGTGGATGGCCTGGATGATCCGGCTGCGATGGCTCGCCGTGTCCGCGCAGGCGCTGGTCATCAGCTTGACCCTCAATGTCCTGGACCGGCCGGCGCTGACGGTGCCGGTCATGATCGGGATCATCGGTGCCCTCGCGGTGGCCAACCTGGCGGCCGCCGACCGCCTGGAGGCGGGCAGCCCCGTCGACCGGGCCAAGCTGTTCAACCACCTGTGGTTCGACTTGGCTGCGCTCACCGTGATGCTGCTGCTGACCGGCGGTCCCGCCAACCCCTTCGTCATGCTCTACGCAGTCCACGTGACGCTGGGCGCGATGGTGCTGGGTCGCGAAGGCGCCGCCGCCTTGTTCGTCGCCGCGGTCGCGTGCTTCGGACTGATCCACCTTGGGCCAATGCCGCTTCACCTCGACCAGCACCCACTCCTGTCCGGCCGTGCGCTCGCGAGCGTGGGCCAGGCGGTCGCGTTCGTGGCGACCCTGGGCTCGATCGGCGGCTTCGTCGTCGGCATGTCGGAGAGCCTGCGACGCCGGGAGACCCAGCTTCGCGACGCCCGCGCGCGCCTGGGCGAGCCAGGGACCGAAGACGTGCCGCACCCCATCCTAGAGACGTCCCACCTCTAGGAGCCCCCTCTCAGGGCTCGGGAATGGCCGCTGGCGCCTCAACGGGCGCCGGGACCGCCGCCTGGGCCTCGGGCTGCGCGGTGCTCGCCGGGACCACCACCCCGACCTCGGGGATCGGGGCGTCCGGTGTCACGCCCTTGTGGCGCTTGAACCCGCCCTTGCCGGGCCACTCAAAGGTCATGAGGATCGACGCCTCGGTCGACACCCACAGGGTGGTGAAGCGCGTGTCGCCGCCGGTGTAGGTGGCGTGGTGCAGGCCCACGGCAAACTGACCTCCGATCGCCAAGTATGGGAGGATCCGGTAGTCGACGCCCGCGCCAACCCGGCCGCCCACGCCGCCGAGCCGGTACTTGTCGCTCACGGCCGCGGAGTCCGCCGCCGCCTGTTCGTCCGCCGTGTACTGAAGCGATCGGTCCACCACCGTCGGGATGTCGCCGTAGACGCCGATCAGGAACCAGGGGATCGGGAAGCGGTCGCGGGGCACCATCCAGCCCAGGCGGAGATCCAGCGACGGACGGACCACGCTCCAGATGTGCTGCTGCTTGGTGTCCTCGGTCGCCGAGTCCGACACCGACTGCGCGAGGCCGATCCCCGCAGACAGGCCGACGTAGCGGTTGAACCAAGCGCCTCCGAACGCCGACAGGACCGGCTTGACCGTGCCGTCGAACTCCCCGACTGCGGTGCCGCTCGTGCGGTTTTCGTCGACCCACACCAGGTCCTGCCGAGACAGGGGGCGCCACTCCACGCCCGCGAAGCCGACCGGGGCGGCGTGAGCCGAGACAAGCAGCGCGACCAGCATCGGACCCATCAGGACTCCCACAGCAACGAGGGTTCCTAGCACACCGCCCGATCGTCCGCTGTGTCGGCTCGCGGTCACACCCGCGCGGAGATAGCCCAAGGGCACCATGCGACTCTCCGCGATCACGCTCGAAGGCCTCGCCGGCGCCTCCACCCTGGCACGTGAAGGGTTCGAGGCCGTGCACGCGCAGGCCGCGGGGCCCGAGTCCGGCGCGCTGGCCGACGGCCTGTCCCTGCTGCGGGCGGCGCTCGATCCGGAGCGCACGCTGGGCGAGGTGCGACGGCTGGGCCTGGGCACCTCGGAGTCGGCCACGCTGATCTCTGACGGCGCGGTGGAGCAGGTCGAGCAGCTCGACCCCGCCGGCGTCGCCGACCTCATCGCCGACAGCACGCACCGTCACCTCACCGTCGAGGCGGCCTTCGCGCCCGATCCCCTGCTCTTCCGCACGCTGCGCGACTTGGCCGCGCGCGAGGCACGGCTGACCACAGCCCTCGGTCAGGGCGGGCAGATCCGAGTTCGGGTCGGCTGGCTGTTCAACCGGTCCGGCACGCACGCGTCGGTGTCGGTGCTCTCGCTCCAGGTGGGAGACGAGCGCTTCACCACCACGCGCACCGACCGCCCCGCGTGGGTCCCCGCCCTGCTCGTCGACATGTCGCGCCGGGTGCACCGGGTCGACACCACGATGGACGAGGCCGCCCTGGCGCTGGCCTGGCAGGCCGCGCTGCTGGCCCCCGACCGCGCCCGACGCGGCCACGCCGAGCAGGCGCTCGCCTCGCTTGCCAAGGAGCCCTTCAACCTCGAAGGCGCGTCCCTCGTCCTACGTGAAGGACGCCCGCGGCTTGGCTTTGGTCCCAAGCTCTTGTCGGCTCGCGCCGTGGGCGCGCACGCGCTGCTCGCCGCCCGCTGGGCGTACGCGGCCTACGTCGAGCGGCCCGACGTGCTGGTGGTCGATCACGCAGGCCCCAGCGGCGCGGTCGAGTGGTGGCGCGCGCTGGTCGACGCGTCCGGCGCGCCGATCGAGCAGGTCGTGTTCGTGGGGAACGAGTGAGCGGCGGGCTCGCGGTGTGTGGGCGCTGCGGCGCGGAGAAGCCGGCCTTCGACCGGGTGTGCGGCGCGTGTGGGCACCGGCCTGACGGCGACGGCCTGCTGGTCGCGTGGCTCGTGTCCGACAAGTTCCTGCCCTCCGCGGCGCTTCCCGCGGTGGCCGACCGGATCAAGCGCGGCGAGGTGATCCGCCCGTCGCTGCGTCAGCTGGACCGCGCCCGTCGCGCGCTGGGTCGGCACTTCGCGTCCGACGCCGGGCTCGACACGCGTCAGCGCCGCATGCTGCTCGCCGCCAACGTGCTCCTGACGCCGCTCGTCGGCTGGACGCTGTGGCTGTGGTGGCGCGACGAGCGCCCGACCGCGTCCTGGCAGGCGCTCTGGCTGAGCTGGCCCGCGTCGGTCCTCGGCTTCGCGGCCGTGGTCGGCTTGCGCCTGGGCTGGCTCTGAACGCCAGCCCGGCGGCGACCGTCAGTCGATGTCGATGCGGTTGAACACGCGCCACGCCACCGCGGCGCTGCCCGCCGTGTAGAGCGCGAGCGCCAGGAAGCCCTGCCAGCCCGCGGACGCGCTGGAGAAGACCGAGGGCGCCAGATCGAACGCGGACGACGGCAAGAAGGGCCGCAGCGCGATGAAGAAGTCGCTGATCGGCGTGAGCGCCTTGAGGTTGTAGGCGGCGAAGAGCTTCTCGAGCAAGCCCTGGTCGCGCGCGGCCTCCAGCGCCAGCAGCAGCAGGCGCAGCATCTTGTCGAACACCCAGTAGAGCACGGTGCCACCGATGGTGCCGGGCACGCTGCGCGTCGCCAGCGAGATCGCCATTACCATGGTCGCGAAGCCGGCGTCACCGGCCCACGTGAGCCCCCAGCCGGACAGCGCCGCGGTGACGTCACCGCCGGTGCCCAGCAGCACAACGCCGAGCAGGCCGCCGATCAGCACCGGCACCAGCGCGCCCGACGCCACGAACACCTGGATGGCGAGCCACTTGGCCAGCAGCACCTGCGTGCGCGACACGGGACGAAGCACGTCCTCGCGCAGCGTTCGCCCGACGAACTCGCCGGCGAACGACACCGCGACGACCGCGATCAGCAGCGTGCGGAACAAGAACAGGTCGTGGAAGAAGCGCACCGACTCCAGCGCCGACGCGACGTTGACCGCGGCCGGGCCCTGCGTAGGCGCGGCCGTGGCGACGACGCCCGCGGTGGTGGTGGTGGTGACCGTGGCCCCGACCACCATCGACTTGACCAGGAACAGCAGGATCGGCGAGCCGATCGACAGCAGGATGAGGATGGCGAGCGTGAGGCGAACGCTAGCGCGCATCGACAGCTTCACGGTCTCAGCGCGGACGATGCCCGCAAGCGAGGGTGTGGCGCTCATCGCGTCACCTCCAGGAACACGTCTTCCAGGTTGCGCTCGGTCGGCACGATGGCGGAGACGGCCACGCCCGCGGCGTTCAGGCGCGCGTTGAGCTCCTCAGGCTTCACCTCGTTCGGCCGCACGATCACGCGACCCGACCGGCCCTGCCCCAGGACATCCACCCCGACGACGGCGGCCAGCGCGGCGCGCAGCGCGTCGACGTCCGGGCTGCCGATCTCCAGCGTGGACTCACCGATGCCCAGGCCGAGCAGCTCTTCCACTCGGCCCTCAGCGCGCAGCTTGCCGTGCTGGATGATGCCGATGCGATTGCACATCGCCTGCACCTCAGCGAGCAGGTGCGAGCTGATGAAGATGGTGATGCGGTCGTGCAGGGAGAGCGAGCGGATGAGCTCGCGCATCTCGGCCATGCCGCGCGGATCGAGCCCGTTCGTCGGCTCATCGAGCATCATCAGCCGCGGACGACCGATCAGCGCGCGCGCGATGCCCAGCCGCTGCTTCATGCCGAGCGAGTAGGTGCCCGCTCGGTCCTTGGCGCGCTCGGACAGGCCGACGCGCTCGAGCACGCGGTCGATCTCGACGCCGGACTCCTTGGGCGTCAGGCCCGCGTAGGCCGTGGCCTGCGCGAGGTTGGCGCGGCCGCTCATCCACGGGTGGAAGGACGGCGTCTCGATGATGGCGCCGATGTGCCGCCGCGCAGCCACCGGATCCGACTCACCGAAGAACGACACGTTGCCTGCGTCGCGGCGGATCAGCCCGAGCATGCAGCGCATGGCGGTGGTCTTTCCCGCGCCGTTCGGCCCGAGGAAGCCGTACACGTCGCCCTCCTCCACCTGCAGGTGGAGATCGTCCACCACCACGCGCGCGCCGTAGCGCCGCGTCAGTCCGAACACCTGGAGCGCCGCTTCGGCCATCGTTCACCCGGGCTGAGTCTTCCCGGGACGGCTATCCTGCTGAAGAACGGCTGGCCTTGACCGTCCAAGCGCCAACCCCTTGAGGAGCCCTCCCATGTTCGTCCGGATCATGTCGCTCGCGGCGCTGCTGACTGGCCTATTGGCCTGTGAGACCGAGACCCCCTGCACCCGCTACGCGGACTACGTCTGCTCGTGCCACGCCGAGGACACCGGCTTTGACTGCGCGGAGATCGAGGCGCTGGCCGAGAACCCGAGCCAGGCCGTCGCCGACGAGTGCGCCGCCGATCTGGCCGACCTCCAGGCCGAGGACGACGCGAACGGCGAGACCTGCGCGATCTGATCCGCTACGGCGGCGGCGGCGGCGTGGCCTCGACCACTGCCAGCCGCGGGTCGCCCAGCGTCAGATCGACGACGCCCTGCACGGTCCAGCCGTCCTCGATGGCGCCCAGCGTCTGGAAGCGGTCGTCGAGCACGACGGCGGCGTCCACGCGTCGATCTCCGCGACCGTCGGCCGCCTGGATCCCGGACACCACCAGCGACACCCAGTCGCCGTGGTCGCGCGCCGCGCTGACGTGCGGCGGCTCGACGTCCTCGGCCTCCCAGACCGGAGCGGTCCACGCGCGCAGCCGCCACGTGCCCGCGCTGACCTCCACCTGTCCGGTGAATTCGGCGGCGTGGCCAGCCTGCGCGTCCCACGGAGACCAGCCCTCGGCGTCGACCCACAGCCCTTGGCCGAGCACGTCCTGGATCACCGTGTAGCGGCCGCCCACCGACCAGGGCGTGATCTGACGCGCGCGGATGCGCACGTAGGAGCCCGGCTCAACCGCGCCGCCCAGGACCTCGTCGAGGGTGGCGGAGGGCACCGTGAACTGGCGCCGCGAGCCGACCCAGTCGTCCTCCGCGCGCGGGGCCACGCTGCCGTCCTCCAGCACGATCCCGGTGATGGCGCCGTAGTTGCCCAGGTCCGGCACGAACCGCCCGAAGCGACCGTCCGTCAACCGGCGCACGCTCAGCTCTGCGCGCCCCCCCGGATCGGGCATCGTCTCGACGGTCACCTCCTCCCATTGCGCCAGTGACAGCGCGGGAGGCAGGTCGAGCCCGTCCAGGATCGTGAGCGGCTCGGGCTCGCCGAGCACCGTCACGTCCTTCATCGCCGAGATCCACACCACCGGTGCCTCAGCAGGGCCCGCGTAGTAGCCGCGCACCTTCAACGGCGTCCCAATCGGCGGGGGCCAGCCGTCGAGCGCCTCGCCCATGAGCAGCTCGACGCCCAAGCCCGTGACCGGGTCCTGCGCGAACGCCGTGAGGTGATCCTCGGCCAGGCCGGTCGTCATGCGCAGCGGGCCGACCAGCATCGTGCCCGTCGACAGGGTGCCGTCGCGCAGCGTCGCGACGTCGATCATCGCGGAGCCGTCGGCGCCCGGGTGGACCACGAGCGGCACGTCCACGCAGCCGGCGACCAGCCACGCGAGCCCACCTGCGACGAGTCCACGACCGACCATGACCGCCTACTCGATCCGCGCTGCACGACCGCGGATCGCCGCCACTCTATCACCGGGTGCGACCAGGGCCTGAGAACTTCCGTCACCACACCTGGACCCGCGCCGACCGCGACGCTACCCGCGCCCCATGGAACCCACCACCACGGTCCTGCAGCGACGCTTTGGCTTCCCCGCCTTCCGGCCCGGGCAGGAGGAGGTCGCTGAGCACGTCGCGCACGGGCAGGACGCGCTGGTCGTGATGCCCACGGGCGCGGGCAAGTCGCTGTGCTTCCAGGTCCCGTCGCTCACGCGCGGCGGCACCGCGATCGTGGTCAGCCCGCTGATCGCGCTGATGAAGGATCAGGTCGACGGCCTGGTCGAGCGCGGGATCCGCGCCACGTTCCTCAACAGCTCGCTGCAAGTCGAAGAGTACCGCGCGCGCATGGACGCGCTGCTCAAGGGCGAGATCGAGCTGCTCTACGTCGCGCCCGAGCGCTTCTCGCCCGCCTTCCTGGACTCGCTGCGCTCAGTCGACATCCGCACCTTCGTGGTCGACGAGGCGCACTGCCTGTCGCAGTGGGGTCATGACTTCCGCCCCGACTACCTGCGCTTGGGCAAGGTCCGCGAGTCGCTCGGCAACCCGCCCACCATCGCGCTGACCGCCACCGCCACGCCGGAGGTCCAGGCCGACATCGTGCGCAGCCTGGGCATCGAGGACTGCGCCAAGTTCATCCGGGGGTTCGATCGCGAGAACCTCATTCTGGAAGTGGTCGAGGTGGACAACGACAACGAGAAGGACACGCGCCTGGCCACGCTCGTCGGCAAGGGTCCGGCGCTGGTCTACGCGTCCACCCGCAAGCGCGTGGAGCGGGCCGTCACCGCCCTGCGCGCCGGCGGCGTGCAGGCGGGCATGTACCACGCGGGCTTGGATGCCTCGGAGCGCACGCGCGTGCAGGACGCGTTCATGTCGGGGCGGGTGCCCGTGGTGGTCGCCACCAACGCCTTCGGCATGGGCATCGACAAGTCCGACATCCGCACCATCGTGCACTACGATCTGCCCGGCACGGTCGAGGCTTACTACCAGGAGATCGGACGCGCAGGCCGCGACAACAAGACCAGCCGCGCCATGCTGCTGTGGCAGCCCGGCGACCGCCGCATCCAGACCTACTTCATCGACGGCTCCCACCCGCCCGCGATCTGGATCCAGGCGCTGTGGAAGGGCCTGATCGAGCGCGGCGAGAACCCGGTCTACATGTCGACCGAGGAGATGGCGCAGTGGCTCCCGTCCGACGCCGGCGAGCGCGCGGCGTCGAGCTGCCTGTACACGCTCATCCGCGAGGGTCGCGCCCGCAGGCTCGCGCCGTCGGACCGGCTCGCCAGCCTCAAGATCGAGGCGCTGGCCCCGGCGGCGTCGCCGTCTGGCCACCGCGCCAAGGTGTGGGAGATGGCGCGTCGGCTGGCGCCCAAGCCTGGCGTCAGCTTCACGTTCTCGCCGGAGGAGTGGCGCCGCGATCTGGAGCTGGACCGCGACCAGCTCGTCGCATGCCTGCGGGGCCTGGAGGACCGCGGCTACCTCACCTGGACCCCCGCCGATCGCACCGGCGGCGTCGAGCTGATCCGACCGCACGAGCCACTCCAACTCGACGAAGAGGCCATGAAGGCCAAGCGCGCCCGCGAGTACGCCAAGCTCGATCGCATGATCGGCTACACGCGCGCCGCCTGCCGCCGCCGCTACATCGTCGAGCACTTCGGCGAGGTGGCGCCCTTCCAGCGCTGCGGCACCTGCGACGCGTGCCGCGCCGGCATCGACATGGTCGCCACCGCCCGAGCCCTCACCCCCGACGAGGAGCAGGTCGTCCTCAAGCTGGTGAGCTGCCTCGCGCGCATGGAACGCCACGCCGAGCGTACCGGCTGGTCCACCGACCTGCTGGTGAAGACCGCGATCGGCTCCACCGAGCCCGCGCTCGCCGCGTTCGGCTTTCAGACGCTGTCCACGTTCGGCGTGCTGGGGACC
This sequence comes from Pseudomonadota bacterium, assembly GCA_947475315.1. Lineage (GTDB taxonomy): Bacteria > Myxococcota_A > UBA796 > UBA796 > CAIOSP01. The sequence goes on along the minus strand of CANJMY010000017.1, from coordinate 27,212 downwards.
GAGTCCACCGGCGTGAAGTGGACCGCGCGCGAGGTGACCGAGCTGGTCGTCACCTGTGGCGACGCGGGCCTGCTGGCCGAGGCGTTCGTCACCCGCGCCATCTCCGGGAAGGACCGCACCTACAAGGAGCTGAGCGTGTCGCCGCTCGGCTGGTCGGTGCTGAAGAAGGCCGAGCCCATCCCCGTCATGGTGTTCCCGTCGGCGCACAAGCTGGTCGGTCGCAGGCCGCTGTCGTCTCCGGGCCCCACCGCGCCGAGCGAGCTGTTGGCGATGCTGCGCGACCTGCGCTCGCAGCTGGCCCGCAGCGCCAACGTGCCCTCCTACGTGATCGCGTCCAACAAGACGATCGACGACATGGCGACGCTGCGGCCGCTCACCCGCAAGGCGATGCTCGGCGTGTTCGGCATGGGCGAGGTCAAGGTCGACCGCTACGGCCAGCCCTTCCTCGACGCGATCCGCGCGTGGGCGAGCGGCACCAAGTAGCCGCGCCCCGGTCGAACCAAGGCGCGCGGCACGTCAGCCCCGCCGCGACCGCTCAGTCCAGCCGCGCCAGCGCCTGACGCCCGGCCTCGGTCTCCGACCAGTCGTCGAGCATGCCCGCGTCCCGCGCGGCGCGCGCCAGCGCGAACGGGCGCTCCGAGCGCAGCGCGTTGTCGGTGGCGGCCAGCACCACGTCCGGCGTCGGCACCGGGGACTCGTCCGCGGGCCCACCGACGCGGGCGACCATGAAGCGCACCCAGCCGTCCGGGCCGAGCGTGTCGCGCAGGTTGAGGATGCGCTCGCTGTCCTCGCCCACCCGCACGCGCTGGAAGCGCGGACCGCCCGACAGCGCCGTCCACACCGCGCTCGCGACCACGTCCGGGTCCTGCGGGGGCGACAAGACGGCGACCTTGCGGGCGTCCCACAGCGGGTAGCGGTCGGCGTTCGCGCCGTCCGTCGGACGGGGGCGGCTCGCCCGGGTGGCGCGCGCGGCGAACCCGGTGTCGAACGCGCCCGGCTCGATCACGATCACGCGCAGGCCGTAGGCCGTGTTCTCGACGACGAGCGCCTCGCTCATGGCCTCGAGCGCGAACTTGGTGGCCGCGTAGAAGCCCGACTCCGGGAACACCATGCGACCCGCGATGCTGGAGATCTGCACGACCGAACCGCGCGCCGCACGCAGCGCGGGGAGGAGGGCCCGCGTGACGCGGGCGGTGCCCATCACGTTCGCGTCGAACAGCGACGCGATGGCGGCGAGGTCCGCGTCTTCTTGCGCGCCAAACACCGCGTAGCCGGCGTTGTTCACGAGCACGTCGATCGGACCACCGTCGATCGCCACGCGGGCGGCGGCCTCGATGGTGCCGGGGTCGCGCAGGTCGAGCGCGAGCAGGCTCAGGCGCGCGTCGGCGCCGGGCAGGCCTTCGGGGAGGCCGGCGAGGTCGGACACCGAAACGTCGGTCGCGACCACCGTCCAGCCCTCACGCAGCATGCGCCGGGCGATGGCCCGGCCGAAGCCGGACCCTGCGCCGGTGACAAACGCGCGCATCAGGCGCTCTCGTCCTCGTCCGCCACGGTGGCGGCGGGCCAGGCGTCGATCGCGGAGGTCAGGGCGTCGCCCTCAGCGCCGGTCCAGACGACCGGGGCGCTCGGCAGCGCGATCGCGCCGTCGAACTCCGGCGACACGAGGAACGTACGCTCGCGCGCGTCGAGGAGCAGCAGCGGAGCCGCCGCGAGCGCCTCGGGCGACGGGGCGTCGACGTACCAGATCTCGCCAGCCTGCGGGCCGCGCGACACGATCAGGCGCCAGAGGCCCTCGACCCGGCGGCCGAGCGGGGCCAGACCCGCCTGCGCGCGCTGCTCGCGGCGGGTGATCCCGAGCAGCACACGGCGCACGGTCCAGCCGCCGGCGCCGAGCGCGCGCGCGATGGACGCGAGGGTGAGCGAGGCGCGGCCGCCGTAGCGGGCCGACGTGGCGTCATCGCGCGCGAGCAGCGCCGCGACCGCGCCGTCCGGCACCGCCGCCGCCGTCCGGACCGCGACCGAGATGCCCTCGGCCAGACGGACCGACTCAGGCGTCACGGCGTGGAGCGCCTCAAGCAGGGGCGCCAGGCGGGCGTCCAGTTCGTGCGCGGCCATGGACTCGAGCGACGTGCGGATGGCGACGAACGCCTTGAAGCCACGGTCCAGCGTGGCGAGCAGCGGCGACCAGGACTCGACGTCACCGGGCTCGCCGCCGAACTTCGCGGCGACCTCGTCCATGGGGCCGGGGCCGCGGGCGGCCGCGTCCTCGCGCGGGGCGCGGGGCTCACGGGGGGCGCGGGGCTCGCGGGGCTCGGCGGCGGGGGCCTCGACGCCGACGCGGGCGTGGTCGGCCACGGTGTAGAGCGCGGCGAACGCGGAGGTGGGGTCCGACGCGACGGCGAAGCCCAAGGCGCGACCCGCGTCGGCGAGCGCGGCCTGACCGGACTCAGTCACCAGCAGCACCACGCGGTCGGCCAGGTCCGAGAAGCGGGCGACGAGGCGCTCGGCCACGGACGCGTCCGGCAGATCGGTCGGCGGGACGGCCGCGACCAGACGCTCCACGCCGTCCTTGGTGACGCGCAGGGTCCAGGTCTCGCGGCCACCCGGCGCGCCCTTGCGGAGCACGCCGCGGCGCAGCGACACGAAGGTCCAGCCGGCGGCCAGCGCGGCGCGCAGCACGTCGACCAGCCAGGCGAACGGCGGCTCGGAGTAGGCGGTGACCGCCCAGTTGCCGTCCAGCTCGTTGAGGGCGCGGCGGGTGTCGAGCGCCTCACCACGGGCGAGCGCGGTGCCGGTGAAGCCGACCAGCCAAGGCGCCACGGCGCGCGGGCCGTGGGCGAGCACATGGTCGCGGAGCGCGGCGGCGGCGAGCGCGTCGAGCGAGTCGGGGTTGGCGGCGGCGTAGGCCGCCAGCGCGTCGACCAGCGCGTCGCGACCGGCCGGGACGGGGCCGATCAGCGCGGCCAGCGGGCCCTCGGTGCGCGGGGCGTCCGAGTGCTCAGCGGCGGCAGGCGCGTCCGAAGCGCCGCGCGGGGCGTCGCCAAAGCGACCGGCCAGCTCGCGCTCCAGGCCACGAAGGGCCGACTCACGGGCGTCGCCTTCCAGCGAGAGCGCCTCGGCCAGCGAGGCCCACACGCGGAGCAGACCGGCGCGGCCGCCACGCAGGCCGCCGATCAGGCCGCGGGCCTCGTCAAAGCGACCGGCGCGCACTGCGTCCACCGCGGTGTCGAAGGGGTCCGGGCCCTGCGCGAACGACGCCTGAGGCGCCGGAGCGCGATCCCCGCGCTCGGGGCGCGTGGCGTTGCGGCCGTTGGCGACGCGGGTCTGCGTGGCCGGGCGAGCCTGCGCCGTGGGCTTGGACCCGAACGAGCGCTCGACGCGCGCGAGGTGCTTCTCGGCGAAGCGCAGCTCCTCACCCGGGGGGTTCGGCGGCGTGCGGCAGAGCGCCATCATCTGGCGGGCCTCGTTGAGCGCAGGTCCACCCTCACCCAGGAAGGCGTAGAGCGTGGAGAGCGCGAAGGCGGCCGTGCGCTGCGCGGGGATGTCCGTGATGCGCCCCGCGCGCCAGACGCCGATCTCGCCGAGGAGGGCGCGGCGCGCCCGCTCGTCCGTGGCCTGAGCGATGCGATCGTTCCAATGTCCGAATGACTGAGTCAAGCCAAACCCCTGTGCCGCGATGGCGTCCAGCCCCGATAACCGGATCGGGGGACGCGGTCAGGCCGGATCCGCCGACAAGGTCAGGGAGGAGGCGCAGGCGCTTCGTGGTGCTCCCAGTCGCGGGTGCCGGTGATCGCGGCGGGCGCCGGCGACCCCAAGTTGGACAGCAACGCGACCACGGCGCTGAAGGCCAGCAGCCAGATCACGAGCACGCCCAGCAGCCACATCATGAACACGCCGCGCGCGATCTGCGGCAGGAGCGGCTCGCGCGGCGTCGGGAAGTGCCGCTCCAGGAACGCGGTCGCCATCTCGGCGCCGGTGAGGCCGGCAGGCCCGGTGATCACGGAGCCATCGACCTGCAGGGGCCCGTCCGGCGTGTCGATCCGCACCACGACGACGGCGGGGCCGTCGTCCTTGGTAGTCAGCAGCTGCCCGCAAGCCTCGCACACACCGACCACCCGAGGGCCGCCGGTGGCGCCGCGGATCGCGGTGAGGCCACGAGCGCGCTGCGGAAGCACGGTCGGGCGGCGCGCGCCCCCGGACTGCTCGACAGACACGGCCCAGCCGACCTCGGACGAAGTCCAGGTCTCGGAGCGGTGGCAGGTGTCGCAGACGACGTGGGCGATCATGGCCCGCCGCCCTATCCACCTCTTGGCGCCTCCGCCCCCCTCTTCGCCCGGTTAGACGCCGCGCCATGTCACGACCGTCCCGCTGGAACTGGCTCCTCGTGCTGCCGCTGCTCGTGTCGCTCGTCGTCTCGTTCGACGTGCTCTCGACCATGGCCGCGCGGCTCACCTACCCCTACGACCTGGAGTGGATGGAGGGCGGCGTGCTCGCGCACGCCTGGCGCGCCCTCCACGGCAAGTCGATCTACCCCAACCCAGGCCCCGACTTCGTGCCGATGGTCTACACGCCCGGGTATTACTGGCTGGTCGCGGCGCTCGGGAAGGTGTTCGGGATCGGCTACACGCTTGGCCGCGGCGTCAGCATCGCGGGCACGCTGTCGGCCTGCGCGGCCATCCTGTGGGGGACGCACCGCTGGACCGGCCGCGCGCCGCTGGGCCTAGTCGGCGTGGCGATCTTCCTCGGCGCCTACGAGAGCTCGGGCGCGTTCTACGATCTGGTCCGCCCCGACGCGCTGGCCATGGGCCTGCTCGCCTGGACCTTGGTGATGGCGCCCGACGAGCGCGCGTCGCGCCAGGCGGGCGCGGCGGTGATGCTGTTCCTGGCGTTCACCGTGAAGCACAACACCGCGGCCTTTGGTGTGCCGGTGGCGCTCGGGCTGTGGGCCATGCACGGCTGGCGCAGCGCGCTGCGCTTCGCGGTGATCGCGGCGGTGCCCGCGCTGCTGTTCGTGGGCGCGATGCAACTCTCTACGGGCGGGAACTTCCTGACCTACATCGTCGGCGTGCCCGCATCGCACCCGATCATGTGGGACCGCGCGCTGCCCGGATCGGTCCGCGAGCTTGGCCACGCGTTGCCCGCGACGTGCGCAATCCTCTCCCTGTGGTTCCTGGCGGTGGGGCCGCGCGCGGTGCCGAACGCGCCCGCGCCGCTGCTGGTGGTCGTGCCGATGGTGGGCGCCGGGGCCGCGATCTGGGCGCTGCTCGGCATGCCCGAGGTCCCCGGTCTCATGCCCTTCCCCGCAGCCGAGAGCGCCACCGCCTACGCGCTGGTCGGGGTGGTCGCGACCGCCCTGCCGCTCACGCTCGCCGCCATGCTGCTGACGCGCCGCGTGGACGGGTCGTGGATCTACGGGTTCGGCGTCGTGGCGATGTCGATGGTCACGGCGTTCATCATGCGGGCGCACCACGGCGGCTTCATCAACGTGTTCATCCCGATGCACTTCGTGCTGGCCTGCGCCACCGTGCTCGCCATCGCGGACGCGCTGGAGTCGCTGCCGGGCCGCGCCGCGCCGCTCGCCGCCCTGCTGGGGCTCGCCCAGCCCATCCAAGCCTGGTCTGGCTTCCAGCTCGACCGGCTCGTCCCCACCGCCGCCGACAAGGCCGCGGGTGACTCCATGGTCGAGTACCTCAAGACCATCGATGGCCCGATCCTGTCTCCCTACGCGCCGTGGCTGCCGGTCCAGGCCGGGCATGACCCGCACTTCCACCTGATCTCGCTGTGGGACATCGACCACAAGGGCGGGCCCTTCATGGAGTCGGGGCGCCTGATCAACCAGTCGATCGCCAAGGGTCGCTGGGCGGCGATCGTCGACGCCGAGCGCGGCATGGGCCACGGCGTGAAGTACGCGTACCACGTCGACAAGCGCTTCAATTTTGGCGGCAACGGCGTGTTCATGGCCAAGACCGGCTGGCGGCAGCGGCCGTCGGTGGTGTGGCTCCCCGGCCGCGACACCACGCCGTCCGGCGCGGTGCGGGCAAACCGCATTGAAGACGACGCGGGCAACCAAGACGAGCAGGACAACCCCTCGGAGCAGCAGCCATGACCCGTTCCTCGCTCGTGCCGCTGTTGGGCCTTCTGGTGGCGTGCGGTGAACATCAGGCGCACTGGCCTGACGCGGCGCCCGCCAACCGCTGCGACGCCGGCGCGTTCGCGTCCGGCCCGATCGTCGTCGACGTGAAGATGCCAGACCGCAGCCGTCAGGCGTTGGCCTGGGTGCCGCGCGGCGCGGGCAAGAAGGACGTGGTCTTCGACCTCCACGAGTTCCGCTCCGAGCCGCAGCGCCAAGCCTACTACTCGAACTGGGCCCAGACCCATGAGGCTGCGAACGTGATCCTGGTGGCGCCCGACGGCAAGTCGAGCACCTGGAACGCCGGTAAGTGCTGCGGGGCCGCGGTGGAGCAGAGCATCGATGATGTCGCGTTCCTCAACGCGCTGGCCAAGCGCATCGACGACGTGGCGTGCACGTCCGGGCGGGTGCTGGCGACGGGCATCGGCAACGGCGGCATGATGGCCGAGCGCTGGGCCTGCGAGTCCGACGTCCCTGACGCGTTGATCAGCGTGGGCGGCGCGCTTCAGCTGGAGACCTGCACGCGCACGCGGCCCATCCCCGTGCTCCACTACCACGGCGATCAGGACAAGTTCGTCCCGCCGGACGGCAGCGCGGGCGTGCTCGAGGGCGGGCTCCCCGGCGGCCGGACGCGCCCCGTGAAGGACGCGATCGCCACCTGGGTCGCGCTCGACGGCGCCACCCCGGACGCGCCGGACGTCGCAGGCGCGCTCACCTGCAGCAAGTGGCAGGGGCTCGCCCCCGTGCTCGACTGCCGCATCGCGGGAGGCGCCGACACGTGGCCTGGTGGCGCGAACGGCAAGGTCGCGTCCACCTCTCCGCTCGCGGACGCCACAAGCGGCGGGCTCGCCTGGGCGCGGGCGCTGTGGGACGCGCCAACATCGGACAGCGGCGAACACAAGCCCTGACAAGTCCGATTGGGCGCATGGATCTAGGATGCGCCCATGTCCCCCACCTGGCGCCGCCGACTGATCACCTTCCCCGCCCTGGGCGCGATCACCCTCGCCCTGTGGGGAGCGGCGCCGCTGTGGGTCGGGCTGGCGCTGATCGGGGACCTGACGCTCGGGCGTAAGCTCGCCGCGACGCGCACCACGCTGATGCTGCTGGTCTACACGCTCTCCGACTGGATCGGCATCGTGGCGGCGCTGATCACCCGCCTGGCCGGTGCCCTGCTGCCCGATCCGGGCGGTCGTCGCTGGCTGCGCTGGCACCGCGTGATCAAGCGCGAGTGGAACCGCGCCCTGGCCCGCGTCGGCTTCTGGCTGTTCGGCGCCAGGCTGGAGGTCGACGGCGACGGCTGCGCCACGGGCACGCCGTTCCTGGTCTTTCTGCGGCACGCCGGCATCGCCGACGTGCTCATCGCGCCGATCGTGTTCGAGCTGCCCCACCCCACGTTCCTTCGCTACGCCGTGAAGCGAGAGCTGCTGTGGGACCCGGCCTTTGACCTGGTCGGCCCGCAGGTTCGCGCGGTGTTTGTCGACCGCGACAGCGCCGACGGCGCCGGCGAGCGCGCGCGGGTGGCCCAGATGATCGACGGGCTGGAGCCCGACGAGGGCGTGCTGCTCTACCCGGAGGGCACGCGCTTCTCGGCGAGCAAGGTGGCGTCGATCCTCGCCCGCCTTGAGTCCTCGGGCGATGTCGAGGCGCTAGCCTACGCGCGGTCGCTGACCCGCGTGCTGCCTCCGAAGCTCGGAGGCACCCTGGCGCTCCTTCAGCGCAACCCCGGCCATGACGTCGTGTTCTGCGCCCACACCGGCCTGGACCGGGCCTACAGCGTGGGCGGCATGCTGCGCGGCGACCTGGTCGGCCTGGTGGTGCGCGTGCGGCTGTGGCGTGTCCCGTTCGCCGAGATCCCGAGCGAACCCGGCGCGCAGGCCGCGTGGATGCGGGCCCAGTGGACGCGCATGGACCGCGAGGTCGCCGCCCTGGAAGCGCGCTCGACGGCTGCAGCTTAGCGCGCCCCTGACGTGCGATCCCCGCGCGGGTGCCTCAACGCCGGGGTATCTTGGGCCGCCCTCGTGTCCTGGAGCCCGACATGCGCATGAATCGTGTGGTCAACCTCATGCCCGCGCTGGCGCTCGCGGCGTGCCAGGACTTCAGCATCGGCAAGACGCCGGACCGGACCACGGACGACGTGGTGGACACCGACTCCATCGTCGGCCTGTGCGACTTCCAGGGTGAGCCCCGCCAGACCGACATGATCGAGCCGTGCCCGGCCTACACCATCGGCGGGTTCAACCCGTGGATCGAGTGGGAGGCGGGCCAGGGCAAGAACAGCAACGGCATCCCCGCCGTGGCTGACCTCGACGGCGACGGCATCCCCGAGGTGGTGGCCAACTTCACGAGCGGCCTGGGCCTGCGCACCGGCGACCTGTTCGTGTACCATGGCGACACCGGCCAGCTGATGTGGAAGTTCCCCGACGCCAAGCTCGGCTACGGCGCTCAGCCCGCCATCGCGGACTTGGACGGCGACGGCCAGGCTGAGATCCTCGTGGCCCGCAGCGTCGGCCCGCAGTCGCCCATCGACCCCCTCACCGACAAGGCCCGCTACACCGTGGGCTGCTGGGACTCTGCGGGCGTGCTCAAGTGGCAGACCGAGGAGTTCCACAAGGCGGACTTCGACTACGCCACGGCCGTTTCGGTGTCCGACATGGACCACGACGGCAGCCCCGAGATCATCGCCGGCCGCGTGATCTTCAACTCCGACGGCACCACGCGCGCCAAGGGCACGCACGGCCATGGTTCGTGGGGCCTGCTGCCCGGGCCGGGCGGCGGGGTCAGCGAGGGCGCCCTCTCCGCGGTCGCCGACCTCGACCTCGACGGCACCGAGGAGCTGATCGTCGGCGACGCGATCTACGGCTTCGACCCCGCCGACCCGATGAACCCGGTGCTGGTCGACAAGTGGTTCAACGACGCCGCCCAGGACGGCATGATCGCCGTGGCCAACCTGGACGACGACCCCGAGGGCGAGTTCGTCTCGTCCAACCTCAACCGCATCACGGTGCGCGACGCGAACGGACGCGCCCTGTGGGGCCCGACCGAGCTCGACGGCGCGAACATCGTCTCGCCCGCCGCCATCGGGGATCTGGACCACGACGGCTATCCCGAGATCATCGTCGCCGGCGGCAACGAGATCGTGGCCTTCAAGCACGACGGCACCAAGCTGTGGAGCATGCCCGTCACCGATGCCTCCGGCGCGACCGGCGCGTCGATCTTCGACTTTGACGGCGACGGCTGGGACGAGGTCATCTACGACGACGAGATCAACGTCTACGCCTTCGACGGCCGCGACGGCACCGTGAAGTTCCAGTCCGACCGCCACAACTCCGACACCATGATGGACTACCCGGTCATCGCAGACGTGGACGGCGACGGCTCGGCCGAGATCCTGGTCACGCACACCACCTACGGCTTTGGCTTCACCGTGTACGGTGCCGGCGACGGACGCTGGGCGCCCGCCCGCAAGCTGTGGAACCAGCACGCGTACTCCCGCGCCAACGTCAACGACGACCTGACCATCCCGCAGAACCCGGTCCAGGCGTTCACCGATCCGGCGAACAATACCTGGCACAGCGCGTCGGACCCGTCGCTCTACCAGATCGACGAGCCGATCGACCTGCGCGTCAGCCTAGTCGACACCTGCGACATCCAGTGCTCGCTCGGCAAGTTCTACGTCGCCGTGCAGCCGGTGAACGCGTCGACGATCTCCATCGACGCGGGCGTCGGCGTCACGCTGTACGTCCGCCGCGGCAGCACCACGACCAAGGTGGAGACGCAGACGATCGGCGCCGCGCTCGATGCAGGCTACACCGCCGAGCAGATGGTGTTTGAGGTCCCGGCCGAGCTGGTGCAGGGCGCGGACGCCATCCGCGTGGCGATCGACGACAACGGCCGCGGCCGCGGCTCCGTCGCCGAGTGCTTCGAGGACGACAACTCGATCGAGATCTCAGGTCCGTTCTGCGCCCAGTGAGCCGTGGGCCACGACGTCGAGCGTGGTCTGCTCTGCCCACTGCCTGACGCGGGCGTTGAGCCCGTTGAACGCCGGGTGGAGCAGGCAGGGTGAAGCGGCGTTGCACGCGCCCCATCCAAACGCGCACGGCTCGGACGTGGGCATCGGGTCCACCGCCTGGATGACCTCGATGAAGCGGATGTCGCCGGCGGGGCGTGCGAGCTTGAATCCGCCATGATGGCCCTTGGCGCCTGACACCAGTCCGGCGACCACGAGCTTGCGCATCACCTTGGACACGTAGGCGGGCGGGACGTGTGTCAGCGCGGCCAGGTCTGCGGCGCGCATCGGTTTGCCGTCCTGCACCACGGCGAGTTGGGCGAGCGCACGAAGCGCGTACTCTGAAGTCTGGGAGAGCTGGAACACAGGACCATCCGGGGCCGGTGGCGACATTGCAAACCCCGTACCACGTCCCAAAGCGCCGCGGACGGGCGTGGCAAAGCGTCGCACCCACCAGCATGCGACAGAACGCCGCACATTTATTCCGCCTCGAACCTAGACTTCATCTCAACGGAGCTATTTGTCGCCTGAGTGGCACGTTCGGTGCAACCCCTCGGGGTGCCTTGTTCCAGGAGGGAACCCATGCGACTCGCGATCCTCACAACCCTACTCGCGGCCTGCGCCGGCTCAGCGCCGGCCCCGGACGCCCCCACGGGCGCAGCGCCAGGACAGGATCTGGCAAGCATCATGAAGGACCGAGGCCTCAACGAGGCCGACATCCTTGCGGCGGCCAAGACCTACACGCCGACTGGCAAGCATGATGAGTACGTGATCTTCGCATCTGGCGGCCACGGCGGCAACATCATCACCATCGGCGTCCCGTCGATGCGCATCCTCAAGTACATCGCGGTCTTCGGGGCGGAGCCCTGGCAAGGCTACGGCCTGGGCGGCGCAAGCGACAAGATCCTCGCCCAGGGCAACCAGGGCGGCAAGGTGATCAACTGGGGCGACGTCCATCACCCCAACCTGTCTGAGACCAACGGCGACTACGACGGCCAGTTCATCTTCGTGAACGACAAGGCGAACGCCCGCGTCGCCGTCGTCGACTTGTCCGACTTCAACACCAAGCAGATCGTGAAGAACCCGCTGGTCATGTCCGATCACGGCGGCGCGTTCGTCACACCCAACACCGAGTACGTCGTCGAGTCGAGCCAGTACGCGGCCCCGCTCGCGAACGTGTACGCACCCCTGTCCGACTACGACGCCAAGTACCGCGGGGCGGCCGTGTTTTGGAAGTTCGACCGCGAGAAGGGCCGCATCGACCAAGAGGCGTCCTGGGCGATCGAGCTGCCTCCGTACGGCCAGGATCTGGCAGACGCCGGCAAGCTGGTGTCGGACGGGTGGGTGTTCATCAACTCGTGGAACACCGAGCGTGGCTTTGGGTCTGGCGGGACCGGCGAGCCTCCGCTCGAGGCCACCGCGACCAAGAACGACACGGACTACCTGCACGTCATCAACTACAAGGCCGCGGAAAAGCTGATCGCCGAGGGCAAGGGCGAGGTGATCAACGGCATGCGCGTGCTGCCGCTGGCCCTGGTCGCGTCGGAGCACGTGCTCACGTTCATCCCTGAGCCCAAGAGCCCACACGGCTGCGACGTCACGCCGGACGGCACCGGGATCGTGGTCGGCGGAAAGCTCGACACGCACACGACGGTGTTCGAGTTCTCCAAGATCAAGGCGTTGATCGAGAAGGGCGAGTACACCGGCGTCGATGCGTACGGCGTGAGCGTGCTCGACTTCCAGGGTTCGATCCGCGGGCAGCAGGAGATCGGCCTGGGGCCGCTGCACACCGTGTTCGACGACAAGGGCTTCGCGTACACGTCGGTCTTCCTCGACTCCACGGTCGTGAAGTGGGACTACAACCACCTCAACCAGCCCGTCGAGAGCCTGTCGGTTCAGTACAACGTCGGCCACATCCTGGCAGCCGAGGGCGACACGGTCAGTCCTGATGGCCACTGGGTCGTCGCCATGAACAAGATGGCGCAGGACCGCTTCCTGCCAGTCGGTCCGCTGCTCCCGCAGAACTTCCAGTTGATCGACGTCAGCGGCCCGAAGATGCAGCTCACCTACGACCTGCCGATCCCGCTCGGCGAGCCGCACTACAGCCAGATGATCAAGGCCGACAAGCTCCACCCAATCGAGATCTACACGCCGATCGGCACCAACCCCTACACCGACAGCGTGGACCCGGGCGCGGTGGCCTCGGGCAAGGAACGCATCGAGCGCAATGGGAACCACGTCGACGTCTACATGAGCGTCATCCGCAGCCACTTCGCGCCCGACTACATCGACGTGAACCAGGGCGACACGGTCACGCTGCACCTGACCAGCCTGGAGCAGGCCTACGATCAGACGCACGGCTTCGCGATCGACATGTACAACGTCAACGTGTCGATGGAGCCCGGCAAGTACGAGGAGATCACCTTCGTCGCGGACCGCGCCGGCGTCTTCCCGTTCTACTGCACAGAGTTCTGCTCGGCGCTCCACCTGGAGATGATGGGCTACCTGCTCGTCAAGCCGACCAAGGGCTGACCGCGACCACGAGAAGGGGGTTGCGTTTCGCCACCCAGTTTTGGTCCCTCGACTTCCCTTCTCGCGGTCGCCTTGCCGGGGCCCGGAGTCCATGACTCCGGGCCCCGCTCCGTAGACCGCAGCCCGTCGCGCGGCCCCTTTTTGGCACGATGCTTGCTGTATTTTCAATCGTCAGCGGAGTTATGGCTCTACTGATATCCACACCGAGGACCCGCCCATGACGCCACGCTCCCTGATCGCCTCGCTGCTGCTCGCCACGGCGTGTGGCTCGACTGCGCCCGCGCCGACCACGGTCGCCCCCCCCGCCGCGCCCGCACCCGCGACGCCAGCCGCCGACGCCGTGGGCCCCGACGGCCCCGCTGACATCTCGCTCCCCGACAGCTTCGCCGTGCCATCTGGCAAGGAGGCGATCGAGAAGGGTGCCGCGGTGTTCATCGCCAAGGGCTGCGGCGGCTGCCACAAATTCGAGGACAAGCTGGTCGGGCCGCCGCTCGCGGGACTCGGTGAGCGTCGAACCGACGCATGGATCGCCAAGATGATCCTGCACCCGGAGGACATGACCAAGAAGGACCCCGTCGCGCGCGACATGTACCGCTCGATCATGACGCAGATGACGAACCAAGGCGTGGGTCCCGACGAGATTGGGCCGCTGATCGCGTACCTGAAGTCCGGCGGAAAGGAGTAGCGCCATGAGCACCCCGCTCGCTGCAACGGCGCCTCGGTCAGCGCCCACGCTCCACCCGCAGGCATGGCTGCGCAAGCGGCGCGTCGTCGTGCTCGGATGCACCCTGCTCGGCGTGCTTCTGTTCGCGGCCTCCTACGCGTTTCCGTATTGGGAGTTCAAGTTGGTCGCGCCGCAGTACCCGAAGGGTCTCCTGCTGCACATCTCGCTCACCGGTATCACCGGCGACGTGGCCGAGATCGACATCCTCAACCACTACATCGGCATGCGCACCATGTCGGACGCCGCCTCGTTGGAGAAGGCGATGGGTGGCTACTTGGTCACGCTCGCCGCGCTGTCCATCCTGGTCGGCCTCGTCGCCGCCGGAAAGCGACTCGGCTGGCTCGGCTTGATCCCGGCGCTTGGGCTCCCGATCGGCTTCATCCTCGACGTCGTGTACTGGATGTACACGTTCGGGCACACGCTGCACGAGGACGCGCCGCTGCACTTTGAGCCGTTCATGCCGGTGATCGTCGGCGCCGGGACCATCGGGCAGTTCCACACCACCGCGTACCCCACCTGGGGCTTCTGGATGTCGATCGTCGGCGCCCTGCTGGTGAGCGTGGCGGTGATGATGCGCAAGAGCATCTGCGACGCATGCCCTTCCCACGCAGCCTGCGGCAAGCACTGCACACACCTGCTGGTCGTCGTGCCGAAGGACGCCGAATGAGGCCCGCGTTGGCGCTGCTTCTGCTCGCCGCCCCTTCGTGGGCGGGAGAGCACACGGCGCCAACGCCGGCTGCGGTGCCCGCGTTGGCCAAGATCATCCCCGTCGGCCCTGCCCAGCAGCGCCGGCTCTCGGCCGGAGGTGATCTGCAAGGGACGGTGGACGCGCTCCCGTCAGGCTCGCACCTCGTACTGGCGCCGGGCACCCACCACGGCCCCGTCATGCTCGATCGCATGATCGAGGTCTCTGGCGAGCCGGGCGCCGTGATCGACGGAGGCGGCGTCGGCTCTGTCGTGGTGATCACGGCGCCCGACGTGTGGCTGCATGACGTGCGCGTCACGGGCGGCGGCTTCCTCTCGGATCGCGACGACTCGGGCGTGGTGATCGGCGCGGACAGGTTCCGTGTCCAGCGCGTCGTCGTCGATCACGCCTACCTCGGCGTGGATGTCCGTCGGGCCACGGGCGGCGCCATCGAAGACTGCACGATCACCGGCGACGCCACGCGGGCGTTTGGCCTACGCGGCGACGGCATTCGCCTGTGGGAGGCCGAGGCCACGGTGGTCACTGGCAACCACCTCTCGCACGTGCGCGACCTCGTGGTCTGGTACTCGGACGGCAACCGCATCGAGGACAACGAGGTGCGCGACTCCCGCTACGGCACGCACCTGATGCACAGCAGCGACAACGTGATCCGCGCCAACACCTACCTGAACGACGTCGTGGGCGTGTTCGTGATGTACAGCGGCAAGGTCACCATCGACGGGAACCAGATCACGGGCGCGCGCGGTGAGGCAGGCGTCGGCCTGGGCTTCAAGGAGTCCGACGACGTCACCGTCAGGAACAACCAGATCGTCGGCGACACGACCGGCCTCTACCTGGACACCACGCCGCACCGGCGCGGCGCAGTCGCCCTCTTCGAGCACAATCTGATCGCCGCAAACCAGGTGGGCGCGCGCTTCCATGGCGTGTCTACAGGCGCGCGCTTTACCGGGAACGACTTCACGTCGAACCGCCTCACCGCCTCCGTCGACGGGCGCGTGTCCACGGACGCCATCGCGTTCGAGGGCAACCACTGGAGCGAGTACGCAGGCTACGACCTGGACGGCGATGGGTTCGGCGACCTGCCTTACGAGGCCCGTGAGATCACCGGTCGGCTTGTCGAGCGACACCCGGAGTTCGCTTGGTTCGCAGGCACCCCGGCCGAGGGACTGATCGAGTGGCTCGCCGCGGCCTTCCCGATGTTCGCGCCCGAGCCCATCCTCGTCGACCAGCGCCCCATGATGGTGGCGGAGCGTCCATGATCCACGTCCATCAGCTTTGGAAGCGATACGGCACGCGCCCCGTCCTGCAGGGCGTCACCCTGGAGATCGCCGAAGGGGAGCGCGTCGCGCTGGTCGGCCCGAACGGCTCCGGCAAGACCACGCTCATCCGCTGCCTGCTCGGCCTGCTCAGCGGTGAGGGAACCGTGCGGGTCGGCGGTCATGATCCACTCCACGATCATGCCGCCGCCGCCGCGCACATCGCCTACGTCCCCCAGCGCGCGCCCACGCTGCCTGTGCCGGTGTCCGAGATCGTCGGGTTCTGGTCGCGTCAGCGCTTGGAGGCGCCAGAGCGCCTTGTGGAGGCCGCGGCCGCCCTAGGGCTGGACGTGGGGAACGTGTGGGACCGACGCTTCCCCGAGCTGTCCGGCGGCATGCAGCAAAAGCTGCTCGCCGCCACCGCTCTCGCGTCGCGCTGCCCGCTGCTTCTGCTGGACGAGCCGACCGCGAACCTGGACCCCGCCGCCCGCAGCGCGTTCTTCGATGCGCTGTCCAAACGCAACCCGCGCCCGACCGTCCTGCTGTCGTCACATCGCCTGGAGGAGCTCCGCCACCTCGTCGATCGCGTCGTGGTCCTCACCGATGGACGCATCGCCTATGACGACGACCTCTCCCGCTTCCTCGCCAACCCCACGCTCGCTGCTGCCGCAGGCGTCGAGTTGGGCGTCTCTCTCACGCACTGACGGAGCCACCATGCGCCGCCGCGCCCTCTTCGCATCCATGCTCCTCTCGCTCACAGCGTGTGGCGGCCCGTCCGATGGGCCAGCGGCGATCTCCTACGACCACGTCTCGTGCGACGAGTGCGGGATGATCGTCGGTGACCCTCGCTTTGCCGCACAGCTGCTCACCAAGGACGGCGAGCGCAAGGAGTTCGACGACGCCGCGTGCGCCTTCAAGTTCATCCTCACCAACCACCCGTCGCTCGTACACGTCTGGTTCCGCGACGCGACGGCGTCGGACGAGCGCTGGCTCGACGAGGCGTCGGCGGTGTTTGTGCCCACCCGCGGCGCGCCGATGGACGGAGGCTGGTCCGCCGCACCGATCGGCACGCCGGGCGGGGTGTCGTTTGGCGAGGCGAGCAGCGCGTCCTTCGGGGCGTCGCCGTGATCGCGCTCCTCCGACTCGAGACGGCGGGCGTGGTGCGCGCGCGTTGGCTGACGGCCTCGTTCGTGATGACCGTGGCCGCCGTCGGCTTCTTCTTCGCGCTCGCGTCGCGCGAGTCGGCGATCGTCGCGTTCACCGGCTTCGAGCGTGTCGTCACCGGCTTCGGCTCAGCGGCGCTGCTCCTGCTACCGCTGCTCGCCATCCTCGCCACCTCGCAAGCGATCGTCCAGGCGCGCGCGCAGGGGGTGCTCGAGTGGTACCTCTCGCACCCCGTGTCCAGGCCAGGCTGCTTCTGGGCGATCTTCCTGCCGCGGCTGGCGGCGGTCGCCGGGCCGGTCGTGCTGGCGGTCGCGCTGATCGGCCTCGCGTCGGCCGCGCTTGGCCAGGCCGTGTCGGTCGCGCTGCTGGCCCGGCTGGTCGCGGTGCTCGTGGGCCAGGCGGTGTGCTTCGCCGCGCTCGGCTTCTGGGTGGGCGTCGGCGCGTCGACCCCCGAGTCGGCGCTGCTGCGCGGCCTTGGGCTGTGGATCACGTCCGCAGCGCTGCTCGACTTCGCGCTCATCGGCGCGATGCTTCGGTGGAACATCCCGGTGTCGACGGTCTTCGCGCTCTCCGCGATCAACCCCGTACAAGCAGGCCGTCTTGGGCTGCTGTCCGGAGCGGACCCGGAGCTGGGTGTGCTCGGACCCGTCGGCACCTGGATCTCCACCACCCTAGGCTCAGGCGGCACGCTGACCTACGCGCTGGCCTGGCCGATGCTCGTCGGCGCGGTCGCGCTGTTCGCCGCCCGCCGACAGTTCCTTCGTGGTGATCTGCTCTGAACCAAGCGCTCCGTTCGCGGAGCAGGGAGTCCCAAGATGCGCGCCGTGCTGCTGACCCTCCTCGTGTCCGCGTGCGCCTCGCCTAGCGCCACATCTCCGTTCGAAGTGCAGGCCGAGTCCGACCCTTCCCCCGCGACCGCGGGCGCGTCGATCACGTGGACGCTCGACGTCACCCGGACGGACGACGGCGCCGCCGTGGAGGGCGCCGAGCTCACCGTCACGCCATGGATGCCCGCGATGGGCCACGGCCTCACCGACGAGGTCACGGTGACCGAGGTGGGCGGGGGCTCGTACGAGGCGGCGTGTACGTTCTCAATGTCGGGCAGCTGGGAGCTCCAGGTGCACGTCGCCACAGACGGCGACGAGGGCGACGACGTCGTCGCCGTCGAGATCGAGTAGGCCATGTGGGCCGCGCTGCTGATCGCGCTGGCGTCGCCCGCCTGGGCGGGCTCGTGCTGCGGCGGCAGCACCCCGCTGCTGCCCGCGCACGTCGATCGCACCGAGTCGGCGCTGTTCGGGATGACGGCGGACGTGTCGTTCGGGCTCGCGCGGTCGGACGCACGCGGGCATCTGCGTCGGCTGTCCATCCAGGAGCAGGGGCTCACCTGGACCGGCCTGGTCGGCTGGCGCTGGGATCCGAAGGGTCAGATCAGCCTGACCGTGCCGTGGGTGATCAACCACCGCGCGTCCGAGTCGCTGTCGTCGTGGGGCGCACAGCCCGGCGACGTCCGCGTCACGGCGCTGTGGGAGCCGCTGCTGGAGTCTCGCGCCTACGGAAACAAGACCGGCGCGCCCGTCCCCGCCGTCGCGATCGGCGTCCGCGCGCCAACGGGTCGCCCCTGGTCCGCCAGCGAGGACCCGCTCGGCGCGGACATCACCGGCGGACGGGACGTGGGCCTCTCCGCGTCGCTCGTCGTCCAGCGGACCACCGACGACATCCCCTGGAGCCTGTCGATCGGCGCCGAGGCGGGCGTCGGCACGGGCGAGGTCACCCCGGCGCTGCACGCAGGTGCAGGCGTCGGCGGGCTGCTCGCCGAGCGCTGGACCTTGGCGGGCTCGCTGAGCTTTGAACAGTCCTGGGCGAGGAGCACGACAGGATGGACGCCGTCCAGCCACACGGGCGCCCAGCTCCAGGCCACGTACAGCGTGTTCCGTCACTACCGGTTGTGGGCCTCGGTGGGCGCCGACCTGCCAGGCCTCGGGCGCGAGCACACGCTCGAAGGCCACACCGTGCTGGGCGTGGCCTGGGTGCGCTGACCTCGCGCCTCGATCAGCGGCTCGGCGAGAGAACGCCGTCGACGACGTACACGATGCCGTTCATCACCTGCACGGAGCCCAGGATGTTCACGTCATCCACCTTCACGTGGTCCCCATCGACGTGGAACGTGACGGACGAGCCATCCGACATCCCGAGCGTCGCGCCGTCATGCATCTCCGCCTGCTGGATCATGGGCACCGCAGCGTGATGCTTGAGGATCTTCTTGAGCTTGTCCAGGTTCTCGGGCTTGAGCAGGGTGTCCACGGTGCCCGCCGGCAGCTTGTCGAACGCCGCGTTCGTCGGCGCAAACACCGTGTAGATCCCACCGGGGCTGTTCAGCGCGGGCACGAGTCCCGCGGCGGTGAGCGCGGCCACCAGCGTCGTGTGGTCGGGCGAGCCGACCGCGACATCCACCACCGTCTTCTTGTTGTCCGGCTTTGGCTCAGCAGGCGCCGCGGCCTGGGCCGCAGCCGGTGCCGCGTCAGGGAGCATCGTCGGGACGGCGGGGTCTGCCGCTGGAGGCGACGAACAGCCTAGGAGGAAGGCGAGTAACAGCGAGGTACGTGGCTTGAGCATGGTACACCTGGGTTGGGGGGGCGGAGCACCACAGCAGACGTGAGACTCCGCTGACAAATGCCCAAGCAATCGTCATGCCATGTCACGACGCTCCCCCCGCGGCGAATCGACGCGCCCGCCCCAGATCCGTGCGCGACGTGCTCTACGCAATCGCAGAACATTGCCTACGGCACGGCCTGTGCTACCGTGGGGTTCGTACGCGACGGAGTACGGGATGAACACTGGGCAGGCTGTCGAGGTCCGCAGGAGCGTCGAGTCGACGCGCGGGCGCGTCTGGCGGGCGATCACCGACAAGTCGCTTGTCGCGTCTTGGTGGGGCCCTGAGACCTTCACCACCTTTATCGACGAGTGGGATCTACGCTTTGGCGGTCGATTTCGTGCGCGCATGACCTCGACCGAGGGCAATCTTCTGCGCATCGACGGCCACTTCAACCAGATCGATCAGGGCCGCACGCTCGGGTTCACGTGGCACAGCGACATGGATGGCGGTCGTCAGAGCCGCGTGATCATCTCGCTCGCCGGAGACGGTCCGGTCACCGAAGTGCGCATCGTGCACGACGGCTTGGCCGACGCCGACGCGACCGAGGTGTACCAGTGGGCGTGGTCCGGCGCGCTCGACGGGCTGGAGCAGGTCGTCCGCGTCTGATCGTGCGGCGGCTCAGAGCCAGCGCACGCCCCGATACTCGGTCACGCCACCGCCACGACGCGCCGCACGCAGCGCGCGCTTGGCGACGGCGTACACCGTGAAGAAGGCCTCGACGGCGCGTCGCTCGGCGGGGCCGACCTCACCGCACACCAGCTTCTCGTCGGTGAGGCCGCCGTCGATGAAGGACACCACTCCCACCACCTGCCAGCGGCCTCGGTGTCCGCGCGGCAGTCGCGGCCCGACCACCAGCGCGTCGAGCGGATCTCCGTCGCCGCCCCACTGCCCCGGCACATCGCCGTAGTTGAACGGCGTGGGGAGGGGCGACACGAAGTCGACCGTGCCGTCGGCGCGGCGCTTCACGAACGTGCCGCGGGGCGCGTCGATCGACACCTCGACCCAGGCCCCCAACCAGTCGGTCGCCATCTCCGCTCCGCTGTCCGCGACGTGTTGTCGTGTCGTCCGACCCGACGTGGCCTCCGTGATAGTCCGCCGGTCGCCCAGGTGCTTCATGTCGTCCCGTCTGCCCGTCACCGAGCTGTCCGCGGAGGGCGCCGCGCGCGCCACCTCGTTCGTGCTCCCGCCGCCCAAGCGCGGCGGGCGACTCGCGGGCGCCGTGACGTGGGCCACCGCCGCAGCGTTGGTCGTCGTCTGGGCCAGCGCCGGGTGGTCCGCCGCCGGTGGGGATCTCGTCTGGCCTGCCGTCGCCGCCATGTCCGCCCTCCCCTACCTGGCGGTGATTGGGATCGGCTGGACCTTCCTGCTGTGGACCCTGTTCCCGGACCGTGGCCTGTCGCCCTGGCTGCTCGGGCTCGCCACCGTCGCGCCGTTGGCGCTGTGGGGCCCCATCTGGCGGCAGTCGCCCGACGACACGAGCGGCGTCGCGGTGCGCCTGATGACCTGGAACGTGCGTCGCCTGTGGGGTGGCCCCGACGACAGCGGCAACGCCCGCGCCTGCCTGGTGCGCGAGGTGCTGGCCGCCAACCCCGACGTGCTCACCCTGGAGGAGCTGACCGCGCAGGACCTGGACGCGCTGACGGTCGACCTGGGCCTGAGCTGCGCCTGGGACACCTACCGTGCGCGGAGCACCGGCCCCAAGCGCAGCGGCTTGGCCGTGTGCACCCGCGGCGCGTGGCGTCTGGACCACGGCGGCGCGCAGCCCTACGTCGCGGACGACGACTGGCAGCGCATTGACGCCACAGTCTCGCGCGACGACACCACGCTGCGGGTGGTCGGGGTGCACCTGGCCACGCTCGGCGTGCTCGACGAGCCGGTGAACCGTTTGGATCAGGCGGTCGGGCGGATGCCCAAGGTGTTCGACGCGCAGGCCCAGCAGGGTCGTGCGCTCCAGGCGCTGGCCACGGCCGAGCGCGGGCCGCTGGTGATCGCCGGGGACTTCAACGGCACCCGGGACACGCCCGTACACGTCGGCCTTCGCGGCGTCCTCCGGGACGCCTGGGACGTCGCGGGGGACGGCTATGGCGGCACGGTCAGCCTGCTCGGCCTGCTCCCGCTGCGGGTCGACCACGTGTATGTGTCGCCCAAGGTCGGGATCGGCGGCATCCGGGTGCCCGTCAACGGTTGCTCCGATCACCGGCCGGTCGTCACGGACCTTCACATCCGGCCGTGAGGGGTTTTCGGTCGGTCGAAGCGTGGCCATGTCACGAGGCGACGGTCACAGCCCACGTAGCCGGGCTACACTCAAGGCATCGGAGACCACCGGCAACATGAGCGATCCCCGGCAAGACAAGCAGGGCGACATCCTTGAGAAGACCAAGACGGAGCAGCCCAAGCGCTTCAAGGTCCTCATCCACAACGACGACTACACCAGCATGGAGTTCGTCGTGTTTGTGCTCACCAACGTGTTCCGCCACACGCCCGCGTCGGCGTCGCGCCTGATGTTGCAGATCCACCGCGCCGGCATGGGCGTCGCGGGGGTCTACAGCAAGGAGATCGCGGAGACGCGGGTAGAGCAGACCGTCGAACTGGCCCGCGACGCGGGTCACCCCCTTCAGTGCACCATGGAGCCAGAGTAGATGCTCGGAGACGACCTGCGCGTGGCCCTTGGCATGGCCCTCGAACGCGCCCGCCAGAAGAAGCATGAGTTCCTGACCACCGAGCACCTGCTCCATGGCCTGCTCCACGATCCGCGCGCGTCCGAGATCCTCGAGGCGTGCGGCGCCGATCTCGGCGAGCTGGAGAAGGAGGTTGAGGCGCTGCTCGACGAGTACGAGTCGATCGAAGCCGACGCCGACTACGACCCCATGCACACCGCCGCGTTCCGGCGCGTGCTGCAGCGCGCCATCGTTCACGTGCAGAACAGCAGCAAGGCCCCCGTGGATGGCGGCAACGTGCTGGTCGCCCTGTTCGGCGAGCCCGACTGCCAGGCCGTGCACCTGCTGGAGGCCCACGGCGTCACGCGCCTGGATGTCGTCAGCTTCATCAGCCACGGCGTCCGCAAGGGCGGCTCGCGAGCGTCGGACCCTGTCCGCACGCCCCAGGGCACCGGCCCCGACGCCCAGTCCACGCCCGGCGCGCGCCCAGAGACCGCGCTGGAAGACTTCTGCGTCGACCTCTACAAGCGCGCCGCCGCCGGCAAGATCGACCCGCTTATCGGCCGCCACGACGAGGTCGACCGCATGGTCCACATCCTCGCGCGTCGCCGCAAGAACAACCCGCTGCTGATCGGCGACCCCGGCGTCGGCAAGACGGCGATCGTCGAGGGCCTCGCCCGCCGCATCCACGAGGGCGACGTGCCGGAGTCCCTCAAGGACACGCACATCTACAGCCTCGACATGGGCTCGCTCATGGCCGGCACGCGCTACCGCGGCGACTTCGAGGAGCGCCTCAAGGCGGTGCTCAAGGCGCTGGAAGACGACAAGAAGGCCATCCTCTTCGTGGACGAGCTGCACATCGTCGTGGGCGCCGGCGCGACCAGCGGCGGCACCATGGACGCCTCCAACCTGTTGAAGCCTGCGCTCGCGGCCGGTGAGCTGCGCGTGATCGGCTCGACCACGCACGAGGACTACCGCGGATCGCTCGGCAAGGACAAGGCGTTCGCGCGCCGCTTCCAGACCATCGACATCTCTGAGCCTTCCCCGGACGACGCGGTGGCCATCCTCCACGGCCTCCAGAGCCGCTACGAGGACTTCCACGGCGTGAAGTACGACGACGACGCCGTCGACGCGTGCGTGCGCCTGGCCGTGCGCCACCTCAACGAGCGCAAGCTCCCGGACAAGGCGATCGACGTGCTCGACGAGGTCGGCGCGTCCGTGCAGCTGCGCGGTGGTGACCGCGTGACGCTCAAGGACGTGGAGGCCGCGATCGCGCGCATCGCGCGCATCCCGCCGCGCGCCGTGTCCACCGAGGACAAGGACCGCCTGTTCAACCTGCAGTCCGATCTGCAGCGCGTGATCTTCGGCCAGGACAACGCCATCATCGCGGTGTCCAACGCCATCAAGATGAACCGCGCCGGCATCGGCTCGCCCAACCGACCCGTCGGCAGCTTCCTGTTCGCGGGCCCCACCGGCGTCGGCAAGACCGAGCTCGCCAAGCAGCTCGCGTCGGCGTTGGGCGTGACCTTCCACCGCTTCGACATGTCCGAATACATGGAGAAGCACGCGGTCAGCCTGCTGATCGGCGCTCCCCCCGGCTACGTCGGGTTTGAGCAGGCGGGCCTGCTGACCGACGCCATCTACAAGACGCCCCACTGCGTGATCGTGCTCGACGAGATCGAGAAGGCGCACAAGGACGTGTTCAACATCCTCCTGCAGGTGATGGACTCGGCCACGCTCACGGACAACAACGGCCGCAAGAGCGACTTCCGCAACGCCGTCGTCATCCTGACCACCAACGCCGGCGCCCGTCAGGCGTCCGCGCGCAACGTGGGCTTCGTGCAGGCCGGCGCCGCCTCCCGCGCGGAGAGCGTCCTCAAGGAGGTGTTCCCGCCCGAGTTCCGCAACCGCCTCGACGCCATCGTCTGGTTCGAGCCGCTGCCGGAAGAGACCATCCTGCGCATCGTCGACAAGTTCCTGCTCGAGCTGGAGAACCAGCTGATCGAGCGCGACGTCACGCTCACCGCCACCGACGCGGCGAGGAGCTACTTCCTCGAGAAGGGCTTCAGCCCCGAGTACGGCGCCCGCGAGATGGGCCGCGTCATCCAGGACTACGTCAAGCGCAAGCTCGCCGACGAACTGCTCTTTGGCGCGCTCCAGCACGGTGGCACGGCCGAGATCGACTTCGCCGACGGCGAGGTCCTGCTGCGCGCCCACGGCAAGCCGCCCAAGGACGACGCCGTCGCGCCGCCCAAGGAGACGGTGGACGCGTAGGCCAAGCGCTCGGGCCTCCGCGTCCTGCGGCGGCCCGAAGCGCGGCTACTTGGCGGTCAGGGTGGAGCCCGGCGCGATCGGCGTGAGGCGGCGATGCAGCAGCGCCACGATCTCCTCGTCGGTCTTGGAGCCGTCAAAGCGCACCACGTGCGACGCGAGCTTCTGGTACTGCCGCGTCATCAGGAACCACCAGATCTTCTGGAACCCGAAGATCCCGTCGAACACCAGCGCGTCGTTCTTGGCGTACTTGTCGCGGTGGTTCTCAAAGTCCAGCGGCATCTCAGACCAGTGGAGCACCTGCTTCTCGTGGTGCACCGCGTGGTAGCCGTCGTTGTAGCAGCGGCGGTTGTGGCGCGCGTTGATCAGCGTAGCGCTGTTCTTGAACGGGTTCGAAGGGTCGTCTGGGCAGACGAACGCGTGCTGACCCCAGTTGCCCGACATCATCAGGAACCGGATCATCAGGAACGGCACGACGAACACGGTGAACGTGGGGCCGGGCACCAGCCACAGCAGCAGCGCGACCAGCGAGAACCAGCCGACCTCACCCAGCACGAACATGCGGAACATCGACCAGCGGCGGCGCTTCGCGAAGTAGATCGGGAGCTGGAACGGCCCCAGGAAGAAGAACGTGGCCCAGTACTTCAAGAAGTCGATCCGCGAGTCGCGCTGGTACTTCAGCGTGCTCGACAGGTCGTCCTCCATGTTGTTCTCGGGGTGGTGCATGCCCATGTGGTGTGCGTAGTACGTGTACGGCGACTGACCGAAGAACGGCGCCAGCAGCACCGGGACCACGTGGCCAAGCACCCGGTACTCGCGCTTGTAGAGCGGCCGGTGCGACGTGGCGTGCAGCATCAGGATGTACCGGTCGATGAAGAAGTACATCACGTAGCCGAGGTAGAGCGGCGCCAACCACCAGCGGAAGACGCCCGGCACGAACATCAGCGCCGACACCGGCAGCAGGCACGTCGCCATCCAGGCCGTGGTCCGGAAGAAGATCAGGTCGCGCGGGTCCTTGATGAGCGCCAGACCCAGGCGGTCTACCGGGCTGCCGGTGGGGGGCTGGACCACCATGTAGGTCGGCGGTTGGGATGCGGGCATGCTGGTCCTCTGGAACGGCTTTTACATGAGGTCAGGCGCGTTCACCACGCCGCCGACATTCCCTTCACCAGACCCAGGCAGCGGCCAAGACGCAAACGGAGAACCCGCGAGCGATCACGGCTTCCCGGCGATCCAGCCGCGGGCGATCGCGGCGGGGAGCGCCACGCCACCCGGCGCGTTCGACGCCCAACGAAGCGTCGGGTGGCGCCCCTGCAGGCGTGAGACCGCCTCTGCCAAGCCCCAAACGGACCGGTCGTACTGGGCGATGGCGCGCGGGATGCGCTGGACGTGCATCGTGGCCTCGCCGCGCCAGCCGAGCACGCGCTCCAGCAGGGCGCGCGCGTCGGCGCGGACCGCGTCGTCGTCCACCGAGTCCAGCCACGCCTGGTGCCGACGCCCGCCGACGAACAGGGTGATGGCTCGCTCGCCTTCCAGGGCGCGACCCGGGAACAGGCAGGACGTGAACAGCGCGCCCAGCACGTGCGACGGCTCGGCGCGAGGCACCAGGAAGCCAAACGCCGCCGGGATGTTCGGGATGTCGGACTCGCGGACGCGGAGCGTGACGAGCGCGATGGTGGCGTAGGGCACGGTCTCCACCTGACGGGCTAGGTCGGCGTCCAGACCGTCCAGCACGGGCCCCAGCGCGTGGCACGGCGCCGACAGCACCACCGAGCGAGCGCGGTGCTCGCCCTGCTCCGTGAGCACGCGCCAGGCGTCCCCCTCGCGGACGAGGCCACGGACGGGCGTGCTCAGCGCGAGGCTGTCGCCCAGGGTGCGGGTGGCGGCGGTGGCGATGCCCTCCATGCCGCCGCGCAGGTTGATCAGGCGACCGGGCGAGATCTTCTCCGCGCCCTTCTTTCGCTTGAACACGCCGCGCAGCAGGCTCCCGCCGCCCGCGTCCGACATCTCGATCAGGTCCGGGAAGGCCAGGCGCGCGATGAGCTGCGTCGGGTCACCGGCGTAGACGCCCGACACGAACGGATCGACGGCGTTGCGCAGGATCGCGTCGCTTAGCTGCGCTCGAACCCACGCGTCCAGGGTGACGTCCGCGGCCAGCTTGGGCGGGCTGATCGCGTTCCACAGAAGACGGCCCAGCCAGCCCAGCCCGAACATGCCGCCCGGCATTAGGCTCCACGGCAAGCCCGGCAACGGCGCCAGCGCACCCGAGCGGACCAACATGCGCTTGCTCTTGGTGTGCGGGTCGGCGTCGACCACGTCGGGCAGCGCGCCCATGGCGTCCAGCGCCGTCAGCACCAACGGGTCCACCAGCCGCATGGTGGTGGGCCCCCAGTCGACCACGCACCCGTCGATGACCTCGCTGCGCATGTTGCCGCCGGCGCGCGAGTCGGCCTCGAGCACCAGCACGTCGCGACCCGCGGCCTTGGCCGACACGCCGGCGGCGAGGCCAGAAGGTCCGCCCCCGATGACGATCAGGTCGCGCATGGCGTCAGACCGTGCGCGAGAAGCGGGCCTGGTCCGCGGCGAGCTTGGGAAGCCACGCGTCAAAGACCATCGCCATGTTGCGGATGATCATGCGACCCTCGTTCGACACCACGAGGCCGTCGGACGTGCGCTCGATCAGGCCCACCTCTGTGAAGGGCGTGAGGCCCTCGATCTCCGCGTCAAAGTACGACGAGAACGACTGCCCCGCCGGGAGCAGGTCGCTGAAGTCCTGGTCGTAGATGGCGAAGTTGCACATCAGGTCCATGATCACGCGACGGCGGAGCTGGTCGTCGGGCGTGAGGCGCAGGCCGCGCTCGGTGGCGGTGCCCTCTTCGCGGATGCGGCGCTTGTAGTCGCCGATGTGCTTCACGTTCTGCGCGTAGGAGCCGGCGAGCTCGCTGATCGCGGACGTGCCGCACGCCACGATGGAGAGGCCCTCATGCGTGCTGTAGCCCTGGAAGTTGCGGCGCAGGTTGCCCGAGCGCTGTGCGATCACCAGCGAGTCCGACGCCTTGGCGAAGTGGTCCATGCCCACGTAGGCGTAGCCGGCGTCGTCGAGGCGATCGTTG